>CAYMTM010000301.1:0-4384 GCA_964393375.1 uncultured Rhodospirillaceae bacterium
CTTTTGGCTTTGTGGTTTGATTTGTTGAGCTCGCCCAGATCCAGTTCTTTCTGCGTCTGGTTGTGGGGGAGGCCCCCCCCGGTCCCCTCATGGCTACGCGTCATGCTGGACTGCACCTGCAGGAACGGCGTGCCGAGACGGTCGAGCATGTCGGGCGGGATGCCGACGCCGGTGTCGGCCACCGCCAGCACGAATTGGTCGACGGTGAAGTCGATCGTCAGCGTCACGCTGCCGTTGCGCGGCGTGAATTTGACCGCGTTCGTCAGCAAGTTGACGAGGATCTGGCCGACCGCGCGCTGATCGGCATAGAACGCCGGCAGGGGGTCGGCCACTTTCACGTTCAAGGTCAGGCCGCCCAACTCGGCACGCTGGCGTACCACCAGAAGCGCGTCATTGGCGACGTCGTTGAGGTCGACCCATTCGCGGCGCAATTCGCGGCGCCCGGCCTCGATCTTGGCCATGTCCAGCACGTCGTTGATGAGTTGCAGCAGCATCGTGCCGCTCTTGTGGATGCCGGCGGCGAATTCGGCGTAGCGCGGCGTACCGATCGGCCCCAGCATCTCCTTTTCCATCACTTCAGAGAAGCCTAGGATGGCGTTGAGCGGCGTGCGCAGCTCGTGGCTCATGTTGGCGAGGAAGTTGGTCTTGGCCTGGTTGGCGGCCTCCGCGCTTTCCTTGGCCTCCTCCAGGGCCGCCTGCGCTTCGGTCAGGCGCCGCTCGGCGTCCTTGCGGCGGGTGATGTCGGTCGACACCGAGATGACGCGGTAGACGCGGCCGGTGGCGTCGAGCAGCGGCACCTTGGTCGTCAGCCAGTCGCGCTCGATTCCGTCCGCCGCCACGTAGCGCTCTTCGTAGAACTCGACCGGCTTGCCGGTCTCGATCACCTGGCGGTCGTAGTTGCGCGTGTAGGCGCCGTAGGTCTCCCCCAGCAGGTCGGCCGCCGTCCTGCCGACCGCAGCCGCGGGGGTGGTGCCGTACATGGCGGCCTGGTAGGCGTTCATCATCACGTAACGCGACTCGGTGTCCTTGGCATTGATCATCGCCGGCACGGCGTCGATCAGCGCCTGCAATGCATTGCGCGCCTCCACCTCGGCGGTGATGTCGGTGCCGGTGCCGCGATAGCCCTGGAAGCTGCCGTCGGCGCCGAAGACCGGCACGCCGCTGACCGTGAAGTGGCGGATCGACCCGTCCCGCGCGACGCGGTGCAGATGCAGGTTTCGGAACGGCAGGTGCGCGCGTAGCGTCGCCTCGTGCGTCTCCCATTCCTGCTGCGTGAGGCCCGTCGGCTGCAGCTCGCGCCGCGTGCGTCCGATATGCTCGCTGACCGGCATGTCGGTATGCGCGGTCGCCGCGGGCGACAGGAAGGTGAACCGCAAATCGGGATCCTGTTCCCAATACCAGTCCGAGGAGGCGGCGGCGAATTCGCGGAATCTTTGCTCGCTGATGCGCAGGGCGCTGCGCACGGCGTCATTGCGGATCGCGATGCGGATCAGCATCACCGCCATCGCAAGGATGGCCAGCGTGACGACCACGGCGGTCAGCACGGCTTCGAACGTGCGCAGGCGCCAGGGCGCCAGCATCGCGTCGACGTCGACCCCGACCGAGGCGACCAAGCCCAGCTGCGGCACGACGCGGAAGCTCGTCAATTGCGCGATGCCGTCGGCGGTCAGCATCGCCTGCAGCTGGCCGCTGGCCGCGGCGCCGGCGATGGCGTCGACAAGGGCGGCGCCCTGGGGATCCGCCGGGTTCGGCGCGGCGCCGATCCGCCCCGCGATCGTGGCGTTGCCGGCCACCAGCCGTCCCTCCCGGGTCCACAATCCGGCGCTGCCGTTCGGGCCGGTGATCAGCGAGTCGTAGAAGGACTGGAAATACGATGGTTCGATCACGATCGCCAGGACAAGGCTACCCGCGGACGCGAGTCCCGGAACCCGCCGGGCGAGGACCATCTGCACCCGGCATTCGCCGCGCGGCATGGTTAGCGCCATGTGCGGCGCGTCGCCGGGCGCATTTCCCTCGAACGCGGGCATGGCGGCGGCCGGCGCGCCATCGCACGCCGCGGGAACGAAGGCCGGCGCCTCGTACATCCAAGCCAGCGAGCTGGCCGAATGCTTGACGTGGCCGAAGTCGTCGACGACCAGCATCGCGCTGGCATAGGGGATCGGCGCCAAGTGGCGCAACAGGGATCCGGCGACTTCGCTGTCGTCCGCCGGCGTCTGGTGGAGCTGGGTCGCCATCGTGTCCAGGACGCCCAGGAGGCTCTGGTCGGCGCGGCCGACGATTTGCGCCGCGTGTTCGCCGAGCGAGCGCACCATGCGTTCGCCGAGACGGGCGGCGTCGTCCAGGATCTGATGGCGCTGGCGGATCGCGCCGGTCATGATGACGCCGTCTACGATCAGCACCACGACCAGCGCGAAAACGACGATGGCCCATTTCAGGCCGCCGCCGGGCAAAGCCGTGAAAACAGGGCCGCGGGGAGTGGCCGCAGAACGCAGGTCGTTCATCTTGCTTCAATTAAAACGCGCCGCGTCGACCCTACGCCGGTCGAGTTAACCATGGCTTAACCCGGCGAATCTTCTTGTTCCGCAAACGAAAAACGGGGCCCGAAGGCCCCGTCTCCCCGGCGCCGCGAGCGCCCAGTGCAAAGTCCCTAGAAGATGTTCTGCGCCGCAACCATGGCGAAGAGCATCGGCACCGAAAGCATCGTGTTGATGCGCGAGAACAGCTTGGCGGTCGCCGCGGCCGTCTTCTTGTCGTCGGCCGAGGCCTCGACCAGGCCCAACGCCTTCTGCTGGTTCGGCCAGATGATCATCCAGACGTTGTAGGCCATGATCAGCCCCAGCCACATGCCGATGCCGATCGCCAGATGCTTCAGCACGCCAGAGGTGATGCCGAGGGTCAGCGCGCCGACGATGTAGCCGTTCATCGCCGCCAGGATAAGCCCGGTGATGACGGTCGAAAGCGCCGCCCAGCGGAACCAGAACAGCGCCTCGGGCGCGATCACTTTGCTCACGGCGGGCTTCTGGTCGTCCGGAATCTTGGGCATGCTCGGGATCTGCACGAAATTGAAATAATAGAGCAGGCCGATCCACATGATCCCGCTCAGCACGTGCAGCCAGCGGAACAGGAAGGCGAACCAGTTGTGGTCCAGCGAGATGCCGCGCGTGATCAGAATGTAAACGATCAGCAGCCCGACGCCGGCCAGCACCGTGTTCTGCAGCGAGTCGAAGAATTTTGCCATTTGCTCTCATCCCCCATTGTCGGATTCGTTGTTGCCGATTCAGTACAACGATTGGGCCCCAGTTTCAACGCAGGCCAGCGCGCTGGCCGTTGCGGCGCGCGGTAAGCCACATGTGAAGACCCTACGGCCATTGCGACTTTCCGCCCACAATTGCATGCGTTAGTGTCGGCGGCCGCAAAACCCGTGGGAGACGGGAAATGGGTGCAAGGGAGGGTGAAATGAACCTGACGGAACGAGGATGGAAGGGAAAAATGGCAAGACGTCATTTCCTTGGCGGCGTCGCAGCGGGCACGGTTGCCCTGGCGGCGGCCGATCGGGCGCTCGCGGCGCCGCGCGTGAGCGTCGCCCAGGCGTCGGGACCGCACGAGCTGCCCAAGCTGCCCTATGCCGACAACGCGCTCGATCCGGTGATATCGGCGAACACGATCGGCTTCCACTACGGCAAGCATCACCAGGGCTACCTGACCAACCTGAACAACCAGCTCAAGGATGCGCCCGACCTGGCCGGCCTCAAGCTGGAGGAGCTGATCAAGACCACCGCGGCCAATCCCAACCGCACCGGCATGTTCAACAATGCCGCGCAGGTGTGGAACCACACGTTCTACTGGAACAGCATGCGCCCCGGCGGCGGCGGCCAGCCGGCGGGCAAGATCAAGGCCAGGATCGATTCCGATCTTGGCGGCTACGACAAGTTCAAGGCCGCCTTCCACGCCAACGCGCTGGGTCAGTTCGCCTCAGGCTGGGGCTGGCTCATCGAGGACGGCGGCAAGCTCGCGATCGTGCGCACCGGCAACGCCGACACGCCGCTGGTGCAGGGCAAGAAGTGCCTGCTGACGATCGACGTGTGGGAGCATGCCTACTATCTGGACTACCAGAACCGTCGCGGCGACTACATCACCGCCTGGCTCGACAAGCTGGTGAACTGGGACTTCGCCGAGAAGAACCTGGGCTAGCGCGCGGCTGGCAACAGGAGAAGAGCAAGGGCGTCCGGTGGTCGGGCCGGGCGCCCCCTCCTATTGCGCGCAGGAGGTCCGCCGGCACGACCCGGACCGCTTCCTGTGCGCCATGTTCGCACCGCCGGACCGGCGCGAAGACCTGCTGGCGCTCTACGCCTTCAACCTGGAGATTGCGCGGACCCGCGAGCAG
>CAYMTM010000302.1:0-4351 GCA_964393375.1 uncultured Rhodospirillaceae bacterium
CACCACAGTTTGGCCATGTATTCCCAGCGCGGCGGCACCATGCGCTGGGCGATATCCGCGGCCTGGGTCGGCGCGTCGGCGACGAAGGACCAGATCGTATCCTTGGTCATCACCTCCCAGCAGAACACCAACAGGGCCAGCAGCACGAACCAGCCGAACCAGCGCAGCAGCTCCTCGCGCGGCGTGCGCACGCGCCAGTCGAGGCGTCCGGCCGCATCCTTCAGCACCGGCACTACTGGATCCTCCGCCTGACCATGCTCGACCCATACTCCGCAGCCATCACGATGGCGATGATCAGCAGCAGGATCGCCGCCGCGCTGTCGAACTCGTAGCGGTCGAGCGCGGTGTTCAGGGTGGCGCCGATCCCGCCAGCGCCGACGATGCCGACGACGGCGGATTCGCGGAAATTGATGTCCAGGCGGTACAGGCTGAGGCCGATCAGGCGGGGCATCACCTGGGGCTGGATGCCGTAGTTGACGAGCTGCAGCCACGATCCGCCGGTGGCGCGGATCGCCTCGGCCTGCGCTTCGTCGATGTCCTCGATGTCCTCGGCCAGAAGCTTGCCCAGGAAGCCGATGGTGGCGAGCGACAGGGTCAGAAACCCGGCGAACGGCCCGAAGCCGACCATCGCGACGAAGAAGATCGCTATGATGATCTCCTGGAAGCTGCGGGACACGGCCACAATGGCCCGGCAGACGAGGTATACCGGCCGGGGCGACAGGTTGCGCGCCGCACCGATGCCTACGGGGATCGACAGCACGATGCCGAGGGCGGTCGAGGTGGCCGCCATGGTCAGGCTTTCCTGCGTGCCCAGCCAGATGTCGTCCCAGCGCGACACGAAATTGGGCTGCGCGAAGGCGACGAGGAAGCGCCAGCCGCGCACCAGGCCCTCGCTGACCCGCGCCCAGTTCACCTCCAATCCGCCGATCGCCAGGACCAGGTAGAGAATGCTGCCGACGATCAGCGCCCAGCGCAGGCGCGCGTCGGCGATGAAAGGCTTGCGACGCCAGGACGCATGGTAGCCGGACGCGACGCTCACGACAGGCCGGCCAGGCGTTCGCGCTGGGGCTCCTCGGCGGGACCGCGCGCCGGCGAAGCCTCGTCGTCCTCCTCGTCCCTGCGGATCGAGCGGGTCCAGTCCTCCTCGCCGTAGATGCGGGTGAGCACCTCGGGCGTCAGCGCCGCGGCCGGGCCGTCGAACACCACCCGCCCCTGGCGCAGGCCGACGATACGTCGCAGGAACATCTGGGCCAGGCCCACATCGTGGATGTTGACGATCGCCGCCAGGCCGCGCTCCGCGCACAGCTCGCAGATCAGGCGCATGATCTGGCGCGAGGTCTTGGGATCGAGCGAGGCGGTCGGCTCGTCGACCAGGAGGATGTCGGGGTCCTGCACCACGGCACGGGCGATGCCTACGCGCTGACGCTGCCCGCCCGACAGGGCATCCGCGCGCTTGTCGATGTGGTCGATCAGGCCTACGCGGTCGAGCGTGGCATAGGCCTTGGCCACGTCCTCCGGCGGAAAGCGGCGGAACAGGCTGCGCCAGAACCCGACATAGCCGAGCCGGCCCGACAGCACGTTCTCCATCACGGTCAGGCGCTCCACCAGGGCGAACTCCTGGAAGATCATGCCCATGCGCCGGCGCGCGGCGCGCAGCGCCGGCCGGTTTAGGCAGGTCAGCTCGACATCGCCCAGGAAAATCCGCCCCGCCAACGGCTCGACCAGGCGGTTGATGCAGCGGATCAGGGTCGATTTGCCCGCGCCGGACGGGCCGATGAGGCCCATGACCTGCCCGGATGGAACCTCCAAGTCGACCCCGTCCAGCGCCAGATCGCCCGTGCGATAGCGCTTGCTCAGCCCCTCGATCCGCAGCATCCCCCGGCGCCGCTCCCCTGGATTCACGCGCTGCCCGCCCGAGGCTTCGGGCTAGCCCTTGCAGGTGTACTTCACCCCCATGACCTGGTCGATTTCGCGCACGATCTGCCAGTTGTCCTTGTAGGAGATCGGAATGAAGGACTCGGCCGGCGGCTCGTTCTTCTCGAATTCCTTCAACAGCGCCGTGCCTTCCCACTTGAAGCTGAAGAACGCCTTTTTCACCTTCTCCGCCAGCTCCGGCTTGAGGTTGTATACGTAGCCATAGCCAGTGGTCGGGAAGGTCTGCGACTTGAATATCGCCTTTGTTTGGTCTTGCTTGACCACGCCGCGGGCAATCATGCGGGCCTTAACCGAGTTTGCGATCGCCGCCGCCGGGTAGTCCTTGTTGGCGACGCCGATAATCGAGTTGTCGTGCTTGCCGGAGAATACGGGTTCGTAGTCCTTGCCGGCTTCCAGCTTGAACTTCTCGCGCAGCAGGGCCGACGGCGCCTTGTAGCCCGAATTCGACGTTTCCGCGGTGAAGGCCATCTTCTTGCCCTTGATGTCCTCGACCTTCTCGATGCCACTGCCGGGGTAGGTGATGATTTCCATTTCATAGCCGAACTCGCCCTTCTTCGACGCCATCATGGCGACGGGCACGAAGCCGGCGCAGTTGACCGCCAGCGGGTTCGACCCGGTGTTGAAGCCGGCAACGTGCAGGCGCCCGGCGCGCATCGCCTCGATCTGCGCCGCGTTCGACTGCACGGGATAGAACTGCACTTTCTTGCCGGTTTCCTTGGCCAGGTGATCCAGAAACTCCTGCCAGACCTTCGCATAGACGGCGGGGTCCTCCACCGGCGTGTAGGCGAAAACCAGCGTGGCCGGATCAACCCATTGCTTCGGGTCGGTCGGCGCATCGGCCACCAGGTCGTTGTCGGCGTCCTTGAATCGCGCGTCCAGCGCCTGGGCCGGCAACGCACCGGCAAGCAGCGACGCGACCCCGAGCGCCGCCAGGCTGGCGGCAGTTCGCCGATGGCACATGGCTGGTCCCTCCTCCGGTTTGGTCCCCGGCTCTCGTAGCGTGCCTTTGCGCCCCAGCCGATGACACTTTCGTTACAGATACCGCAATTCCCGGCGGGGGCAAATCTTTCCAACGGAACCCGGCCGGCGCCGGCACTGCTCTGCAAACCGCGCAGCGCGGGCGAAAGGCGCCCCTTAAGGCATTATTTACCCAGATGCCTAAAAGTCCAGGTATCGCGCTAGGCCGCGATGGCGATGGGGCAGAATACCCGTGGCGAAATCGGACAAGCCCGAACCGCAGGACAAGGTTCCGGTGGCCGTCGCGCTGCGCTATGACGCAGCGCGCGACGCTGCGCCGCGCGTCGTCGCCAAGGGCAAGGGCGCCGAGGCCGAGGAAATCCTCCGCCTGGCCTTCGCCAACGACATCAAGGTGCGCGAGGACGCCGACCTCGCGGCGCTGCTCGAGGCCGTCGAACTCGATCAGTTGATCCCGCTGGCCGCCTTCACCGCGGTGGCCGAGATCCTGTCCTACCTTTACCGGCTGAACGGCGGCATCCCCGATGCCGTGCGCCAAGCGGCCGCGCGCGAAAAGGCGGCGGGCTGACGCGCCATGGACCTGGCCGCCTACCTCAAGTTCGTCATCGCCCTGGTATTCGTGCTGGGGCTGATCGCCGCCTTCGCCTGGGTGGTCCGGCGTTTCGGGCCACGCGGCATGGTCACACATCATGGCAAGCGCGGCCGCCGCCTGTCGGTGGTCGAGGTGGCGCCGGTCGACACACGCCGCCGGCTGGTTCTGGTCCGCCGCGACGGCGTCGAGCACCTGCTGCTCCTGGGCGCGGCCCAGGACCTGGTGATCGAAACCGGGGTGCCGGCTAGCGATGCCGGACGGCCCCCGGAGCCCGCGCCATGAGGGGCCGCCGAACCCTCTTTGCCGGCGCGGCCCTCGTCATGGCGGCGCTGCCTGCCGCCCCTGCCCTGGCGCAGACCGTCACGCTCGATCTTGGCCAGGGCGGGTCGCTCACCGGCGGCATCCTGCAGCTCATTGCGCTCACGACGATCCTCAGCCTGGCGCCCGGCATCCTGGTCATGGTCACGTCGTTCACGCGGATCGTGGTGGTCCTGTCCTTCCTGCGCAGCGCCATGGGCGTGCAACAGGCCCCGCCCAACGCGGTCCTGATCAGCCTGGCGATGTTCCTGACGTTCTTCGTCATGGCGCCGGTGGTCGAGGAGTCCTACCAGGCCGGCATCAAGCCGCTGATCGACGAGCAGATCAACGAGGAGCAGGCCTTCACCCGCGCAGTGGCGCCCTTGCACAAGTTCATGATCGCCCATGTGCGCCAGCAGGACCTGCGGCTTTTCCTCGACCTGTCGAAGGCGCCGCCGGTCGTGAACCCGGCCGACACGCCGCTGCGCGCGCTGATCCCCGCCTTCATGATCAGCGAGCTCAAGCGCGCCTTCGAGATCGGCTTCCTGCTGT
>CAYMTM010000303.1:0-1874 GCA_964393375.1 uncultured Rhodospirillaceae bacterium
CGAGATCCACGTCTCGCCCGCCGCCTTCCGCCATCTGCGCAACGACTACACCTTTTCGCCCTGCGGGCCGGTGGAAATCAAGGGCAAGGGAACGATGGAAACCTATTTCCTGCGCGGACGCCGCGCCAAGGAGGGGACATGACCGCCGCCTTTCGCGCTTCGATCCCGGCAGCCTGCCTCCTGCTAGGCCTGCTGCCGGCGGCGGCGACGGCGCAAGGCCCGCTCGCAGGCCAGACCGTCACCGTGATCGAGCCGTTCGGTCCCGGAAGCGTAACCGAGACCGTCATGCGCCTGCTGAAGCCCGGCATGGAGCGGGCGCTCGGCGCGCGCATCGTCATCGAAACCCAGCGCAGCCCCGAAGGCACCACGGCCTTCGAAACCGTGTCCCGCGCGGCGCCGGACGGCCGCACGCTGCTGGCGATCACCGACGCCACGCGGCTGTTCCACGAGCATCTCTCCGGCACTACCGCCAAGTTGGAGACGCTGCGGCGCGTCGCCAAGCTGACCGACGGCGTGTCGCTGGCGCTGGTGACCGCCGCGGATTCCCCGGTCAAGGACTACCAGTCGCTGTTCAAGCAGATGCGCGGCGGCGCACGCCCCTCCCTCGCGCTCTACGGCGCCGCCAGCCCGGCCGGCGTGTTCGCCGCGATCCTCGAGGACGACATCAATGCCCGCTTCGGCCAGCGCGCCTACCAGGTCGACCGCGAGATCGTCGAATCGCTCCAGTCCCGCCGCGTCGAACTCGGCGTGCTGCCCACGCCGGCGCTGCTGAACAAGTCGAACAACCTGCGCGGCCTTTTGACCTCGGGCGCCAAGCGGCACCCGGCGCTGCCGGATGTCCCCACTTTCGTCGAGGAATCGCTCAAGCGCAAACTGTCCTTCACCGTGGCCGTCGGCCTGTTCGGCCCGCCCGGCATGCCGACCGACCTTGCCTACGAGGTGCGCAAGGCCGCCGCGAGCGCCGCGAAGTCCAAGGAGGTCAAGGCCGCCGCGGAGGCGGCCGGGCTGCCGATCGCGGTCAACAACGCCACCGTGCTGCGCGAGACGATGCAGCGCACGCATCGCGTGATCCGCGACCTGCTGGCGCCCTAGCCCGGGGTGAGGACCGCCGACTTCGACTTCGAGCTTCCGCCGGAGCTGATCGCCCAGACCCCGGCGCGGCCGCGCGACAGCGCGCGCCTGCTGGTGGTCGATGCGCAAGGCCTGCAGGACCGCTTGGTCCGCGACCTGCCCGACCTGCTGCGCCCCGGCGATCTGATGGTGTTCAACGACACGCGCGTGATACCCGCCCAGCTTGACGGCCGGCGCGGCGCGGCGAAGGTCTCGGTCAACCTCCATCGCCGCGCCGCTGACGACGAATGGATCGCCTTTGCAAGACCTGCGAAGAAGCTCAAACCCGGCGACCGCGTCGACTTCGCCGGCGGCCTGTCCGCCCAAGTGCTGGCGCGCGGGGGCGGCGAGGTGCGCCTGCGGTTCTCGCTTACGGGCCCCGCGCTGGCCGCGGCGATCGGCAAGGCCGGCCGCATGCCGCTGCCGCCTTATATCCGGCGCAAGGAGGGACAGCGCGCGGAAGATCGCGAGGACTACCAGACGATGTTCGCCGCCCGCGACGGTGCGGTAGCGGCGCCGACCGCCGGGCTGCATTTCACGCCGGCGCTCATGCGGGCGCTGCGCGAACGCGGCGTCGAGGGAACCACGCTGACCCTGCATGTCGGGGCCGGCACCTTCCTGCCGGTGACGGCCGAGGACACGAAGGACCATCGCATGCACGCCGAGCGGTTCCGCGTCAGCGAGGCGGCGGCGTCGGCGGTGCGCGCCGAAAGTGAGCGCGGCGGCCGGGTGGTGGCCGTCGGCACGACGTCTGTGCGCGCGCT
>CAYMTM010000303.1:1884-4322 GCA_964393375.1 uncultured Rhodospirillaceae bacterium
GGACCATCGCATGCACGCCGAATGGGGCGAGATCGGCGCCACGGCCGCCGCCGCCGTCAACGCCGCGCGCGCCAAGGGCGGCCGCATCGTCGCCGTCGGCAGCACCGCGCTGCGTCTCCTGGAAACCGCGGCCGACGAAACCGGCGCGATACGCCCCTTCGCCGGCGAAACCGACATCTTCATCACGCCAGGCTACCGTTTCCGCACGGCCGAGCTGATGCTGACCAATTTCCACCTCCCCCGCTCCACCCTGTTCATGCTCGTCGCGGCCTTCGCGGGGCTCGAGCGCATGCGGGCCGCCTATGCCCATGCGATCAAGGCCAGCTATCGCTTCTATTCCTATGGCGATGCCTGCCTGCTATCGAGGACGGCATGAGCGGGTTCCGCTACGAGCTGATCGCCGCCGACGGCGCGGCGCGCCGGGGACGGCTCCACACAGCGCACGGCACGGTGGAGCTGCCCGCCTTCATGCCGGTGGGCACGGCCGGCACCGTCAAGGCGATGCGCCCGGACGAGGTGCGCGCAACCGGCGCCGAGATCGTGCTGGGCAATACCTATCACCTGATGCTGCGGCCGGGCGCCGAGCGGGTCGCGCGGCTGGGCGGCCTGCACAAGTTCATGAACTGGCCCGGCCCAATCCTGACCGACAGCGGCGGCTACCAGGTGATGTCGCTGGCCGAGTTGCGCAAGCTGAGCGAGACCGGCGTCACCTTCCAGTCCCATATCGACGGCAGCACGCACAGCCTGACGCCGGAGCGCGCGATCGAGATCCAGCACCTGCTCGACAGCACGATCTCGATGTGCCTGGACGAGTGCGCGCCCTACCCGATCGCGCCCGAACTGGGCCGCAAGTCGATGCAGATGTCGATGCGCTGGGCCGAGCGGTGCCGCGCCTCCTTTCGCCAGCGGCCGGGCTACGCGCTGTTCGGCATCGTGCAGGGCGGCATCGACAAGGAGATGCGGGCGGAGTCGGCCGATGCCCTGAAGCGCATCGGCTTCGACGGCTACGCGATCGGCGGGCTCGCGGTGGGCGAGGGCACCGGGCTGATGCTGGAGACGATCGACGCCACCGTGCCGCATCTGCCGGAAGACAAGCCGCGCTACCTGATGGGGGTGGGCCGCCCCGATGAGCTTGTGGAGGCCGTCCGGCGCGGCATCGACATGTTCGACTGCGTGATGCCCACGCGCTCGGGCCGCACCGCCCGGGCCTTCGTGCCGGGCGGCGTGGTCAACCTGCGCAACGCGCGGCACGCCGACGATCCGCGCCCGCTCGATCCCGCCTGCCCGTGCCCGGCCTGCCGGGGCTTCTCGCGCGCCTATCTGCATCACCTGACCAAGTCGAAGGAAATCCTCGGCGCGATGCTGCTGACCTGGCACAATCTGCACTTCTACCAGGACCTCATGGCCGGTTTGCGCGCGGCCATCGAGGGCGGTAGCTTGGCGCGGTTCGCCGAGGATTTTCACGCCGTGCAACGCGCCGGCGACCGGGATGCCGAGACCGATGCCGAGGAAGAGACCTAGCGCCGCCTATGCCGGGCTGACCCAGCTCGGCCGTCAGACCGCCCTGCCCGCCTCGCCCGACCGGGCGAGGCTGGAGCGCGTGCCCAATCCGCACAGGGGCAGCCGCTATCTCGTGCGCTTCACCTGCCCGGAATTCACCACCCTCTGCCCGATCACCGGCCAGCCCGACTTCGCGCATCTCGTTATCGACTATGTGCCGCGCGACTGGATCGTCGAAAGCAAGTCGCTGAAGCTCTACCTCGCCTCCTACCGCAACCAGGGCACGTTCCACGAGGGCTGCACGGTCGCCATCGCCAAGGCGCTGGCGAAGGCACTCCGGCCACGCTGGCTCAGGATCGGCGGCTATTGGTATCCGCGCGGCGGCATGCCGATCGACGTGTTCCACCAGACCGGCCCGGCGCCGCGGGGCCTGTGGGTCCCGCCCCAGGATGTCGCCCCCTATCGCGGCCGCGGCTAGGGCCTCGCCCGCCGCATCCGACCCCAAAGCCGCGATCCGCGCCGAAGCGCTTTCGCTCGGTTTCGACGCAGTCGGCTTCGCCCCGGCACGGCTGGCCGAGGCCACGCGCGGCCGTCTGAAGGAATTCCTGGCGCGCGGCTATCACGGCGAGATGGGCTGGATGGCGGACAAGGCCGACCGGCGCGGCGATCCGCAAATCCTGTGGCCCGAGGCCCGAAGCGTCGTCGTCGTCGGCCTGTCCTATGCGCCCGACCATGATCCACGTGAAACATCAAGCGACGCTTGCGCAGGGATCGTGTCGGTCTACGCGAGGGGCGACGACTACCACGATGTGCTGAAGGGAAAACTGCGCCGGCTGGCGGAATGGACGCAGCGCCGTCTGGGCGGCGAGGTGAAGCTGTTCGTCGATACCGCGCCGGTGATGGAAAAGCCTTTGGCCGAGGCGGCGGGGATCGGCTGG
>CAYMTM010000304.1:0-1613 GCA_964393375.1 uncultured Rhodospirillaceae bacterium
GAATCGAACCCCTGACCTCTACAATGCCATTGTAGCGCTCTCCCAACTGAGCTACAGCCCCGGAACCTCCTTGTCGGCCGCTTTGGGGGCGGCCCCGCCAGCGGATTGGCGGAAGTAAGGTACAACAAAGCCGCGCCAGCAAGCGAAAAAACCGTGCCTGCGGGCGATGGGCCGGCTATTCCTTCTCGTTGTCCTCGACGTTCTCCATCACCTCGCCCAGGTCGTCCTCGTCCTCGCCCAGATCCGAGGTATCCTCGATTACGGCGGCCTCTTCCTCCTCCTCCTCACCCTCTTCCTTCTCGACATCCGGCGCTTCGGCCGCCTCGGCTTCGGCCATCTCGGGAACCGGCACCGGTACCAGCTTCGGCTCGTCGGCCACGGCCGGGCGGCTACGCCGCGACTTCAGCACGGCCTCGGGATCGTGCTCGGTGCCGCATTTCGGGCAGGTGATCGGATCGCGCCGCAGATCGTAGAAAACGGCGCCACAGCTCTGGCAGGTGCGCTTGACGCCCCATTCCGGCTTGGCCACGTCGGGATCTCCTTGGAACAGGCTCAGCTGCCGCCGGCGGTATGCGGACCCGTGGCCCGGGCCGGCCGCAAAGCCGGGTGCAATTGCCACGCCCGCACCGGCTTGTCAAAAGCAAAAAGCCACCGCCCTTAAGCCCTGGAAGTTTCGCATTTTCCGGGTTCCATGCTAGGAGAGCGCCCGCCGCCGGCAGCCCCGCCATGACATGGGATTTCGGGCGTTGCCGGCGCTCCAGGGGAGGGCAGCCGCTTGCATCGGTCCGCGGTTCCATTGCATGCCTCGGCCTCGCCGGCGCTGGCCGGGACCGCCGCCGTTCCCGGCGACAAGTCGATTTCCCACCGCGCGTTGATGTTTGGCGCCGTTGCCGTGGGTCGCACGCGGATCGCCGGCCTGCTGGAGGGCGAAGACGTGCTGCGCACCGCCGCCGCCTGCCGGGCCATGGGGGCGCGCGTCGAGCGCGTGGGCGATGCCTGGCAGGTCGACGGCGTCGGCGTCGGCGGCCTGGGCGAACCGGCCGTTGTGCTGGACCTGGGCAATTCCGGCACCAGCACGCGGCTCTTGCTGGGCCTGGTCGCAACGCACGACATGACCGCGTTCTTCACCGGGGACGAATCGCTGACGCGCCGGCCGATGGCGCGCGTCATCGAGCCGCTGTCGCAAATGGGCGCGCGCTTCGTGACCCGCTCGGGGGGCCGGTTGCCGCTCGCCGTGACGGGCGCCAAGACGCCGCTGCCCATCACCTATCGTCTGCCGGTTGCATCGGCCCAGGTGAAGTCGGCCATCCTGCTGGCCGGGCTCAACACACCGGGCGAGACTACGGTGATCGAGCCCGAGCCGACGCGCGATCACAGCGAGACCATGCTGCGCCACTTCGGCGCGACAGTGAGCGTCGAGCCGGCCGAGGGCGGCGGCACGCGCATCACGCTTCGTGGCCAGCCCGAACTGAAGGCGCGCGACGTTACGGTTCCGCGCGATCCTTCCTCGGCGGCATTTCCGCTGGTCGCCGCACTGATCGTGCCGGGCTCGCGCGTGACGCTGTCGCGCGACCGGGTGGTCGGCCAGCTGATGGTCACCCGGGAGTGGAGCG
>CAYMTM010000304.1:1623-4292 GCA_964393375.1 uncultured Rhodospirillaceae bacterium
CTGCGTGCCGGGCTTCTTAAGACCCTGCAGGAAATGGGCGCCAAGATCGCGATCGAGAACCGGCGCGTCGAAGGCGGCGAACCGGTGGCGGACCTCGTCGCCCAAGCGGGCGGCCTGACCGGCGTCGAGGTGCCGGCGGAGCGGGCGCCGACGATGATCGACGAATACCCCGTCCTGGCCGTGGCGGCGTCGGTCGCGCGCGGGCGCACGGTGATGCGCGGCCTGGCCGAACTGAAGGTCAAGGAAAGCAACCGCCTTGCCGCCATCGCCCGCGGTTTAGAGGCCAACGGCGTCAAATTTTCGATGGGCGAGGACTCCCTTACGGTCGAGGGCAGCGGCGGAGCGCCACCGCCGGGCGACGGGCTGGTCGAAACCCACATGGACCATCGCATCGCCATGGCCTTCTTGGTCCTGGGCCTGGCCGCGCGCCGGCCGGTCCGGATCGACGACGGCAGCTTCATCGACACCAGCTTCCCCGGCTTCGTCGGCCTCATGAACGGGCTTGGCGCAAGGATCGCGCCTGCGCCCGAACGATGAACCCAGTCATCGCGGTCGACGGACCGGCGGCCTCCGGCAAGGGAACCTTGGCCCGGCGCCTGGCGCGCCACTACGGCTTCGCGCATCTCGACAGCGGCCGGCTGTATCGCGCGGTGGCCTTGGGAGTGCTCCGGCAAGCCACTGATCCGAATGACGAAATCGCTTGCGCCCGGATCGCGGCGGGCCTTGACCCGGCGACTCTGGAGGATCCTGCCCTGCGGACCGAGGAAACCGGCCGCATGGCAAGCCGCATCTCCGCGCATCCCGCGGTGCGCCGGGCATTGCTGGACTACCAGCGGCGGTTTGCCGCCCGGCCTCCCGGCGGCGCGCCGGGCGCGGTGATCGACGGGCGCGACATCGGCACGGTGATCTGTCCCGAAGCCCCGGCCAAGCTGTTCGTGACCGCCACGGTGGAGGAGCGCGCCCGGCGCCGGCACAAGGAGTTGCTAGAGCAGGGCCGGGAGGCTATATATGCAGCTGTTCTGAAGGACTTGACGGAGCGTGACGCGCGCGACCAGTCGCGTGCGACCGCGCCGTTGGTCCGGGCGGACGACGCGTTCCTGCTGGACACCACGTCGATGGACGCCGATGCCGCCTTTGCCGCCGCACTCGCCTTTGTCGAGTCCCGCCTGGGTCCGGCCAAGCCGGCGCGGGCGTGAGGCCGGCGGCACAGGGCACGCAGTAAACCGCACGTCGCCCGGCGCCGGCGCGAGCCGGATCGGGTGGCGTGTTTTGTCACGTCCTTGAAGACCGCCGGATACAACCGGTCGGCCGGAATAGGAAGAAAGGAAGCACCGATCCATGGCCCGAACCGCCGCCGCCAAATCCGCCCCGAAAAAGGAGAGCTTTGCCGCCCTTCTCGACGAGTCGTTGGGCGCCGCCCACGGCCTTGAGGGCACCGTCATCAAGGGCACCGTCGTCTCGATCGAGAACGACACCGCCCTGATCGATGTCGGCCTGAAATCCGAGGGACGGGTTCCGCTGCGCGAGTTCGCCACCGCCGGCCGGCCCGCCGAGATCCGCGTGGGAGACAAGGTCGAGGTTTACCTCGAGCGGATGGAGGACAAGTTCGGCGAGGCCATGCTGTCGCGCGAGAAGGCAAAGCGCGAGGAGGCGTGGACGCAGCTCGAAAAGGCGTTCCAGGAGAACCAGCGCGTGACCGGCGTGATCTTCGGCCGGGTCAAGGGCGGCTTCACCGTCGACCTGTCGGGCGCGGTCGCGTTCCTGCCCGGCAGCCAAGTCGACATCCGCCCGGTGCGCGACGTGGGCCCGCTGATGGGCAGCCCGCAGCCTTTCCAGATTCTCAAGATGGACCGCTCGCGCGGCAACATCGTGGTCTCGCGCCGCGCCGTACTGGAGGAGAGCCGCGCCGAGCAGCGCTCCGAGCTGGTGGCGAACCTCAAGGAAGGCCAAGTGCTGCAAGGCGTGGTCAAGAACATCACCGACTACGGCGCCTTCGTCGACCTGGGCGGCGTAGACGGCCTGCTGCACGTCACCGACATCGCCTGGCGGCGCATCAACCACCCCTCCGACGCGCTGCATATCGGCCAGAACGTCACCGTGCAGGTGATCCGCTTCAACCCCGAGACCCAGCGCATCTCGCTTGGCATGAAGCAGCTCGAGGCCGATCCGTGGGAGGGCGTGGTCGCCAAGTACCCGAAGAACGCGCGTTTCACCGGGCGCGTGACCAACATCACGGACTACGGCGCCTTCGTGGAGCTGGAGCCGGGCATCGAGGGCCTGGTTCACGTCTCGGAGATGAGCTGGACCAAGAAGAACGTCCATCCCGGCAAGATCGTCTCGACCAGCCAGGAGGTCGAGGTGATGGTGCTGGACGTCGACCCGCAGAAGCGCCGCATCTCGCTGGGCCTGAAGCAGTGCCTGGCCAATCCCTGGGAGAGCTTCCAGGAGAAATATCCGGCCGGGACCGAGCTGGAGGGCGAGATCCGCAACATCACCGAGTTTGGGCTGTTCGTCGGCCTGCCGGGCGATATCGACGGCATGGTGCACATGTCGGACATTTCCTGGGACAAGCCCGGCGACCAAGCGATCCAGGACTACAAGAAGGGCGACCGCGTCAAGGTCAAGGTGCTGGACGTCGACGTGGAGAAGGAGCGGATCAGCCTGGGCAT
>CAYMTM010000305.1:0-4284 GCA_964393375.1 uncultured Rhodospirillaceae bacterium
CGAAGGTCTGCATGGTCATCGGCACCGGCCAGAACGGCACCTGCACCTTGGCCGAGAGCGCCAGCAGCAGGCTGCCGAACAGCGCCAGCACGACCGCACGCATCGCGGCGGCCATGCCCTCGGCGGGCCACAGGATCAACGCGACGGGACGGCTGGACGAACGCGACATGCGGGGGTCCTTTCGGGCGGTCGCACCATGGCGTTCCTAGCGTGAGTCGCCTCGCTTGGCAATCGGCACAGAACCGCCTTAGTCTTGCACCATGCCGCTCCAGAACCGCGTGACGCCGTTCGGCGAGATCGTCGCCATCCCGGAACGCGGGGCGTGGACCGGCAATCGCGGCTGCCTGCACGACGACCAGGGCCGGCTGGGAACGGCGCGATGGCGCTCGCAGGCTTGGCTGGTCTGCCGCCTGAGGTTCAAGGACTACCACCGCCAGGTGATGACGCCCGGCCGATGGACCGAGCTGTTCTTCCTGGACGAAGCGACGGCGCTCGCCGCCGGGCACCGCCCCTGCGCCTTCTGCCGGCGCCGGGACTTTCTCGCCTTCCTGCGCGCGGTTGCCCCCGTCTTCGGCGGCAAACCGCCCCGCGCGCCCGAGCTGGATGCGCGGCTGCATACCGAGCGCCTGGACGGCCGCGCCAAGCGTCGGCACGGGATGCGCCTGGGCGACATGCCTGATGGGGCGCTCGTCGCCCTGCCCGGCCAGGATAGCGCTGCGGACGGCGCCTGGCTGGTGTGGCGGGGTGCGCTGCGACGCTGGACGCCGAGCGGCTATGGCCATGCAAGGAAGCTTCCGGCCCGCACGACCGTCGAAGCCCTGACGCCGCCTACGAACGCTGCAGCATTGGCTGGAGGTTATCCGCCGCAGGTCCACCCCACGGCGGGAGCCTGACGGCTCACACGAAACGGTTGCCCGAGGGGAAGCCGCGCGGCGGCAGGCGGCCGGCCTGGGCGCGCTCGCCGATCCAGTCCTTGAGGTCCGTCTCGGTCCTTACCTTGTCGCCCAGCTTCCAGGTGAGGCCCTCGGCCAGCGTGAACACCTTGGCGTCCGACAGGCCGCCCTGCTTGTATTTCTGCAGGGTCACGCCCCGCCCACGCGTCATCTCGGGCAATTGCTCGAGCGGGAACAGCAGCAGCTTGCGGTTCTCGCCGATCGCCGCGACCGTGTCGCCCTCCACCGGCGTGCAGACCTTCGCCTCCACGGGCGGCGTCACGTTCAGCACTTGCTTGCCGGCGCGGGTCTGGGCCAGCACCTCGTCCTCCGGCACCACGAAGCCGCGTCCGTCGCTGGCCGCGACCAGCAGTTTTCGCCCCGGCTTGCGCACGAAGACGTTCACGATGTCCTGGTCGTTGCCCAGCTCGATCATGAGGCGCAGCGGCTCGCCATGCCCGCGCCCGCCCGGCAGCTTGTCGACGCCCACCATGTAGAAGCGGCCGTTGGTGCCGAAAATCACCAGCTTGTCCGTCGTCTCGGCATGGAAGACGAAGCGCTCGCTGTCGCCCTCCTTGTAGACGATGCTCGACCAGTCGGCGAGATGGCCCCGCATCGCGCGGATCCAGCCCTTGGCCGAGCAGACCACCGTCACCGGCTCGCGTTCGACCATCGCTTCCAGCGGGATCACGACCTCCGAAGGCGCGTCGCCGATCTCGGTGCGGCGCTTGCCCAAGGGCGTCTTGCCTCCGAAGCGCTTGTTGATATCGGCGATCTCCTCGCCGATCGCCTTCCATCGCCGGCCCTCGTCCTTCATCAGGCCGCGCAGGTCTTTTTGCTCGTCGGTCAGCTTCTTGTGCTCGCCCTTGATCTCCATCTCCTCGAGCTTGCGTAAGGACCTGAGGCGCATGTTGAGGATCGCCTCGGCCTGCACGTCCGAAAGCTTGAAGCGCTTCATCAGCACGGGCTTGGGCTCGTCCTCGGTGCGGATGATCCCGATGACGGCGTCGAGGTTCAGGTAGGCGATCAGGTAGCCGTCGAGCACCTCCAGGCGATGCGCGATCTGCTCCAGCCGGTGCTTGGTGCGCCGCTGCAGCACGACGTGCCGGTGGTCGAGGAAGGCCTGCAGCACCTCGCGCAGGGTCATCACCCTGGGCATGCCGTCCGCGTCCAGGACGTTCATGTTGAGCGGGAAGCGCGTCTCCATGTCGGTCTGGCGGAACAGCGATTCCATCAGCACGGCGGGGTCGACGTTGCGGCTCTTGGGCTCCAGCACGATGCGCACGTCGGTCGTCGACTCGTCGCGCACGTCGGCCAGCATCGCCAGTTTCTTCTCCTGCAGCAGCTCGGCGATCTTCTCGATCAGCTTCGACTTGGCGACCTGGTAGGGGATTTCGGTGACGACGACCTGGTAGGTGCCGCCCTTTTGCTTCTCGACCTCCCATTTCGCGCGGATACGGAAGCCGCCGCGCCCGGTGGCATAGGCGTCGATCACCGCCTGCCGGCCTTCGACCAGCACACCGCCCGTGGGGAAATCGGGGCCGGGCATCAGCTCGACCAGCTTGCCGATCGTGGCGTTCGGGAACTTGATCAGGTGCTGCAGCGCGGCGCAGATCTCGCCGATATTGTGCGGCGGGATGCTGGTGGCCATGCCGACGGCGATGCCCGCCGAGCCGTTGGCGAGCAGGTTCGGCAAGGCCGCCGGCATCACCACCGGCTCGCGACCCTCGCCGTCATAGGTCGGGCGGAAGTCGACCGCGTCCTCGCCCAGCCCCGCGATCATCGCCTGGGCCGCCTCGGTCAGCCGCGCCTCGGTGTAGCGCTCGGCCGCCGGGTTGTCGCCGTCGATGTTGCCGAAATTGCCCTGGCCGTCGACCATCGGGTAGCGCGCGGCGAAATCCTGGGCGAGCCGCACCAGCGCATCGTAGATCGCGAGGTTCCCGTGCGGGTGATACTTGCCCATCACGTCGCCGACGATGCGCGCGCATTTCTTGAAGCCCTGGGCGGGGTCGAGCTTGAGTTCGTGCATCGCCCAGAGCAGCCGGCGGTGCACCGGCTTCAGCCCGTCGCGCACGTCGGGCAGCGAGCGCGCCATGATGGTGCTGAGCGCGTAGCTCAAGTACCGCTGCCCCAGGGCCTCGGTCAGCGGCGTGTCGCGGATCTCGGCCAGCGCCGTTTCTTTAGCCATAATGCCTCCGTAACTACTGGATATAGTAGCCCACTAGCTTTTCGCGTCAATTGAATGGGTGGAGACCCGCATGTCCTCAGTCCGCAAACCCCGCGTCGCGATACTCGGGATGCATCTGGAAAGCAACGCCTTCGCGCCGGTGACGACGGAGGCGGATTTTCGCGGGCGCTGCTTCCAGCAGGGCGAGGCGATCATGAAGAACGCCCGCGCTAAGGCCCCCGAATGGCCGATGGAAATGCCGGGGTTCGTGGCCGAGATGGACCGCACGGGCGACTGGGAGCCGGTGCCGATTCTGATCACCGGCGCCGAGCCCGGCGGGCCGGCCGAACATCGCTTCATCCGGGACTGCCTTGCGCACATGCGCGACGGTCTGAGAGCCGCGCTGCCGCTCGACGCCGTCTACATCACCAACCACGGCGCCATGACCACGACCGAGGAGCCCGACCCGGACGGCGAGCTCTACGCCATGGTGCGGTCCGTGGTGGGAACCGGCGTGCCGGTGGCGGCGACGGTCGACCTGCACTGCAATCCCTCCGAGCGCATGGTGCGGAGCGTCGACGTGCTGATCGGCTACCTGACCAACCCCCATGTCGACATGCGCCAGCGCGGGGCCGAGGCGGCCCGGGCCCTGCGCGAGATGATGGGCGGCACCGGAACCAGCAGCGCCTTCATCCGCCTGCCCATCGTGGCGCCCACGGTGACGCTGCTGACCGCGGCCGGGCCCTATGCCGACCTCATCAACATGGGCCAGCGCCTGAAAACGCCGGAGATCATGAACGTGACGGTGCTGGGCGGCTTCGCCTTCTCCGACACGCCCAAGAACGGGCTCGCGGTCATCGTGACGACGCGCGGCTCCGACTCTGCCCCGGCCAGGCGCCTCGCCAAGCAGATCGCCGGAGCCGCCTGGGCCGACCGCGAGCGCTACCGTCCCAGGCTCACGCCGCTGGAGGACGCGGTGGCGATGGCCAAGGCCTGCGGCGACAATCCGAAGCGCCCGGCGCTGATCTTCCCCGACGTGGCCGACAACCCGGGCGGCGGCGGCGGTGGGAACACAACCTGGATATTGAAGGCGCTGCGCGAAGCCGGCGTGAAGGGCGCGCTGCTCGGCGTGTTCATCGACCCCGCCCTGGCCGCCCAGGCGCACAAGCTGGGCGTCGGAGCGCG
>CAYMTM010000306.1:0-4253 GCA_964393375.1 uncultured Rhodospirillaceae bacterium
GCACTGCCCGCTCGATCTTTGAGATGACCTTCAGGTGGTCCGGCGACCATGCCAAGTGGAACGTGAACGGGAAATAGGCCTCGCAAAAGAAGCGGAAGTCTGTCGCCGCCCGGGCCTTCCGCTCGGCGTAGTTGACGGCGACTTCCTGCAGGCACAGCACGTCCACGGTCCCCCGCGAGTGGACAACGTCGGCGATGCGTCGCAGGTCGATCCTGCCGTCGCAGCCCTTGCCGTATTGGATGTTCCAGGTCAGCAGAACCGTCACCCGATGCTCCCGTTTGCGCGCGGCCCGACTTAGGTATAGTCGGCCGGCCTTATAGCCGAGGACCGGGCAGGGAGCGAGGCGGCATGAACGACGACTCCGGCGACGCGGGCAGGCGCTACGGCGTTCCGCCGATGGAAACCCTGCGCTCGATGAGCGGGCTCGACTTCCTGGCCGCCATCGCGGCGGGGCGTCTGCCGTCGCCGCCGATTACGGAGGTTCTGCATTTCCGTCTGGTCGCGGTCGGGCGCGGGACGGCGACGTTCGAGGGAAATCCGGCCCGGGCCTTCTACAACCCGATCGGCAGCGTGCATGGCGGCTATGCCGCGACCTTGCTAGATTCCTGCATGGGCTGCGCGGTGCATTCCACGCTGGCCGCCGGCCAGGGCTATACGACGCTCGAGATCAAGGTGAACTTGGTGCGCGCGATCACCGAGAATACGGGTGCGGTGCGCGCGGAAGGCCGCGTGATCCATGCCGGGCGCACCACCGCGACCGCCGAGGGCCGGCTTACCGATGCCGCCGGCAAGCTCTACGCGCACGGCACGACGACTTGCGCGGTGTTCGCGCTTTGACGCGGCCGGTTGAGAATTCTCCTGGCGGGCAATTGACGATAGTTTGTCGCACCGTCGGCGGGTGCAAGGGATTCCGCGGCCGGTCGCGCCAAAGCCGCTAAAATCCGTCCCAACTTGTTGGGTCTCTCAACGGATTCTTAGGGCCGGGGCCGTTAATCATGGCGTGGCGCGCAGGTACGTGCGCCAAGAAAGTCTCGGGCCAAGGTATGAAGGGCGCCGCATACGCCATCAAGCCGCCGCAACCGCAGCAGCAGTTCGACGGCAAGGAATTCGTCCGCGCGTATCTCGACGGGCTCAAGATCGTCGACCGCGTGGTGCGGAACGCGAAGTTCGACGCCGCGTTGCTGCGCGGCGCGGTCTTCGACCGCTCGAAGTTCATGGACTGCTCGTTCGCCGGCGCGCATCTCGACCGCGCCAGCCTCGTGCGCGCGGTGTTCGAGAACTGCGACTTCACCGGCACCAGCCTGATCGCGGTCGACGCGCGCGAGACCGTCTTCCGGGCCACCCGCATCATGTCCTACGGCGAGCAGCGCACCGTGTCGCTGACCGAACCGGTGACGTCGTTCGACGGGGCCACGATCGAGCAGTCGGTGTTCACCGGCGCGCGGCTGAACCACGCCTCGCTGGTGAACGTGAATGCGACCAACGTGAACTTCCGCGAGGCGAGCCTGCAGGGCGCCAGGTTCGACGGCTGCACGCTTGCAGGCTCGGATTTCTCGGGCGCCAAGCTGCAGGGCGCGGACTTTTCGCAGGCCGAGGACGCGCGCGCCGTCCTGCCGGAATGGGCGCAGAACGTCGTCACGATGATCCGGCCGGTCAACAAGGACGAATTCGCGACCGCGCTCGAGCAGCACGCGCGCTGGCTGGCCAGCGACGGCCGCATGGGCAAGCGCCTGGCGCTGCGTGGCGTCGACCTCACGCGCACGAACCTGGACGGACAAGACCTGTCGGGCTGCGAGCTGCGCAATTCCAAGCTCGATTCCTGCAGCCTGTGCGAGGTCCGCTTCATCGCCGCCGACCTGCGCGGCACGACGTTCGTCAACGCCGATCTAAGTCGCGCCGATCTGCGCGAGGCGCTGTTGGACGACGACGCCCTCAGAACGGCCCGCGGGCTTGACCCGCGGCGCTGAAAATCACCCCAGCTTGTTGATGCCGCGCAGCACGCGGCCGTCGAGAAACGCAGCGATGTCCTCGACCGCCTCGCGGTAGACCAGGCGGTAGTTCTCCTCGGTGACGTAGCCCAGATGCGGCGTGGCCACCACGCGGTCGAGCCGGCGGAAGGGATGGTCGGGCGGCAGTGGCTCGCGGTCGAACACGTCGACGCCGGCCCCGGCGATCCGGCCTGCCTGCAGAGCCGCGATCAGTGCCTGCTCCTCGACGATCGGTCCGCGCGAGGTGTTCACCAGGAAGGCGGCAGGCTTCATCCGCGCCAGCTCCGCCGCGCCGATCAGGCCGCGCGAACGATCGCCCAGCACCAGGTGGATCGTCACCACGTCGGACTCGCTCAGCAACCTGTCCTTGTCCACCAGCACAGCGCCGCATTCCGCCGCCCGCGCGGCGGTCAGGTTGTGGCTCCAGGCAATCACGTTCATCCCGAAGGCGGCGCCGATGCGCGCGACCTGAGCGCCCAGCCTGCCAAGCCCGATCACGCCCAAGGTCTTGCCGTTGAGGCCCGTGCCCAGGCTTGTTTGCCAGCGTCCTGCCCGGGTCGCCTCGACCTCGGCGGGGATGCGCCGCGCCAGCGCCAGGATCAGGCCCCAGGTCAGCTCGGCGGTGGGGTGGGGCAGGGTCCCGGTGCCGCAGACCTGAACGCCATGCGCCGTCGCCGCCTCGATGTCGATGGCGGCGTTGCGCATGCCGGCAGTGACGAGCAGCTTCAGATTCGGCAGGCGGGCAATGAGCGCGCGCGGAAACGGCGTGCGCTCGCGCATCGCCACGATGCAGCCGAAGGGCAGCAGCCGTGCAACCAGCGCGTCCGCGTCCGCCACGTGGTCGTGAAAGGCTTCGGCCACGGCGCGCGGCGCCAGGCCCGCCCAGTCCGCCAGGCCGAGCGCCACGTCTTGATAGTCGTCGAGGATCGCCACGCGCAGCATCGTCCCACCGCTCCCCTTCGCGCCGCGTCACGCCCGTTGGCGGATGGGGTGGGATTCGAACCCACGACGGAGTTTCCCCCGTGCCGGTTTTCAAGACCGGTGCCTTAAACCGCTCGGCCACCCATCCCGCAAGGCTTGCGCGAAGCACTAGCAGAGCGTGACGGGGGCGGGAAGGCCGATTGCCCTGCCGACGCGGCGGGAACCGATCGCAGCCCTTACGCCCGGACGGCCTTGCCCGCCCGCGCGATGGCGTCGACCGACAGCGTGCCCTTCGCCCCCCACCCACGGGCGCCGGCGGGCACCGTCGGGCGAAACGCCACGTACAGCTTGAACGCGCGCTTGCTCAGCGCATCCGCCGACATCGAGGCGGCCAGGGCCGTCATCGCCGCGCGCACATCGGGCAAGGCGTCGCCGAATTTTCCTTCCAGATAGCGCACGACCGAGTCCGGCGATACCGGCTGGCCCTTCGCCTCGGCGCGCAGGCCCTCGGGCGTCACCACCACGGGCACCGCGCGGCCCATAAGGCCGACACGCAGCCGCGCGCCATGCTTCTTGCGCCGCTCCTCGCGCACGCGCTCGGGCGCCGGCTCGAACAGGCCCAGCGACACGCCCTTGGCATAGGCGCTCAGGCCCGCGATCGCGCGCCCCAGGGTCAGCGCCTCGTCCCATTTGAAGCCCAGGCGCCTGGCGACCACCGCGGCCCACAACGTGAGCACCGGCGCGCGGTTCACCTTGATGGACTTCTGGGCCAGGTTCGCCTCCCTTCGCCCGCGCGAAGCGGCATCGGCCGCTCATGGGATGGTACGGGGCGGTATCGCCGGCCGCAACAACGTGCCGAAAACGGGATCGCTAGGAGCGCGCGAGGCGAAGCTTGTTCGCTGTCACGCGCCGATGCAATTCGCCCAAGCCCGCGCGCAGGGCGGTCGGCGCATCGCCGCCGAGCAGCGTCGCCAGCGCGACGGCGATCGCCGCCTCGCCGAATCCGGCGATCTTTTCGCTGATCATCAGCTGGTATTCGTCCGGCAACGGCCCGGCCGCCGCGAGTCTGCAGACCCGCAGCGCGGCGACCTGCTGCGCCTCGATGCCCAGGCGCACCGCGTCGAGGCCGAGGGAAAGCCAGGGATCGCCGATTTCGCGCATACCGCAAGAAGCCTCGTCGCCACGAAAGCCGGAGGTCGACGCCCGCCATGTAACAGCGGAATCGTTAAGAATTGCCGCACGCGCATGGATGGCGTGCCGGTCGGCATCCAAGGCCGCAACGAACCTCGGATTTTCGCCGCTCCGTGAAGCCGCTCACGTCGTGCGGCGCGTCACACCCGGAAC
>CAYMTM010000307.1:0-1256 GCA_964393375.1 uncultured Rhodospirillaceae bacterium
TCATGCTGCGCAACACCCAAGGCGGCGACCGCAGCTCGGCCTTCACGATCCACGAGATGGCCCTCGGCAGCGTCCGGGCCGGCGAGCCGGTCGACGCCGCCGACGCCGCCGCGGGCGCCCCCCCGGTCGTTGCGCTGACCGACTTGGTCCGCCGTCACCTGCCGGCGATCCGCAGCGACGGTGGCGCCATGCCGGTTGCGTTGGACGATGTGCCGGTCTTTGTGCGCGCCGTGGCGATCGATGATCTCGACCGCGCGCTCGACTTTGCGGAGCCCTCACGCGCCATCGCGACCGATCGCCGCAAGAGCCTCCGCGCCTGGACCATGGAAACCGACGACGCGCCGATCCTCGCCTATCTCTACCGCAACCACCAGCCGAAGCGGCATCTGGAGTTCGGCACCTGGGAGGGCTTCGGCGCCACGCTCTGCGCAGCCCACAGTGACGCCGAGATCTGGACCCTGAACCTGCCGGACGGCGAGCGCACTGCCGACGGAATGCCCGTCTATTCGCGCGCGCGCGAGGGAATCGACGAGCTGCCGGAAGGCGCCGTGCCGATCGCCGGCGATCGGCAGGACGGAGGCAGTTTCCAGACCGATGCCGGCGCTTTCGTCGGCTGGCGCTATCGCAAGGCGGGATTCGCCCACCGGGTCCACCAGATTCTCGTCGACACGCGCATCTGGGACACCAGCGCCTTCGCCGCCGGGTTCTTCGATTCGGTGCTGATCGACGGCGGGCATCAGATGGACGTCGTGACCAGCGACACCGACAAGGCGCTGCCCCTGCTGCGCTCGGGCGGCCTGATGCTGTGGCACGATTTCGGCCCGGCCGACGGCCCTATGGCGGACGCAGCCGCCACGCGCGGCGTCGTGGCCGCGATCCACCAGAACTGGCGGCGCTGGTCAACGCAGTTCGCAACGCTGTTCTGGATCAGGCCGAGCTATCTGCTGCTGGGCGTCAAGCGGTGACGCTGGCGTCGGCGCCGTGGCGGCAGGCAGGCAAAGCTGCAATGCTCCCGGGGGCAGTGTTTCGGCCAGTGCGCAGAAGCGTTCCGCGAAACTGACGCGCTCCCACGCCAGGTCAGTGGCGGAGCGCCGGCCCTCTGTGCTGAGCTTGAAACCCGGATATAGCGTGACCGGCGGGTCGTCCGCCGCCTGGATCAGCCGGTGCAGCACCCCGTCGCGGTCGCCGCAGCCTTCGCCCACATCGTAGGCGGCGCCGACCAGCGGCCCCAGAAGCCCCATCGCAAAGGCCTCGTC
>CAYMTM010000307.1:1356-4246 GCA_964393375.1 uncultured Rhodospirillaceae bacterium
AGCCAGTCCTGGGGCAGCAGGCGCACCAGGCGCTCGCAAAAGGCGGTCGCCTGTGCACCGCCCTCGGTCACGCCGGCCGCGATTGCCGGATAGGATCGCAGGATCGCGCGCGGATCGCGCAGCGGGACCAGCACGAGGTCCGGCTTCAGCGTCTCCCGCAGGTCGGCGGCCGGCTCGAGGCCACCAAGATTGCAGGTCTCGATCAGCAGCTCCGGCCACAGCCATTCGCCGTGATGCAGATGGTGGAAGACAACGCGCGCCTCGTCGAGATCGCGGCCGAGGCACCATTCATACGCCAGGACCGCTGCGTAGAGCGCGCGGCGCGGGCCGCCGACCTGCACGCCCAGCGCAGAGACGAGCGCAGCTTCGAAGGCGCCGCGGTTGACGAGGATCGCCACGTCGCCCGTCGCGCCGAGCTGGCCCGCCAGGTTGGTCGACCGCCGCGTGTCGAACAGCGGCGCATGGGCGGCGAAATCGACGAAGGCGCGCGCGAATTCGGCCGGCGTGGCTTCGGCGCGCGCGCTCTCAGCCGTCAGGAAATCGTGGAACTTCCAGATTGCCGGTATCTGCGCGATATGCCGGTGGCCGTCCAGATGCGCCTGGATCAGGCCCGACCCGCTGCGGCCGGCCACGAACATGACCGCATAGCGGCACGCCAGCAGCCGGTCGAGGTCGCAAGGCCTGGGCAGCGGCCGAGACTGGGCCGGCAGGACGATGGGCGGCCGCATCGGCGTGGAAAGGGCCGTCAGTCCAAGCGCTGGGCCGCCCACAGGCGCGTCACGTAGGGGATGTCGATCTGCGCGTGGCCCAGCGCCGAGAGGTAGCGGTCGATGGCGTCGACCACCGCGTCGAACTCGTCGTTGGCCTGGCGGGAGAGCGTAGCGTGCGAGCGCCAGGCCTCGACGACGCCTGCTCGATCCATGCGGTGCGTCACCTTGCCCTCGATGTAGTGCACGCGACCGAACCGGCGCGAGGCGTTGATGACCGCGGTCTGGTCCTCGCGGCGGCTGCCATAGCTGTAGCCGGGCACGTGGCTTGCGATGATCTCCTCGATCCCCGCCTGGATCGGATCTTCCAGCACCCGGTGGTTCCACAGGCAGCAGAACCAGCCATGCGGGCGCAGGATGCGGTACGTCTCGACCAGCGCCCTGGCGCGGTCCGCGACGTTGAACGACGAGCCGAAGCTCACCAGGTCGAAGGCGCCGCCGGGCTGGCCCGTGGCCTCGCCGGTGCCGACGGCCCAGCGCACGTTGGCGAAGGGGCGCAGCTGACGCTCGCCCAGCGTCCGCATCGCCGCGTTGGGCTCGACGGCCACCACGTCCATGCCGCGCTCAGCCATCATCCGCGTCAGATGGCCCACGCCCGCGCCCACGTCGCAGACATGGCCGCCGGCCGAAAGCCCGGCCAGCGCCAGCACCTGGTCGATCGCCTGCGGCGCGTAGTCCGGACGCTTGAGATAGGATTCCGCAAGGGAGGTGTAGTCCCAGGTGACGGTCATGCCGCGGGCCGGTTCCAACTTGGCGGCGGCGCCGACAGTCGAAGTGCTTTGCTGCTGCATGGCTGGATAGTCCCTGACGATGTGCCCCGACGTCGCGCTCGCGCCGCCGCAAAAAAGCAGGTTGCGCATTGCAGCAATGCTCGTGGCGCCGGGTTAAATTTCCCTTAAATGCAAGCGAACCGCGGCCCTGGAGCCACGGTGTCGGTATAGAAATTCTTAATCGGTCGAATTGTACCTATTTTTCGGACACGGCCGTTCGGCGACTGGCGCGCTTGGGGACTTCGACCATGCCGATTCCGTTCTTCTACCACGCCGGCAACTGTGGCGGTAATTCCTTCTATCGCGCCGTCGGCGCGATGCGCGGCACCGACGACATCCTGCTCATCAACGACGAAGCGGACTTCGAAAGGGCGCGGCCGCGCCTGACGCCCGACTTCGTTCCGCGCCTGACGATCGCCATCGGGCACGCGATCCATCTCGCCGATCCCTGGTTTCCCGAGCGCTATGAGATGACCATGATCCGCTGGCCGTTAGCGGTCTTCTGTGCGGACAACGTCTATGCCTACGAGCATCCGCCCTACGCGGTGCCCGAGATTTTCGGCCTCGACGACCATCACGAGCGCCTGCGCGCCTATCTCGACCATCTCGAGGGGGGCGGTGTTCCTATTCAGCGCACCCTCATCAACTGGTTTCGGGCCAGGCACGAATTGCACTGCCCGCCGAATCCCATGCGCGCCCAGCGTATGGCGGTGGTCGAGCAATTGGACGGGATCATCCGCGACCACTACGACCTCGTCGGCATCACCGAGTTCATGGACGAGACCCTGTTCCTGTTCCAGGCCGACTTTCCGCATTGGCCCGTCACACCCTGGGTGCGCAATACGGTCAACAAGCAGCGCATCGATGCCTTCAAGCTCCCGCCGGACATCGTCGAGCGGTTCGAGCGGGAATACGAGGCCGACCTCATCCTCTACAACCGGGCGCGGCGTCGATTGCTCGACCGCTTCGCCGCGTTCTGGCGGGACCGGGTCGATCTCCGCGAATACTACCTAACGTTCAAGACCGCGATGATCCTGACCGATCCGCAACTGATGGCGCGATTTGCGGAAGGCAGCCCGCTCTATTTCCCGCCGGAACTGCCGGTGGAGGAACTGCGCGCCCGCGTCATCGCGCAGCTCGACCGCGCGCACGAAATCCGGGCAAAGATCCTGCGCGCCTATGGCTGAGGGCGGTGGAGCGCGCCCTGCGCGATCATCGTCTCGTAAAGCGCCAGGTCGGAGGGCTGGTCGACTTCGCCCCAGGGGCCGGGCACCGCTCGTCCCGTGCGGGCGGCGTGGGCCGCGCTGACCGCCAGGCCGTATTTCCCCAGGAACCTGCTCAGGAAGAAGATGA
>CAYMTM010000308.1:0-4209 GCA_964393375.1 uncultured Rhodospirillaceae bacterium
CGCCCACTACCAGCGCAAGCACGATCGTGACCATCACGAAGTTCAGCCCGGCGCACCCCCGCTCCACGTGGTACGAAGCGTCCGGCATCAGGATGAACAGGCCGTCCAGGTAAATCGGCGCGCGGAAAATCCGCAGCAGCCCGGCGGCGAGCTCGGCGCTCAGGAATTGCAGCGGCGGTACCAGGAACTGCCCGCTCGGCACCAGAAAACCGAGCAGCAGCAATGCCACCAGATGGGCGCGCACCAACGCCAGGCCGAACAGGGCCGCGAAGGTCACATAGACGGCGGCCAGCAGGCAGAATTGCTGGACCTCCACGATCTCGCCCGCGACCGCCGCATACCAGACCAGGCCGATCGGCAGGTGGAGGACGAGCATGGCCGCCATGGGCCTGGGCGCCGGCAGCGCCAACCGGCGCGCCTTGTCAACGATGAGGTAGATCGCGATCGGCGCCATTAGGAACGCGTAGCTGTAGGTCGGCGAATCGATCCAAAGCCGCACGGCCCGCGCCGCGGCATCGCGGTAGAGCACCAGCAGCAGCAGGGTTGTCAGCGCGAACCAGCCGATCGCCTGCAGCGTCGCCCTGTCCGGAATCCAGGCTGGCGGTTCGGCAATCCGCCGGAGGGACGGCATCACGGGCCGGCACCGCGACACGTCATGCGGGCATGAGCGGAACCGCGACACGACGCCAAGATCTCGGTGGCCTGCAGCCCGATTTCAGAGCCATCAAACGGTCCAGCAATCATTCGGTCGAGCTCCGGGCCCTATCGCCGCTTTGCCGCTGAAGAGGGGCAGCAATGGCATGCCGGCCCGACGGAGGCAAGCACTCGTCGCTGATGCCTTGACGAAGCGTGACGCGACCCCCTATCGGATGGCGGCCGGCAACCAAAGTGCCGGTCGAAGCAGGACCCCCCGGCCTCCGCGATGACCGATGCCCCATCCCCCCGCGTGCTCCTGCACGTGTTTCCCACGTTCGATATCGGTGGATCGCAGATGCGTTTTGCCACGCTTGCGAACCGGTTGGCCGGGCGCTATCGCCACGAGGTCCTGGCAATGGACAATCGCCAAGGCGCACGGGTCCTTCTCGAGCCAAGCGTCGACTTCGCGATCCGCGAATTCGATCTGGACAAGCGCCGGACCCTGGCAAACCTGCGCCACTATCGCCGATTTATTCGCGACCTCCGCGCCGGCCAGCTCTTCACCTACAACTGGGGTGCCACCGAGTGGGGCTTGGCCAACCTGCTGGGCGGCATTCCCCATGTGCATGTCGAGGACGGTTTCGGACCCGAGGAAACCACGCGGCAGCTGCCGCGGCGCGTCTGGTTTCGCCGTCTCGCGCTGGCGCGGGCGCGGCCGATCGTCCTGCCGTCGCGGAAGCTCTACCGCATCGCAAGGGACATCTGGCGGTTTCCGGCGAGCCGGCTTGCCTACATTCCCAACGGCGTGGATTGCCGTCGGTTCGACCGGCGCCCGGACGCCGATCTTTGCGCACGGCTGGGCCTCGACCGACGGCGACCGGTCATCGGCACTGTGGCCGGCCTCAGGCCCGAAAAGAACGTCGGCCGGCTCATCCGCGCCTTCGCCCGCCTTCGCGCGACGCACGACGCCGTTCTCGTCCTCGTCGGCAGCGGCAGCGAGGAATCGGCCCTGCGCCAGCTCGCGCGCGATCTTCGGATTGCTGACCACGTCGTGTTCGCCGGTCAGCTCACCGGTGTCGAGCGCATCCTGGGCGCCTTCGACGTCTATGCGATTTCCTCCGACACCGAGCAGATGCCGATCAGCCTGGTCGAGGCGATGGCGGCCGGCCTGCCCGTCGCATCGGTCGATGTCGGCGATGCCGCCATCATGCTCGCGCCGGAAAACCGCCCCTTCGTGTCGCCCCTCGACGATGCGGCGCTCGCGGTCTCAATGGCGAGGCTGCTCGCCGACCCCGCCTTGCGCACGCGCATCGGCGCCGCCAATGCCGCACGCGCCAGGACCGAGTATGACGAAGCCGCCATGGTTGCCGCCTACGACGCGCTGTTCGCCGGCGAGTACCGGTCGCGCCCGCGCCACTAGGCGGCGCCGTTGCGGGTGCGACCCCCGGCATCAAAAAGTTTGTTCTCGCCTGCGATGCGAAAGATCGCCCGGCCACTTCTTTGACACAGTTGAGCGCAATTCGACCGAATTGCCTCGCTAATCCAAGGTAAATCGCGAACGCCTGACAATCTTCGTTTTCGATCAACAACATTTTCGCCCAAGTCTAAATTCGTTTGTTTTTCAAAAGTTATTTCACCACGTCGAATCGTTGGATTTTTCTTGAGTATCACTGTTTTGTCACTGCTCGTTTACTATCACGATTCAGGCTTTGGAAACTGGTTTCGCCGTACCCCTACCCGCGCGGGGGAACGAACAAGACTTCATCAGGCGCGGGGTTCTTCCAATGGCTGCAGGCCGCAAATTCTTCGGCTCGTCCAAGAACGACACGATTACGGGCACGTCGGGCAACGACACGATCTACTCCGGCGGCGGCAGCGACGTCCTGAACGGCGCCGGCGGCAGCGACACCTACGTCTTCTCCGGCGCGGCTAACGGCTACTCGACGTTAAAGGACACGGGTTCGAGCGGCTGGGACAAGATCCAGGCCTCGAGCTCGAACACGCAGATCGGGCTTGCCTCCGGCTTCGGCCCCTCCAGTGGCATCGAGGAGATCACCAGCAACGGCAAATCGAATGTGTCGATCGTCGGCGGCAGCAGCGGCGACGTGTGGGACTTCAGCGCGACCAGGCTGACCGGCATCAAGGTCATCGACGCGGGCGCCGGCAACGACACGGTTACCGGCAGCGCCGGCGACGACACGATCAAGGGTGGCACCGGCAACGACAGCCTCATCGGCGGTGGCGGGACCGATACGGCGCTGTTCTCCGGCGCCTCGTCGAACTACACGATCACCTTGAATGCCGATGGCACGCTGACCCTCCAAGACCGCGTCGGCGCCGACGGCACGGACTGGCTCAAGGGTTTCACGTACCTGCAGTTCTCGGACAAGAAGGTCGCAGTCGCCGATCTGAAGCCTGCGCCGCCGGCCGACGCGACCGCTTCGGCGCCGACCCTGACCGTTTCGGCGGCCTCCGGCAATGAGGACACCGCAATTGCACTCAATATCGCGGCCGCCCTGACCGATCTCGACGGGTCGGAGTCGCTTGTCATTGCCGTCAGCGGCGTTCCGACGGGCGCTACGCTTTCCGCCGGCACCAATCTCGGCAACGGTACTTGGTCGCTCACCCCGGCGCAGCTCAACGGACTGACCATCAGGCCTCCGGCGAACTCCGACACCGACTTCACCTTGACGGTCACGGCAACCTCTACCGAGTCGAACGGCGGCGCCAAGGCGACCACGATCGCGACGTTGCCGGTGGCAGTGGCGGCGGTCGCTGACCTGCCGACCTTGACGGTTTCCGCCGCGGCCGGCGCGGCGGACAAGCCGATCGCGCTCAACATCGCCGCCGCCCTGACCGATACCGACGGCTCGGAGACCTTGACCATTACGGTGGCAGGCGTTCCGGCCGGCGCGACCTTGTCGGCCGGCACCAATCTCGGCAACGGCACCTGGTCCCTTACCCAGAGCCAGTTGGCCGGCCTGACCATTACGCCGGCGCCGGGTTCGACGACGGGGTTCACCCTGACTGTCACCGCGACGGCCACCGAAGCGGGTGCCACGGGCGGACTTGCCGCATTGGCCGCAAAGGCAACGGGCGGCGATGGCGCAAGCAGCTCCGTCTCGAGCCCGCTTCCGGTGTCGGTGACACCGGTGGACACCTCGGCTTCCGCGCCAAGTCTTGCGGTTTCGGCGGCGTCCGGCCAGGAAGACAAGGCGATCGCGTTGAATATTGCCGCGGCGCTGACGGATCTCGACGGGTCCGAGACGCTGTCGATCGCGATCAGCGGCGTACCGGCCGGCGCGACGCTGTCGGCGGGGACCAACCAGGGCGGCGGGACGTGGCTGCTGACGCCGGCGCAGCTTGCCGGCCTTACGCTGACGCCAGCGGCGAACTCGGACGCCGACTTCACCTTGACGGTCACGGCAACCGCTACCGAGTCGAATGGCGGCGCCAAGGCGACCACGACCGCCGCCCTGCCGGTGGCCGTCGCCGCGGTGGCTGACGCGCCGGCACTGTCCGTCTCCCCCGCGAGCGGCCTGGTGAACACGGCGATTGGGTTGAACATTTCGG
>CAYMTM010000309.1:0-4151 GCA_964393375.1 uncultured Rhodospirillaceae bacterium
GACCGCGTCCGGGCAGATGACCGGCTCGACCCTGATCCTGCTGCCGGCCGCGCTGCTCGCGGCGCCGCCGGCGAACATCGCGCTGCCCAGCCCCTTGACCTGGGCGGCGTTGCTGGCGCTGGCCGGCATCTGCACCGCGCTGGGCTACCGGCTCTATTTCCGCATCCTGGCGACGGCGGGCGCCACCAACCTGCTGCTGACCACGCTCTTGATCCCGGTGGGGGCGGTGATGCTGGGCACAGGCCTGCTGGGCGAGCGCCTCGCGCCGCGCCATCTCGCCGGCATGGCGCTGATCGCCGCCGGGCTCCTGGTGGTTGACGGAAGGGCGCTGCGCGTGTTCGCGCGCGGCGCGGCGGCGCGGACCTAGGCTTGTTCCGCCTGCTGCTCGGCCTGCGCCAGGTCGGCCGCCTTCTCGGCGGCGGCGCCCGCCTTCGCCTTCTTGCGTGCGGCAAGCGCCACCGCCGCGGTCAGGTCGCGCGACGAGCACAGGCCGAGCTCCAGCGGATGGCGCGGGCGGATGTTCTGCATGTTCCAGTGCGAGCGGTCGCGCACTTTGGCGATCGTGGTCTTGGTGGTGCCCACCAGCTTGGCGATCTGCGCATCGGTCAGCTCGGGATGCGTCTTCACCAGCCAAGCGATCGCGTCCGGCTTGTCCTGGCGCTTGGCGATCGGGGTATAGCGCGGACCTTTCTGGCGCGCGATCGGCGCCGGCAGGTCGCGCGGCATCATCTTCAGCTTGGCGTTCGGGTCGCCCTCGCAGCGCTTGATCTCCTCGGCGGTCAGCTCGTGGCTGGCGATCGGGCTTTGCCCGTGCATGCCGGTTGCGACCTCGTCGTCGGCGATGGCCTGGACCTCAAGCTCGTGCAGGCCGCAGAACTCGGCGATCTGCTTGAAGGTGAGCGTGGTGTTCTCGACCAGCCATACGGCGGTCGCCTTGGGCATCAACGGTGTCGCCATTGCGCTCTCCATCGGACGGAAGGAACCGGGCCGCGCCGAGAACCCCGGCACGCCACCCGGATCGGAATCGGGGGGTAGTTGCCTCTATATAGGGCGGTTCCCCGCCAAGCGCCACTGAAAGCTGCGGAAAATCGCGTTAACCCCTTAGACCGTCAATACGATCTTGCCTATGTGCGCGTTCGTTTCCATCAGCGCATGGGCTTGGTCCGCCGCCGCCAGGGGAAAGCGGGCATGGATCAGCGGCTTGATCCGCCCGGCCGCGACATGGGGCCAGATCTCGGCCTCGACCGCCCGGGCGATGGCGCCCTTCTCGGCAACCGACCGCGGGCGCAGGGTCGAGCCGGTGATCGTCAGCCGCTTGCGCATGACGGGCTCGATGTTGAGTTCCACCTTCCCGCCGCGAAGGAAGGCGATGTAGACCAGCCGCCCCTCAACCGCCAGGCAATCGATGTTCCGGGCGAAATAGTCGCCGCCGACCATGTCCAGGATCACGTCGACGCCGCGGCCCTTGGTCGCCTCCTTCACCTTGGCCGCGAAGTCCCCGGCCTTGTAGTCGATCGCCAGGTCGGCCCCGAGCTCGCGGCAGGTGCGTGCCTTGTCGGGGCCGCCCGCAGTGGCGAACACGGTGGCGCCGCGCGCTTTCGCCATCTGAATTGCAGTCGTGCCGATGCCGCTCGCGCCGCCATGGACCAGCAAGGTCTCGCCCGCGGCGAGGCGCCCGCGCTCGAACACGTTGGTCCACACGGTCATGACCGTCTCGGGCAGGCAGGCGGCGGATTGCATCGGCAGGCCCTCGGGGACGGCCATGCATTGCACCTCGGGTGCCGCGCAGAACTGGGCGTAGCCGCCGCCGACCACCAGCGCGCAGACCTGATCGCCCACCTTCCAGCGCTTCACCCCTTGGCCCAGCGCCGCGACCGTGCCGGCGATCTCCAACCCGGGCAGGTCGGTGGTCCCCGGCGGCGGGTTGTACATGCCCTTGCGCTGCAGCACGTCCGGGCGGTTGACGCCGGCCGCCGCCACCTGGACCAGCACCTCGCCCGGCCCGGGCTTGGGTGTCGGCCGTGTGGCGGGCTTCAATACCTCCGGCCCGCCGGGCTTCTCGATCTCGACGCAGGACATGGTGGCGGGAATGAGCATCGCTGGCGACTTTCGTGCAGGCCGGACGGTTGCTGGCGGAAGGAGGGCTTGATCTAATATGCCCTCCCGGCCCACGCAACCGTCGGAGCCACGCGCATGGATCCGGAAGACCTCGAGCCCAGGAATCGCAAGCCGCCGCCGAAGAATCTCCAGCTCATGGATATCGAGGAACTGGAGGATTACATCGCCGGCATGCGAGCGGAGATCGAGCGCGCGGAGGCGATGATCAGGTCGAAAAAGGCGGTGCGCGCGGGGGCCGACGCATTGTTCAAGAAGTCCTAGCCCGTCGCCGGAAGACGAACAGCAGCCAGCCAAGCGGCCCCAGTGTCAGCACGATGAAGATCCAGCCCATGCGCGGGCTGAACGGGCATTGCGCGCCGGGTCGCGCGCGCCACGGCCCGGCGGCCGGCGACAGAAAGAGATGGAGCAGCGGCAGCCCCCAGAACACGGCAAGAACAAGCCATCCCAGGTACCCCTCAGGCAAGCCGCGGCCTCCGGCTCATTGCGACCAAGGCGACACCTTAACACCGCGTGAGCATTAGGGAAATCCGGCCTTCTCGATTTCCCCAGCTGTGGAAAACCAGTGGGAAAGCGGCCCGAAAACCCCTATAAAACGCGCAATGAAATTCCCCCGCCCGGGGATCGCCCGGGATTTCGCGCGGGGATCAGGGGGTGGAGGTCATGCTCAAGGGAAAGGTGGCGATCGTCACCGGCTCGACCAGCGGGATCGGCCTGGGGATCGCCGAGGTGCTGGCGTCGCAGCATTGCGACGTGATGATGAACGGCTTCGGCGACGAAAAGATGATCGCCGCGCTACAGGCGCGCCTCCAGCGCCAGTACAAGGTCAAGATCGGCTACCACGGCGCCGACATGACGCAGCCCGACGAAGTGCAGGCGATGGTCAAGGCCACGCGGCGCGAACTGGGCTCGGTCGACATCCTGGTGAACAACGCGGGCATCCAGCACGTGGCGCCGCTGGAGGAGTTCCCGCGCGCGAAATGGGACGCGGTGATCGCGACCAATCTCAGCGCCGCGTTCCATTCGATCCAGGCCGCCATTCCGCATATGCGCAAGAAGAAATGGGGGCGCATCATCAACATCGCCTCGGCGCACGGCCTGGTCGCCTCGAAGCACAAGTCCGCCTATGTCGCCGCCAAGCACGGGCTGGTGGGCCTGACCAAGGTCGCCGCGCTCGAACTCGCCGGGTCGGGCATCACCTGCAACGCGATCTGCCCGGGCTGGGTGCTGACGCCGCTGGTGCAGAAGCAGATCGACGATCTCGCCGCGAGCAGGAAGCTCTCGGCCGAGGCCGCGAAGATGGAACTGCTCGGCGAGAAGCAGCCCTCTCGCGAGTTCGCCACGCCCGAACAGATCGGCGCCCTCACGGTATTCCTCTGCTCCGAGGGGGCGGCCCAGATCCGCGGCGCGGCGCTGCCGGTGGACGGCGGCTGGACGGCCCAGTGAGAGCGCCCGTGAAGATCAACTTGGGAGACAGCAGGAGGCCCGACGCCATGACGCAAGCACGGTCTGCATAGGATGAAGCCGATTCCGCTCAAAGATGCAGTGGCCATGATCCCGGACGGCGCAAGCCTGATGATCGGGGGATTCATGGGCGTGGGCACGCCGGGACGCGTCATCGACGAACTCCTCCGTCAGGGCAAACGTGGTCTCACCGTGATTGGCAACGATACGGCCAGGCCCGGCATCGGGATCGGCAAGCTGATCTCGGCCAAGGCGGTGCGCAAGGCGGTCGTGAGCCACATCGGATTGAACCCGGAGACCCAGCAGCAGATGCTGGCAGGCGAGACCGAGGTCGACCTCGTGCCGCAGGGCACGATCATCGAACGCATCCGCGCCGGCGGCTACGGGCTCGGCGGCATACTCACGCCGACCGGGGTGGGGACGGTGGTCGAGGAAGGCAAGCAGAGACTCACCGTCGACGGCAGGGACTACCTGGTGGAAACCGCGCTGCGCGCCGATTTCGCGCTCGTCAACTGCTCCCTGGCCGACTACATGGGCAATCTCGCCTATGCCCTCACCGCCCGCAACTTCAA
>CAYMTM010000310.1:0-4144 GCA_964393375.1 uncultured Rhodospirillaceae bacterium
GGGACGGCGAGCATCGCCGAGGCGGCAAGCGCGCAGGCGGCGTTGGTGAGCGCCGGCACGCCGGTGATGCGGCGCGCGATGACCGTGTGGACCGCGTAGCACACCGCGCCGCCGATCACCTCGAGCTGGGACACGACGTTGCTGCCCAGGCCCTGGAGCGCGTCGACGCCCACCAGCACGACCATGCCGGCAAGCCCGATCAGCACGCCGGCGATATGGCGCAGGGTCAGCCGCTCGTCCTGCACGAAGGCATGCGCCAGGATCAGCGTCACCAGCGGCATCGAGGCCATAAGGATCGCGGCCAAGCCAGCGTCGATGCCGCGCTGGCCATGCGCGATCAGGATGAAGGGCAGCACGTTGCCGACTGCCGCGATCGCCAGGTATTTCCGCCAGACCCCGCGCTCCAGCGGGGGGCGGTGCCCGGCGATCCAGGCGATGACGCCCATGAAGACCGCGGCGACCAGCAGCCGCCCGCCCGTCACCGAGAAGGCCGAGACCTGCGCCACCGCGATTTTCACGGCCGGAAACGTGCCGCCCCACATCGCCGCAAGCAGGCACAGAAGGGCAACGTCGCGCGGCATAGGCTTGCGCATGGAGAGGGTTCCCGGGCGCGAAAGTGCGTCCGGTCAGCCGGCGCCGGTAGTAGGTCTGCGCTGGCGCGCCAATGCCTGCTCGAGCGCGTGCGCGAGTTCGACGCGCTCGTCCGGCGCCAGGAACGCGCCGACCGACGTCTCGCGGCCATGCGAGGACAGCACGAGCCGGCTCGACCGTCCCTGCGATTCGTCCAGCCGCACGCGCAGCCAATAGGGCTGGAAGGCGATGCGCTCGACCGTGCCGTCGGGGCCGACGCGGCGCAGCTCCAGCTCGTTTTCGGTCAGGAGGATCGTTTCATGGCGCTCGAGGCTGCGGAAATTGAGCTTGAAGCACCACCAGATCAGCAGCACCTCGAAGCCGCAGAAGCCGATCACCGGCCAGGCGCCGACCAGAAAGAACGCGATCCCGATGGCGGAGAACCCCGCGACGACCGCCGCCATCAGCACCCGGAAGCCCGCAGGCGACAGGCTGCGATGCGGCCTGAGCAAGGCATGAAAAAGCACGGCGCGCGGGGCGGGGACGGCGTCGCTCATGGCTAACTATGCGGCAGCCCAGCTGCGCGCGTCAAAGCGGCGGCCGACCGGCCTGCCCGCGGCGGCATATCCGGCTGGATGTTGGGAAAACGAATCAGCGACTCACCAACATCTTGCGTATTGTTCGCCGATTATTCGTGAATTGTTTTCCGGTTGTGCCGGCGTTTATTTCGCGAGAGACAGTTGCGCAATTCGTATTTTCCCTGGCGCAAGACTATGAATACTTTCGATATCTAGGGGGTAGCGAATGAAGTACCACAATATATCGGGGTCAGATCCGCCCGCTTCGCCTTACAGCCACCTGGTCGAAGCCGACGGGCTGGTCTGCCTTGCCGGCCAAGTGGCGGCGGACAGCGCCGCCGGCCGCGCCGTGCTGGGCAACATTGCCGCCGAGACGCGCGCGGTCATGGAGCAGATCAAGGCAATGCTCGCCGCGCATGGGCTCGGCTTCGCCGACGTGCTGCGGGTTGACATCCATCTGGTCGATCTGGGCGATATGCGGATCGTCGATGCGATCTACCGCGAATATTTCGCCCCCGGCTGCTATCCGGCGCGCACCTGTGTCGAGGTGCGGCGGCTTTTCGCCAACAGCCGGATCGAGGTGACGATGATGGCGCGACGGACGGGGCGGGCGTGAAGCCGGAGCAGGTCGAGGAGTTCTACCGCCGGCTGGCCGAAAGGACGCCGGCGCCGAAGGGAGAGCTCGACTTCATCAACCCTTATACACTGCTGGTCGCCGTGATGCTGTCGGCCCAGGCCACGGATGTCAGCGTCAACAAGGCGACAGAGTCGCTGTTCAAGGTTGCCGACACGCCGGCGAAGATGCTGGCGCTGGGCGAAGCCAAGCTGCGCGGCTATATCAAGACGATCGGCCTGTTCAACACCAAGGCCAAGAACGTGATCGCGCTGAGCCGCATCCTGCTGGAGAAGTACGGCGGCCAGGTGCCGCGCGAGCGCGCTGACTTGGAGACCCTGCCCGGCGTCGGGCGCAAGACCGCCAACGTGGTGCTCAACGTCGCCTTCGGCGAGCCGACGATCGCGGTGGATACGCATATCTTCCGCGTCGGCAACCGCACCGGCCTGGCGCCCGGCAGGACGCCGCTCGACGTCGAGCTGAAGCTGCTGAAGCGCACGCCCGAGCCCTATCGCCGCCACGCGCATCACTGGCTGATCCTGCACGGGCGCTATGTCTGCAAGGCGCGCAAGCCGGAGTGCCCGGTCTGCGTCGTCAGCGCGCTCTGCAGGTTCAAGGGAAAGACCATCGCGTGAGGCGCCGGCGTCCGGGATCGGGGTTCGACCAGGGACCGGCCCGCTGGCGCGTGGCGCTGGGCGCGCTCGGCGTGACCGTCGCATTGGGTTTCGTTGCGACCGAGGCGGCGAGTCTCGCCTGGATCTACCTGCAGCGCGGCGAGTTCTACTACCGGGCCGACCGTGCGGGCGCGGCCGAAACGCCGCCGTCCCTGCAAGTGCCCGATGCCGTGTTCCACCCTTATCTGGGTTTCATTCACCGCGTCGGCCGCCAGGGCGAAGGCTGGACCACGAACAACGTGGGTTTCCAGGTCGCCGCCGATCTGCCGGCGCGCCAGCCGGATTGCTGCGACTATCCGCGCACCCGGCGCGAGGACGAGGTTCTGGTCGCCATCTTCGGCGGCTCCGTCGCGACCGACTTTGCCATGCACGCGCAGCGTTCGGCGACCTTGAGCGAGGGCATGGAACAGCTTCCGGCCTATCGCGGCAGAACGGTCCGGGTGCTGAACTTCGCCATGCCCGGCTTCCGCCAGCCGCAGCAGCTCGCCACCCTCGCCTGGTTCCGCACGCTCGGCCAGCAGTTCGACATCGTCGTCAACATCGACGGCTTCAACGAGGTCGTCACCAGCCACAAGAACTGGCAGAGCGGCGTGGAACCTTCTTTCCCGGCCGACACGCTGTGGGGCGAATGGGGGCGGCAGCTCGAGCACGCGGCGCGCGGCGCGCCGGTGCCGGCCGATCGCGCACTTGCCGCCTACTACAAGGCGACGGCGGCGCGCCTGCATGCCGAGTCCGCGCAATGCGGGCTTGCGTCCTGCCATTTGGCCAAGCGCCTGCTGGCGAGGCTGGCGCATTGGCGCAGCGAGCGGCTTGGCCGCGCCGGCGGCGCACGGACGCAGGGCGCGACCCTGTTCCCGACGGCAACGCATTCGCGCTTCCCCGCGGACTTCGACGTGTTCGGGTACGCGGCCGAGGGCTGGCGCAACGCGTCGCATGCCATGGCCGCAATGGCCCGCGACCATGGCGCGATCTATCTGCACGTGGTGCAGCCGAACCAGTGGTGGCACGAGTCCGGCCGGTATCGGCCGATCGCCGAGGATCACATCTACGGCTGGGTGATCGACCCGGTGAACAGGGGCTACCCGGCGCTTGTCGAGCGTGCGTCGCAGTTGCGCGCGGAGGGAGTTGGGGTGCTGGACGCCACCCTGCTGTTCAAGGACGTGCCGGACCGTCGGGTCTACAGCGACGATTGCTGCCACTACACGGCGGAAGGCAACGAACGGCTGGCGAAGGCGATCGCCGAGGCGATCGCGGCCATCCACGCCGAGGGCCGCGCCGTGGCGGGACGCTAGCCGCGGCTAGCCTTTCGCGGTCTGCTGGGGCTGCGGGCGCGGGGCGTTGAGGATCTGCGCGTAGCAGCTTGCGGGCGGCCGGGCGTTCTCGCGCCGCGCGCGCAGCTCGGCATGCGTCACGCGCTGGTCGCCGCCCTTGGCATCGTAAAGAAACACGTCGAGCACGCAGTTGGGCGCCCGGTACTGCCACAGTTCGCCCGCCCCCTCGCGCTTCAAAAGGAAGGGCTGGCCGAGCAGCTCCTGCACCTCGCCACGGCCGAGTCCGACCAGCCGGCTGGGCGTGGCGGACGGCATCGCTGCGGCGCGCGCAGCAGCCGACAGCACGATGCCGCTTCGCGGCGGCGCCGGTTTCGCCGCGACCGGAGCTTCGACCGGCACTGAATCGGGCGCCGGGGCCGGAGCGACGGCCGGCGGCGG
>CAYMTM010000311.1:0-4100 GCA_964393375.1 uncultured Rhodospirillaceae bacterium
ACCGTAGGTGAAATAGGCATTGAGCCCCATTCCCGGCGCCAAGGCGATCGGGTAGTTGGCGTAAAGCCCCATCAGCAACGTGCCGTAGGCCGCCCCCAGGCAGGTGGCGACGAAAACCGCCCCTTCGTCCATGCCCGCGGCCTTCAGGATCGACGGGTTGACGAAGATGATATAGGCCATGGTCAGGAAGGTCGTGACGCCGGCCATGACTTCGGTGCGCACGGTCGTGCGGTTCTCGGACAACCGGAACAAGGCTTCCAGCATTTGATCTGCCCCCCGGCCCGATCGCGGCCGCCGCCGCCCGCGCCGGCCGTTCCCGCCCCATGTTTAGGGCTTCTTAAGCCCGCTTGGCTAGGCTGGCAGGATGCGAAACTCCGGATTTGGCGCCATGGACAGCATCACCCTCCGCCCGAGCCCCGCCAGCTGGCGGGGGCGCGGCAGCCCCCGCTTCGTCGGCCGGGACGATGTCGCCCCCCTGTGGCCGGTGTTCGGCTTGGCGGCCGCCGCCATCGCCGCCGCGGCCGGCCTGGCCGTCTGGATGCTTGCCGGCTGGCCGATGGCCTGAGGCCCGTGATGGCCGGGCGGAGGGCAAGCCTTAGGCTGGCCTTGGGCTTGGCCCTGGCCCTTCCCGCTCTGGCCCTTCCCGCTCTGGCCCTGCCCGCCCTGGCCCAGGACGTGGCCCGCCGGCACGTACGCGCCACCTGGGCGACCTGCCGGGCCCTGGTCGACCATGTTCCGGCGCCCGACGTGAAGTACAAGCCCGGCACCGACCAGGCGGGGCGCAAGGTGGCGCCGGCCGACCTGCATCCACGGCCCGAGATCAAGGTGCCCGAGACCATCACCATCCCGATCTCGGTCGACCTCTGCCAGCGCTACAGCTCCACCCAGAACGTCAAGCTCTGTCACACCCCTTTCGCCAGGGATGGTGTGACCGCGCGTCCCTTCGACACCCATACCCCGCCGCCGCCCGGAGCCAGGCAGCCCTACGACGCCGAGGGACCCCGCCAGCGCTACGATGCGCCGGCCTATATCGGCACCGTCACGGTCAAGGGCGACGGGCGGCGCGCCTATCTGGACGGCCAGCCGCTGACCGACACCGAGACGGCGCTGCTGCGCGAAGCCTGCCAGCGCGAATACAAGCGCATGCGCTGACCGCGGGGGCAGGCGCTTCTCGCCGCATTGGTGCAGGGCTCGGCGGAACGCTAGTCTGGCGGCCCATGTCCGTCCCCGCGCTGGTGCGCGCCCGGCTGTTCGAGCCCGGGCCGATCGCCTTCGGATCGCTGTTCGCCTGGGAAGCGACCGCCCGCGCCCTGATCACGGTCGTGCTGGCGGTCGTGGCCCTGCGGGTGCTGGGCGATCCGCGCGACGTCAGCATCGTCTACGCCACGGCGACCTGCATCGGCCTGGTGGTCTGCCAGGGCATACCGATCCTGATCCGCCGCCTGGGACCGGGCTGGACCTATGCGCTGGGCGGCCTGTTCGGCGCCGCGGTGCCGCTGTGCCTGGCGACAGCCAACACGGCGGGTGTCCTGGCGGCCGTCGTGCTGCGGGCGCTGGCCGTCGCCTGCGGCACCAATGCGCTGCAGATCCTGATCATGTCGCATATCGAGCGGCGCGACCTTTCGAAGATGGAGCCGCTGCGCGTGTTCTTCGCGGCGGGAAGCTGGAGCTTCGGGCCGAGCCTCGGCATCGCGCTGTTCGAGCACGTGTCGCCTTGGGCGACCTACGCGCTGTCGATCGCCGCATCGGTGCTGCTGCTGGGGCATCTGGCGCTGCTGCGCCCGGACGCGCCGCTCGGGGGCCGCGCGGCCTCGGGCCGGGTAGCGCTGACGCCGATCCGCACGCTCCGGCGCTACTTCGCGCAGCCCCGCCTGCGCCTGGCCTATGTCCTCAATCTCGGGCGCGAGAACTGGTGGGCGATGTTCTTCGGCTATGTGCCGATCTATGCGGTCACCGCCGGCTTGGGGGCGACGGATGGGCTATAACCATACAGGAACGGCTCTCGGCTGCTGCTGTTCACCGTGCCGCTGTTCGGGCGCTGGGCGCGCAGGATCGGCGTGCGCCGGATGCTGATTGGGGGATTTGCGGCCGCCGGCGCGACCCTGCTGTCGGCCGCGGCATCGAGCGGCTGGCCGCCGGCCTTTGCGGCTTTCGTGCTGGCCTCGGCGGTAGCCGCGGTGGCGCTCGATTCCGTCTGCATCGTGACCTACCAGCGCGCCGTGCGGGCCCGCGAGCGGCCGGAGATGACGACGGTGTTCGTCACCTATCGGGACATGGCGGCCCTCGTGTCGACCAGCGTGTTCAGCCTCCTGCTCACCTTTTCCGGCCTGTGGTCGGTGTTTGCCGCGACGGGCCTGTGGCTGTGCTATTGCGCCTGGCTCGCGCGCTGGGTGCCGCGCGGAATGTAGGCCCGTGAGCGCGTCCCTGCTGATCGTCGCACTTGTGACGGTGCAGCGTGCCTGCGAGCTTGCCTGGGGCCAGCGCAACGCCGCGGCGCTGCTGGCCCGGGGCGGCATCGAGGCCGGCCGCGGACACCATTGGCCCTTGGTCGGCTTGCACGCGGCCTGGCTCGCCGGGCTATGGCTGCTGGCCTGGGACAGCGCGGTCGATCCGGCCTGGCTCGCCTTCTATTTGCTGCTCCAGTTCGCCCGCGCCTGGGTGCTGTGGACGCTCGGCCGGCGCTGGACGACGCGGGTGATCGTGCTGCCGTCGGCGCCGCTTGTCCGCAGCGGGCCGTACCGGTACCTGCGGCACCCCAACTACGTGGTGCTGGCCGCCGAAGTTGCGGTGCTGCCGCTGGTCTTCGGGCTGTGGTGGTATGCGCTCGTATTTTCCGCCCTCAATGCCCTTCTGCTTGCAATCCGCATTAGGGCCGAAGATCGCGCGCTTTGCGCCGGTGCCCCAGTGAAAGAACCGTAGGTGCTTGCTCGCCGCCGCCCGCCGCGGATTAACCTTACACGCAGTGGCGTAATTCGTTGATCGGTTGGGCGGATTCTCCGGAGTTCACTGAGCCTTAACGGCTGTGTTCCTAAGGTCTCGCATGATCCGGGTCTATGCCTGCCTAACGCAGCAGCACGATTACCGCCTGGTCGTGCTGGCCGCCGTCGTTTGCACGATCGCGGCCGCAACGACGTTCAGCCTCTATGGCCATGTGATGGGCGCGCGCGGGCGTGCCCGGGCCGGCTGGCTGGCGGGCACCGCACTGGTCACCGGCGTCGGCATCTGGGCCACGCACTTCATCGCCATGCTGGCGTTCGATGCGCGCATGCCCGTGGGCTACGACTTGGCGCTGACCGTGCTGTCGATCGTCATCGCCATCCTGGTGACCGGGGCCGGTTTCACCGTGGCGTCGCTGGCCGGCGGGCCGCGCGCGCCATTTGCCTGGATCGGCGGGGCGATCGTCGGGATCGGCATCTTCAGCATGCACTTCACCGGCATGGCGGCCCTGCGGGTGCCGGCGCGGCTCGAGTACGACTCCGGCCTCGTCCAGGCCTCGCTCGCGATCGGTGTCGTGCTGGCCGCGCTGGCGCTGTCCTGGGCGCAGCGCCCTGGCGGCGTGGGAACCCGCCTGGTCGCGGCGCTGTGGCTGGTGCTGGGCATCTGCGGCCTGCATTTCACCGCGATGGGGGCGGCGTCGCTGACCCAGGCCCCGATGATCATCGTGATGGAAGATACGATGCCGGCGCAGGGGCTTGCCCTGGGCATCGCGGCCGCGGTCGTGCTCATCACCAGCATCGCGCTGGTCGCATCGGTCGTGGACCAGCGCATGGCCGGCCGGTCGGCGCTTGAGGCCGAGCGCCTGCGCCGCACCGTAGCGGAACTTGAGCGGACCAAGACCCAGCTCGAAGCCACCGGCGCCAACCTGCAACATGCGCTCGAGGCCGCCGCCGCCGGCAGCCAGGCGAAATCGCAGTTCCTGGCGTCGATGAGCCACGAGCTGCGCACGCCGCTCAATGCCGTGATCGGCTTCTCCGACGTGATGGCGGCCGAGCTTTACGGACCCCTGACCGATAGGCAGCGCGAATGCGTCGCCGACATCAGGCGCGCCGGCGCGCAACTCCTGGGCTTGGTCAACGATGTGCTGGACGTGGCCCGGCTAG
>CAYMTM010000312.1:0-4059 GCA_964393375.1 uncultured Rhodospirillaceae bacterium
CGCGCCGGCAGCTTGGGCGAACTGGGCATTCGCAGCCGACCTGCGCTCCGCCGCAGACGAGACTAGTGCAGCCTGCGGCGATGCCGCAGGCGCGGCAACTGCCTGCTGTTGGGCGGCGGGAAGCGCCGGCGACGCGGCTGGCGTTTGGCTGGGCTGTGGCGATGGCTGGGTGGCCGGTGCAGGCGCTTGCGCCACCTGCACCGGCTGCGGCTGCACAGCCGGCGGGCTTGGCAGCTGCCGCACTTCCACCCCCTGCGCGTTGCCACCCGAGGGCTCCGGACGGCTCGCGGCGGGATCGACGACAACAGGATGTGCCCCTCCGTTCCCGCCAAAGCCATTGCCATTTCCGTTGCCGCCGCCCTGCTGCGGCCCGCTGGAGGCCTTTTGGAACTGCTCCTGGGCGACTTTCAGATCGTTGGCGAGATCCTTCATTGTGTGCTGGGCCTCGCTTGAGATTGCCCCCGGGGTCCGGCCGAAAGCACCGGCCGCCAACTCGGCGGTCAGCATCGTGACCATCGTGTCGTCGTAGCGGCTGAGAAGCAGGGCATAGGCCGTATCCGACAGTGCGCCATTGGCATAGGCCTCGCAGGCGCGATAGAGGCTGTCGCGCAGCAGTTGGATCGTCTGCGTGCGCTCGGTCATCTGGATCAAGCCTTCGCTGACGGACTTGCCGAACTGGCCCGCGGCCGCGCCCGCCACCTGGTTTTGTGTTTGCGGCTGTTGAGCCTGTGCCGCGGCCTGGAATGCGGCGGTGATCGATTGCGCCAAGGCGCTCACCGTATCGGGGCTTGGTTCCGCACAGATCACCTTTTTCGGGCGGACGTGACCGAGCTCGGATCTGGGATCCACGGCCAGCGTCGCGATATGGCGCGATTTCGCTCCGACGATCACCAGATCGTTGGGTTCCTCGAACACGTCGAGAGTCCGCGTCGTGCACCCCGCCGTCAGGAGCAAGGCCGCGCCCAAGGCGCCGGCGATCGGCATTCTACCCAGCATCGCTTGTCCCCCGATTCGTGCCCCCCTGTTGCAACGTGCGTGGCCGCACGTGCAGGACCGTACATCCGGCAATGCTATCGCTGCCGTTGCCGTTTGGGCATCGGCTATCGATGCGCGCGATTCGTTTCTGGATAGACGTGATGTTTGTGCAACTTCTTTTGATCGTGTCATATATACCAATAGCTCGTAATTAGATTCTATCCCGTGCCGCCGCGCCCTGTGGATAGATTCGTGCCAGACCGTTGCGAATACGGGCAAAATCGGCCGCTGACCCGGCCGGCAAGGTCTGCTATCCCAGCTTCCATGACCGTCACCGTACGCTTCGCGCCCTCCCCCACCGGGTTCCTGCATATCGGCGGGGCCAGGACCGCCTTGTTCAATTGGCTCTTTGCCCGCCATCACGGCGGCAAGTATCTGCTGCGCATCGAGGACACCGACCGCCAGCGCTCCACCAAGCAAGCGATCGACGCCATCCTGGATGGGCTCAAATGGCTGGAGCTCGACCATGACGGCGAGGTGGTGTTCCAGTTCGCGCGAGCCGCGCGCCACGCCGAGGTGGCGCAGCGTCTCTTGGCGGAGGGCAAGGCCTATTACTGCTATGCCACGCCCGAAGAGCTGGAGGCGATGCGCGCCGAGCAGCGGGCCAAGGGCCTGCCCATGCGCTATGACGGGCGCTGGCGCGATCGCGACCCGAAGGATGCGCCGGCCGGCGTAAAGCCCGTGATCCGGCTGAAGGCCCCGCAGGAGGGCGAGACCGTCGTGAAGGACCACGTCCAGGGCGAGGTCAAGGTCGCCAACGCGCAGCTCGACGACATGGTGCTGCTGCGCGGCGACGGCACGCCCACCTATATGCTGTCGGTCGTGGTGGACGACATCGACATGGGCATCACCCACGTGATCCGCGGCGACGATCACCTGACCAATGCCTTTCGCCAGACGCAGCTCTATCGCGCGATCGGCGCGAAGCCGCCCGAATTCGCGCATGTGCCGCTGATTCACGGGCCGGACGGCACCAAGCTGTCGAAGCGCCACGGGGCGCTGGGGGTCGACGCCTATCGCGACATGGGCTACCTGCCCGAGGCGATGCGCAACTACCTGCTGCGCCTGGGCTGGGGCCACGGCGACGACGAGATCATCTCGACCGAGCAGGCGATCCAATGGTTCGATCTGGCGGGGATCGGCCGCTCGCCATCGCGGTTCGACTACGTCAAGCTGGACAACCTCAACGGCCACTACATCCGCGAGGCGCAGGACGCGCGGCTGACGGCCCTGATCGCCCCCAGGGTCGCGGCCAAGCTCGACCGCACGATCGATGCCCATGCGCTCGCCCGGATCCAGCGCGGCATGCCAGGGCTGAAACAGCGCGCGCGCACCCTGGTGGAACTGGCCGACAATGCGCTCTTTTACGCCAAGCCCCGGCCGATCACACCGGATGAGAAGGCCGCCAAGCTGCTGACGCCCGATGCCAAGGCGATGCTCGGCCGGCTGGCCAAGGCGTTCGAGGACGTGCAGTCCTGGGAGGAAGAAGCCATCGAGGCGGCGGTCCGCCGGTTTGCCGAGGCCGAGAAGCTGGGCCTGGGCAAGGTGGCGCAGCCCCTGCGGGCCGCACTCACCGGTTCGACCACCTCGCCCGGGATATTCGAGGTGATGGCCGTGCTGGGACGCGAGGAATCGCTGGCCCGCATCGGCGACCAAGTTGCATGATGCGTCGGCTCATCCGCCCCGACGCATTGTGAAGCCGATCATATCGCCCCGCACCGCCCCTCCATAGACTTTCCGCCATCGACCAGACGATGGGGGTTTCCCGTGACCAATCGATTTCGCGCCGTTCTTGGCATCCTGGCGCTATGCACGGCGGTCCTGTTCGCTGCCGGAGCGGCCTATGCCGACACCAGGCCCAAAACGCCGGCGCCCCCGCCTCCGCCGCCTCCGCCGCGAAACACGGACGCCCCGCAGGGCAGGAGCGACATCGGCCAGAAGCTCCAGTTTCAGCTCAACGAGGCCAACAGCATTTTCGCCAGACCGACTTCGCCCGGAGCGCCGGGAAAGCCCATGGGCAACTTCGGCGCCGCTCCCGCGTTGCGAACCCGCTAGCCGTCACGCTTCCTGAGGAGATGGTCCCCTCGCATGCCGCGCCGGCAGTCGGGAAGCGCCGGCAAACGCGGCATGCAGGGAAATGGCGGGTCCGCCAGGGACTTGGCTCCTCTAACCCGGCGTTAACCGAGGTTTGCCAATCTCAGCCCGGTTGGACTATCCTTGCTGCATTGCAGCGGAACCAGGGAATAGGGAATATTGCGCATGGCCTCCGCAACCAAGACCGCCCCCGCCCCCAAGACCGACAACAAGGCCCCCACCGTCACGCTGATCGACAACGCGACGGGAAAGAAGCTCGAACTGCCGGTGATCGACGGGTCGGTCGGGCCGAAGGTCATCGACATCCGCAAGCTCTATGCCGAGACCGGGTACTTCACTTACGACCCGGGCTTTACGTCGACGGGTTCGTGCCAGTCGGCGATCACCTATATCGACGGCGACGAGGGCGTGCTGTTGCACCGCGGCTACGCGATCGAGGACCTGGCCGAGCACAGCGATTTCATGGAGGTCTGCTACCTGCTGCTGCACGGCGAGCTGCCGAGCCCGGCGCAGAAGGCCAAGTTCGTGCACGACATCACCTACCACACGATGGTCCACGAGCAGCTGCAGTACCTCTATCGCGGGTTCCGGCGCGACGCGCACCCGATGGCGGTGATGGTGGGCGTGGTCGGGGCGCTGTCGGCGTTCTACCACGACTCGACCGATATCAATGATCCGCACCAGCGCATGATCGCCTCGCACCGGCTGATCGCGAAGATGCCGACGATCGCCGCGATGGCCTACAAGTACTCGGTCGGCCAGCCGTTCGTGTATCCGCGCAACGACCTGGACTACGCGTCGAACTTCCTGCGCATGTGTTTCGCCGTGCCCTGCGAGGAGTACAAGGTCAGCCCGGTCCTAGCCAAGGCGATGGACCGCATCTTCATCCTGCATGCAGACCACGAGCAGAACGCCTCGACTTCGACGGTG
>CAYMTM010000313.1:0-4058 GCA_964393375.1 uncultured Rhodospirillaceae bacterium
GCAAACTTCTTCCTCGCAGCCGGATATGGTGCAGCTTGATCGGAATCAGCTCTAGGCATGCTTGGAATTCTCCGCTACTCCAACCTGTTAGTGTCGGCGCATTTGACGGACACTGTAAACCGCATGTCGGTTCTCTTGACACCGCGCCATGGCGCTCAACCGCGCGTGTCAATCTCGGCCAGTCTTTGCAACAGGGCGATCAGTTCGCTTTGCCGATGCGCGTCCACCTTGTCGAAAATGATCTTAAGGCGCTGACGGGCATGGGGCAGGGAGATGGAAAGCGCCTCGGCCGCCTGTTCGACCGTGTCGCCGGCGGCCAGACGCAGGGCGAGCGCGGCTTCCTTCGGCGTCAGTCCGAACGCTGCGCGCAGGGTTTCCGCCGCCGGGCGCGGCATCGCATCAAGGTCGGTGACGAGCAGCCTCGCGACGGCGGGCGCCCGCAGGCTGCGCCGCGCGCCGTCCAGCGGCATGGCGCGCAGGACCAGCGGGCGCTTGCCGGACGGCCGGTGCAGTGCTATCGGCGGCGGCGGCAGCCGGGACGGCGGGTCGGGCGCGGTCGCGATGGCAACGAGAAGGTCCAGATTTTTCTGCTCGGCGGCCGACGCCGCGCACAGAATGCCCGCTTTGACCGTCAGCCCGTCATCCAGCAGGAACCCGCCGCCCACGCGCGTAACGCGGCCATGCCGGTCGAGCAGAATTCCACGTTGGCCGAGCCGGCTCATCATCCGGACCTGATCGTGGAGCGCCATCGACCAGGCTTGGCGCGCCGCCGCCGCGGCCCAGCGCAGATGCGGCAAGGTCCGGTCGAGCGCCTCGACCTCGCGCCGCTCGAACGGGCCCCGCCGGGTTCGGCGCTTCAGGCTCAGGACCACTTCCTCCGCGCCGTCCGCCAGGCAGGCGACGGCGTGCCAGCCGAACCCGACCGGGCGCAGGAACTCCTGGTAGAAGGCGTCGCGCGCGATCTCCTCGGGCGCGAAGTGCCGGAAGTCATCGAGAAAGCCGTCGGCCATGGTGGGGCGCACGCGGCCCTCGCGCGGATCGAGCGGCGCGCCGCGCGCGAAATACTCGGCGACGATCGCCCTGATCGACAGGCTTTCCGCCACCGTCGATCGCGTCGAGTTCCCGGTCACCAGCGTGGCGCCGTCGGCACCCAGGGACCGGGCAATATCGTCCAGTGCCGACGGCCAGTCGTCGGGGTTCAAGGCGGCTTCGAAAAACCGGTCTATCGCCTTGTCGAGCGCCATGGCCCCAGCCGGATCGCACGGATCTACCCGGACCGCGGCACGGCGGCGCCAATCCCAGGTAGGGCTGCGAACTTTACTAAGAGCTGCCCCCGACCGTCGATCCTTCCAAATGGGAGGGGCGGGGGTGCGCGATACGCGGCTTGCGGGTCCCGGTCAGTCGCGGCAGCCACGCCTAGCGCACCACGATCGGCCGGAACTGAGCTCCTTCATCCCTGCACCGAATACCCGCCGTCCACCGGGATGGCGGTGCCGGTCACGAAGTCCGAGGCCGGCGAGGCGAGGAACACCGCGACGCCCGCCATGTCCTGGGGGGTGCCCCAGCGCCCCGCGGGCGTGCGGGCGGTGACGCGATCCTCGAGGCCGCTGACTTCCTTGCGGGCGCGCTTGGTGAGGTCGGTGTCGATCCAGCCCGGCAGCACGGCGTTGACCTGGATGTTGTCCTTGGCCCAGGCGCAGGCTATGGCGCGGCTCATCTGCACGATGCCGCCCTTGCTGGCGGCATAGGGCGTGGTGAAGGAGGCGCCGAAGATCGACATCATCGAGCCGATGTTGATGATCTTGCCGCCGCCCGCCTTGACCATCGCCGGATAGGCCGCCTGGCTCATCACGAAGGCGCTGGTCAGATTGGTGGTGAGCACCTGCTCCCATTCCGCCAGCGCGTATTCCTGCGGCTGCTTGCGGATGTTGATGCCGGCGTTGTTGATCAGGATGTCCAGCCGCCCGAACGCCTTGACCGTGTCGGCCACCAGCGCGCGGCAGGAATGCTCTTTGGTGACGTCGACGCCGAAGGCGATCGCCTTGACGCCAAGCTTTTCGAGCGCCTTCACGGCGGCTGCGTTCTTGTCCTTGTCGCGGCCGGCGACCGCGATCGACGCTCCCGCCTCGGCCAGGCCCTTGGCCATGCCGAGCCCGATGCCGCCATTGCCGCCGGTGACGATCGCCACCCGGCCTTTCAGGTCGAACATGCTCATGCGATTCCCCCGCTTCGTCGGATGCGTCATCGTTCGCCAGGCTCAGGATGAGGAGAAGCATGGTTTCCTCATGGCGAACCTGTCGAACCATGATGAGCGCGGTCCCTACCCAACACAAAAGCCGCGCCGGGTGTTCCCCTACGCGGCTTTTTCGGCGTCGGCCTGTCGCACCGGGGCTAGTAGCCCTCGCGCTCCATGCGCTTGCGCAGCAGCTTGCGGTAGCGGCGCACCGCTTCGGCCTTCTCGCGCGCGCGGCGCTCGGAAGGCTTCTCGAAGTTACGGCGCAGCTTCATTTCCCGGAAAATGCCCTCGCGCTGCATCTTCTTCTTCAGCGCGCGCAGGGCCTGATCGACGTTGTTGTCACGAACAAGTACTTGCACGGTCGACACGTCTCCTTTCGGGTTACCGATCAGCTTTCATCAAGCTGAAACAAACGGTTCACGCCGGCCCATGCCGGCGCGTTGGCAGGGTGGATAGCACAGCCAAAGGCCTGATGCAAATGCGGGTTTTTGCCCTGGAATTGCCGTCCCGACCCGGCTTTACCGGGCCGGCGGGGCACTCCATATTGCCTGGATGGCCATATTGAAGATCGCCCGCATGGGGCACCCCGTGCTTCGCCAGCGGGCAAGGCCCGTCGGCGACCCGACCGCGCCGGAGATCAGGCGCCTGGCGGCGGACATGCTGGAGACGATGCGCGATGCCCCCGGCACCGGCCTTGCCGCGCCGCAGGTGCATGTTCCGCTGCGCGTGGTCGTCTTCGAGGTGGCCGATGCCCGCGCGGAGCGCGAGAAGTCGGTCGCCGTGCCGCTGACCGTCATGGTTAACCCGGAGATCGAGGCGCTGGACGACGTGATGTCGCTGGGTTGGGAGGGCTGCCTCAGCGTACCGGGCCTGGCCGGCATGGTGCCGCGCTTCGAGCGCATCCGCTACCGCTTCCAGACCTTGGACGGCGAGACCGTGGAGCGTGTGGCCGAGGGGTTCCACGCCCGCGTGGTGCAGCACGAGTGCGACCACCTCGACGGCATCCTCTATCCGCAGCGCATGACCGACCTGTCGCTGCTGGTGTTCGCGGAGGAGCTGCGCCATGGGGCGCCGCGACCCGGAAATGCGGCGGGCGGCCAGGAAGAATCCAGGACGGCGGTGGAAGTCGACTAGGGAGTACGCGTCATGACCGAGCGCGAGTCCGATTCCGACATCCGCGACACGATCATCGAGAAGGCCCTGCCGCATGTCGCCTTCGACGGCTGGACGGTGACGGCGCTCAGCGCCGGGGCGCGCGACGCGGGGCTGGACGCGGCGCGCGCCGAGCTTGCCTTTCCCGGCGGGCCGATCGAAGCGATCCGGCATTTCAGCGCTTGGCTCGACCGCCGCATGCTGGAGGCGCTGGAAAAGCGCGACCTGAAGGCGATGAAGATCCGCCAGCGCATCGCCACAGCCGTGATGACGCGCCTCGCGCTGGCGCAGCCCCATCGCGAGGCGGTCCGCCGCTCGCTCGGCGTGCTGGCCCTGCCGCACAACGCGCCCGTGGCGCTCGGCCTGCTCTACCGCACGGTCGACGCGATGTGGCATGCGGCCGGCGACACCGCGACCGATTTCAACTTCTACACCAAGCGCGGCCTGCTGGCGGGGGTGGTGTCCGCCACCACGCTCTACTGGCTGAACGACGACAGCGAAGGCCAGGCCGATACGCGGCAGTTCCTCGACCGCCGAATCGCCGAGGTGATGGAAGTGCCGAAAATCCTCGGCCGCCTGGCCAAGCTCGGCGAGAGCATGCCCCGGCCGTGGAAAGTGCTGCGGCGCCAGCATTAGCGGCGCGGCGCCGGGATGCCCTGGTTCGACTTCA
>CAYMTM010000314.1:0-3920 GCA_964393375.1 uncultured Rhodospirillaceae bacterium
AACTACCCGATCGCCATGGCCCCGGGCATGGGGCTCAATGCCTATTTCACCTACGGTGTCGTCCTTGGCATGAAGCACACTTGGCAGGTGGCCCTCGGCGCGGTCTTCCTGTCGGGCGTGCTGTTCTTCCTGATCAGCGTCACCAAGCTGCGCGAGTACATCATCAACGCGATCCCGCGTTCGCTCAAGATGGCGATCTCCGCCGGGATCGGCCTGTTCCTCGGCATCATCGCGCTGGAGAACGCAGGCGTGGTGGTCGCCCATCCTGTCACCTACGTGACCCTGGGCAAGATCACCCAGCCGACGGTGATCCTGGCGACGATCGGCTTCCTCCTGATGATCGCGCTCGACCGCCGCGCGATCACCGGCGGCATAATTATCGCGATCCTGGCGGTTGCCGTCGCGGGCATGCTGCTCGGCTATTCGCCCTTCCCCAAGAGCCTCGCCAGCGCGCCGCCCAGCCTGATGCCGACGCTGCTGCAGATGGATCTCAAGGGAGCGTTCGAGATCGGGCTGGTCGGCATCGTCTTCGCGTTCCTGTTCGTCGACTTCTTCGACAATGCCGGCACCTTGATCGGGGTGGCCTACCGCGCCGGGCTGATGGACAAGGACGGGCGCGTGCCCAAGCTGAACCGGGTGCTGCTGGCCGACAGCACCTCGGCCATGGTCGGCGCGGCGCTCGGCACCTCGACCGTCACGAGCTATATCGAGAGCGCCTCGGGCATAAAGGTCGGCGGGCGGACCGGGCTGACCGCCATCACGGTGGGCGTTCTGTTCCTGCTGGCGCTGTTCTTCTCGCCGCTGGCGCTCAGCATCCCCTCCTACGCCACGGCCCCTGCCCTGCTGTTTGTCGCCTGCCTGATGGCACGCGGGCTGACCGAGGTCGAGTGGGAGGACGTGACGGAATACGCACCGGCGGTTGTATGCGCCCTGGCGATGCCGTTAACTTTTTCCATCGCCCACGGGATCGCCTTCGGGTTCATCACCTATGCCGGCTGCAAATTGCTGGCTGGTCGCCTGAAGGATGTGCATGCGGCGGTCTATACCATCGCTGCTCTTTTCGTAATCAAGTTCGCGCTGCTGTAACTTGTGGATAATTCCCAAAGTTCCGTGGATTAACGATGACTTCCGGTGAGTCATCGATTATAATTTTGATGTCGCGTAAGAAGGCCGCGCCGGCGGTCCGACGCGGCCCGAGTTTAGGGAGGAAATCGCCACCAGGCGAAGGAAGAGGCGGAGACAGGCCCCTTCCGCAGGCAAAACTATCGGACCAACACGCAGCGGTGGCAAGCTTGTTGACGAGCTTGCCACTTTTTTTGACACAATTCGGACGGTTGCGTGACCGGAATTGTACTGAATGTAGTGATCCGTACTAGTCCCCAGACCATTTAGAAGAAATTCAAGCCCGGCACTTCGCCGATTTCGCGCGCGCCCAGGGTGGTCCCAATCGCTTGATTCGCCCATGGACTGGGCAGGACTCGTGATGGGCGCCCGGCAGGTAGCCGAGGCTCATGAGGAACTCCCCAACCACCTCGCCGCCGGTGAAGCGGAAGGTCTTTTTGAACAATTTGACCCAGTCGGCCTTGTCGAGCGGGTGATGGGAGTCGAGCCATTGGGCGAAGCCGCCGTGGCTCGCGCGTAATGTCTGAATGCGCTTGGCGTTGTCGATGATCGACTCCACCTTCAGCCGGTTGCGGATGATGTTCTCGTCCTTCAGCAGCCGCGCCACTTGGCGCTCGCCATAGCGTGCGACCTTGTCGACCTCGAAACCGTCGAAGGCCGCGTTCATGCCCCGGCGCTTTTTGAGCACGATCAGCCAACTCAAACCCGCCTGCATGATCTCCAGCGCCAGGCGCTCGAACAGCACGCGCTCGTCGGCGGAGGGGAAGCCGTACTCGGTGTCGTGATAGGGCCCGTGAAACTCGTGGCCGGGCGCGATCTTGCAGTAGGCGGACATGGATCCCCTATGGCCTGAACGACACCAGCCCGTGGCGCACGGCCTGGTCGATCGCCACCCAGATCACGGCGGCGATCACCGTGGTGACGGCGAACTTCAGCAGCAGCCGCGGCTTCTCCGGCGCGCCGTCGGCATGGCCGGGCTGGACGACCGCGGGCGGGCGGTTGCCCCAGGGCAGGACGGCGAAGATCACCACCCACCAAGTGACGACGAAGACCATGATGCCGGTGTAGAGGCCCATCGCCCTCACGCCTGCTCGATCTCGACCAGCGTGCCGTAAAGGTCCTTCGGGTGAAGGAACAGCACCGGCTTGTCGTGCGCGCCGATCCGGGGCTCGCCGTCGCCCAGCACGCGCAGCCCCGCCGCCTTCAGCCGGTCGCGCGCCTTCAGGATGTCGTCGACCTCGTAGCACACGTGGTGCATGCCGCCGGCGGGGTTGCGCGCGAGAAACGCGGCCACCGGCGAATTCTCGCCCAGGGGGTGCAGCAGCTCGATCTTGGTATTCGGCAGCTCGACGAACACGGTGGTGACGCCGTGCGCGGGCATGGCCACGGGCGCCGAGACCTTGGCGCCGAGCGTGTCGCGATAGGTTGCCGCCGCCTTCGCGAGGTCGGGCACCACAATCGCGACATGATTGAGCCGGCCGATCATCGCTCGCCTCTCACACCCTCACCACGTGCACGTCGGTCAACGGCTTGTGGCCGCGCAGCGCCTGGAGCGTGCGCCGGACCGCCCGCCGCGCCGCCTCGGCGATGGCCGCGTCGTCCTTGCGCTCGTCGCCCTTCAGCGCCTGCACGGCCGCCTGGACCGCCGCGGCGAGCTCGGCCAGTTCGGCCTGCTCTTGCTCGGGATCGAGCAGGCCGCGCGCGGAGATGCGCGGCGGCGCCGCCAGCCTGCCCTTGCCGTCCACGACCACCGTGGCGACCGCCGAGCCGTTATACATGAGACGGTGGCGGTCCCGCAAAACCGGGCTGTCGATCGGCCGCACCACCGATCCGTCGAGCGCGAGCCTGCCATGCGCAACCGACCCCACCACCTCCGCCGGCCCCGGCGCCAGGCGGATGATCTGGCCGTTGCGCGGCTCGATCGCCTGCTGGACCTGGCACTCGCGGGCGAGCGCGGCATGCGCGGCGATATGGCGCGCCTCGCCATGGACCGGCACGGCGATCCTGGGCCTGACCCATTGGTACATGCGCGTGAGCTCGTCGCGCGCGGGATGGCCGGAGACGTGCACGAAATGGTCGCGTTCCGTCACCACCGCAATACCCTTGGCGACGAGCTGGTTCTGCAGGCGGAAGATCGACCGCTCGTTGCCCGGAATGATGCGCGAGGAGAAGATCACCGCATCGCCCGCCTCCAGTACGATATGCGGGTGCGAGTCCGAGACGATGCGCGCGAGCGCCGAGCGCGGCTCGCCCTGGCTGCCGGTGCACACCAGCAGCACCTTGTCCTTGGGCAGGTAGCCGGCATCGTGCTCGCTGACGAAGGGCGGCGTGCCGGCCAGGTAGCCGGTGGCGCGCGCCGCGTCCTGCATACGCCACAGCGACCGGCCGATCAGCGCGCAGTGCCGGTCGTGCCGCTCCGCCACCGCCGCCATGGTCTCCAGCCGCGCGACGTTGGAAGCGAAGCTTGCGACCGCCACGCGGTTCTTGAAGCGGCCGACGAGTTCATCCAGGCTCTCGCGCACCGCGCCCTCCGAGCCGGATTCGCCCTCGCGCAGCGCGTTGGTCGAGTCGCAGACCATCGCCAGCACGCCCTCCTCGCCCAGCGCGCGCAGCGCGTCCTCGTCGGTCACATTGCCCACCAGCGGCGTGTCGTCGAGCTTCCAGTCCCCGGTGTGCAGCACCGTACCGGCCTTGGTGCGGATCGCGACCGCGTTGGGCTCTGGGATGGAATGCGTCAGCGTGATGAGCTCGAGGTCGAACGGCCCACCGGCGAGGATCGACACGCCGGCGAACAGCTC
>CAYMTM010000315.1:0-3903 GCA_964393375.1 uncultured Rhodospirillaceae bacterium
GACCGCCCTTGATTTTCAAGACACTATGTGAGTACAGACCCTAGCCCCTTAAGGCTCGGCCGTACCTAGTCATCTTAATCTCTTATTGCGGAAAATCGAAGACAAAGTCAAATCTTCACTAGTAGTGCTCCGCCGCCTTCCTCGCCCCCCACGCCCTGGCGATCGCCGGCGCGGCCAGGGCCAGGATCGCCAGCGCCAGCAGGGTGGCCGCGATCGGGTGCGTCACGAACACGCTCAGGTCGCCCTGGCTGATCGTCATCGCCTGGCGGAAATTCTGCTCGGCCAGGGGACCTAGGATCATGCCGATGATCACCGGCGCCGCCGGGAAGTCGAACCGCCGCATCACGTAGCCGATCGCCCCGATCGCGTAGAGCAGCACCAGGTCCACCGGGCTCTGGCTGATGCCGTAGGTGCCGATGGTCGCAAACACCAGGATGCCGCCATAGAGCAGCGGCGTGGGGATCGTCAGCACCTTGGCCCACAATCCCACCAGCGGCAGGTTCAACACCAAGAGCATCGCGTTGCCGATATAGAGGCTCGCGATCAGGCCCCACACCAGCTCGGGCTGGCTCTGCAGCAAGAGCGGGCCCGGGTTGATGCCGTAGCTCTGGAACGCCGACAGCATGATCGCCGCCGTGGCCGAGGTGGGCAGCCCCAGCGACAGCATGGGCACCAGCACGCCCGCCGCGCTGGCGTTGTTCGCCGCCTCCGGCCCCGCCACGCCCTCGATGGCACCCTGGCCGAACTCCTCGGGGTGCTTCGTCAGCTTCTTCTCGAGGTAGTAGCTGAGGAAGGTCGGGATCTCCGCACCCCCCGCGGGCATCGCGCCGATCGGGAAGCCGATCGCAGCACCCCGGAACCAGGGGCCCACGCTGCGCTTCCAGTCCTCCCGGCTCATCCACAGGCTGTCGGTCACCTTCAGCACGCCGCCGTCGGCCCGGGGCGGGTGCAGGGCGAGATAAATCGTCTCGCTTACCGCGAACAGGGCTACCGCCACGATCACCACCTCGATGCGGTCGGTGAGTTCGGGCACGCCGAAGGTCAGCCTGGCCTGGCCGGTCTGCAGGTCGATGCCCACGAGTCCCAGCGCGATGCCGAAGAACAGCGAGGTCAGTCCTCTCAGCGCCGAATTTCCGAGAACCGCCGTCACCGTGACGAAGGCCAGCACCATCAGCGCGAAGTATTCCGCCGGCCCGAACTTCAGCGCGAACGCGACGACGATGGGCGCCAGGAACGTGATGCCCAAGGTGCCGATCGTGCCGGCGACGAAGCTCCCGATCGCCGCCGTCGCCAGCGCGGCGGCCGCTCTGCCGCGCTTGGCCATCTTGTTGCCCTCGAGCGCGGTCACGATCGTCGCCGACTCGCCGGGCGTGTTGAGCAGGATCGACGTCGTCGACCCCCCATACATCGCCCCGTAATAGATCCCCGCGAACAGAATAAAACAACTGGTTGCAGGAACCGAATAAGTAATTGGTAAAAGCAGTGCTACCGAAAGTGCGGGGCCGAGGCCGGGCAGGACGCCGATGGCGGTGCCGATGAACACGCCGGCGAAGGAGAAGGCGAGGTTGATCGGCGTCAGCGCGACCGAAAATCCGTGCGCGAGCTGGCTGAGCGTGTCCATGCTAGAGGAACCGTTCGATCAGGCCCTCGCCGAGCTTGATCGACAAGAGCTTGGCGAAGCCGACATAGCTGACGAAGGCGAGCGCGAAGCCGATGCCAAGGTCGCGCAGCGGCCGGCGGGAATCGAATCCGCGCGCCACGCAGGCGAACAGGATCGCCGAGGCGAGGACAAAGCCGAGGAAGCCGATCAGCGCGACGTTGACCAGGAGTCCCGCAGCGACCCAGAGGAGGCCGGGGAAGTTGGGTCGGCCGCGCTCGGCTTCGCTCGCCGGATCGCGCCAGCCGCCGCGTCCGCCTTCGATCATCAGCAGCGCGCCGAGGACGAGTAGCGCCGCGCCGCCGCCGTAAGGGAAGGCGGTCGGCCCGACCTGGGCGTAGGCCGGTGCGGCCGGCGCCAGCATCGTGTCGCCGATCACCACCAGGCCGAGCGCGACCACGCCCAGTCCGATGGCGATTTCCGGCCAGGCCGGGCCCGATCCGATTGCGGACATTCGCGTTCCCCCCTGCGGCGGGATTGACTCCCGCGCCGACCCTCCCCCGACGACAGGGGAGGGACGCCCCCACCCCGCCCTCTCCCGGTAGGAGAGGGGACAGAAACCCGCGACGGGCGTGCCCGGCCGAACGCCCGCCCCGAGATTACGTCACCAGGCCCAGTTCCTTCAGCACGCCCTCGATCCGCGCGGTTTCCGCGGCGATGTACTTGGCATAGGCGTCGCCGGTCACCAGGCTCTGGGTCCAATCGCGCTTCTGGCAGATGTCCTTCCACTCGGCCGATCCCGCCATCTTGGTGACGAGGTCGATCATCGCCTTCCGGTCGGCGTCGCTGACCCCCGGCGGCGCGAACACGCCGCGCCAGTTGACCAGCTCGACCTTCACGCCCTGCTCGGCCAGCGTCGGCACGTCCACGCCCGGCAGGCGCTTGGCCGAGGACAGCGCGAGCGCGCGCATCTTGCCGGCCTTGACGTGCTCGGCGAACTCGCCCCAGCCCGAGATGCCGGCCTGGACCTGGGCGCCCAGGATGGCGGCCGCGGCCGGCCCACCGCCGGGGAACGCCACATAGGCGACCTTCTTGGGGTCGGCGCCGAGCTGCTTGGCGATCAGGCCTGCCAGGATATGGTCGGTGCCGCCGGCCGAGCCGCCGGCGACCGGCACCTTGCCGGGATCGGCCTTGATGGCGGCGGCCAGGCTCTTCATGTCCTTGTGCGGCGAGGAGGCGGGCACCACGACCACCTCGGCCTCCTCGGTCAGCTTGGCGATCGGCACGGTCTGTGTGAGCTTCACCGGCGACTTGTTGGTCAAGAGCGCGCCGACCATCACCATGCCGGCGACCATCAGGGCGTTGCCCTGGCCCTTCCACTGGTTGACGAACTCGGGCAGGCCGACTGCGCCGCCGGCCCCGCCCTTGTTGGTGATCTGGGCCGACTTGATGAGGCCGCCGGCCTTCATCGCCTGTTCGATCGACCGCGCGGTCTGGTCCCAGCCGCCGCCGGGATTGGCCGGCACGAAGATCTTCAAGCTGTCGATGGCCTGGGCCTGGGCCTCGCCGACCAGGCCCGGCAGGCCCAGCGCGCCCGCGCCGAGCGCCGTGGTGCCGAGGAACTGGCGGCGCGAGAATCCGCGCGATTCGAAGGACATGGCGTCTTTCTCCCTCGTGGTCGTTGGTTCGATCGTCCCTTGCGTTGCAGCCTAGCGGATCGGGCGGGGGGAAGGGAAGGCGGCACCGCTGGTGGGGGCAGGGGGCCCGCGCCGGCATGGCCGCTCCGCCCATTTCCTCCTCATCCTGAGCTTGTCGAAGGATGCAGTTGTCGAGGGATGCGCTATCCACCCTAGTCTCCTTCCCCCAAGCGCGACGACGCTTGGCGTCGCGCAGGGACGGGGAAGGGGTATGGGTAGGGCGGGAATAAAAGCCCGCCGCAAGGAAGCCACGCCATGCTCCGCCTGAAGAACCCCATCCACCCCGGCCGTTTCCTGCGGTCCGAGGTGATCGACGCCATGGGCCTGTCTGTGGCCGAGGCCGCCAAGGCTCTGGGCGTCACGCGCCCGGCGCTGTCGGCGCTGATCAACGCGCGTTCGGCGCTGTCGCCCGACATGGCGATCCGCGTGCAGAAGGCCCTCGGCCCCGATATGGAAACCCTGATGCGGATGCAGAATTCCTGGGACATCGCCCAGGCCCGCAAACGCGAGGGGGCGATCAAGGTGAAGCGGTACGCGAAAAGGGGCCAGCGTAGCGTTCGCTAGAGCACATTCCGAGCGAACTGAATCGGAAGGGATTCCCATTGGGCA
>CAYMTM010000316.1:0-3840 GCA_964393375.1 uncultured Rhodospirillaceae bacterium
CGCTCAGCACGTGGTCGGCTTGCAGCAGGTCGAGCGAGCGCGCGCGCACCTTATCGCCGATTCGTTTGAGGTCCGCCGGCCCGTCCAGGCTCTCTCCCAGCACCGACTCGGCCACCGGATGGCAGGCGGAATGCGACATCGGGCAGACGAGGCCGGCGATCGTGGGCAGCGGCGCGGCCTCGCACTCGCCCCAGCCTATGGCGTCGCCCGCCGCCACGCGCACCAGGCAGGCATCCTGGCTGCCGTCGCCGATGTCCTCGATCTTGGGCATCGCCAAATAGAAGAAGTCGACGGAATCGATGCGGGGCATGGGCGTCGCGTCAGCTCCGCCAGCGCAACGTGGTTTCCGTGACGGGATTGCGGAAGGCGCGGCCTTCGGCGGCGGCGAGCGCGAATTCCTTCTTGAGCCCGAAATACCAGCGCGCCAGCGTGTCGGCGTCCTTGACCAGCATCATCGGCTGGCTGTGCTTCAATCCGCGCTGCTGCTTCTCGACGATCGCGCGGTCCTGGTCGATGAAGCGATGCGCCACATGGCGCAGCACGGGCTTCAGCGCCGTCAGCCACGGCACGGTCCAGTAGATCGCGTGGTTGATGCGCGTGGCCTTCTCGTCGATCGGCGTCACGGCGGTGACCTGCGCCACCTGGTGCTCGCCCGCGCGGATGTGCTCCACGCGCACGCCGGGCAGGCGGAAGGTGATCTCGGTCTCGGGCTGGCCACCCAGGAACAGGTAATAGGCGCGCGAATTGCTGGCCGGGCGGTGGCGCTTCATGCGGAAGCCCAGGGGTGCCGGCTCGATGGCCTTTTCCTTCACCTGCATCTTGCGGTTCGGCCGCCACCACCACGCGGTATGCACGAACGGCCCGTGCGCTGGGTCCATCAACCCGATCACCGCCTGGTCGACGTGGCAGGCGAAATCCATCTCGACGGTCAGGTTCGGCCGGCCGACGCCGATATCCGGCACCGCCGGCAGCTCGGGAAGCGACGCGCCGGCGGCGTCCGCGTCGCCGACATGCACCCACACGTTGCCCAGATGCTCGCGCGCGGGGAAGCGGCGGACCTTGATGCGCCGGACGTCCACCTCGTTGCCGTCCACCAGCCAGGGAATGGCGGTGCAGCGCCCGCCGCGGTCGAAGCGCCAGCCATGGTAGCAGCATTCGACCTCGCGCCCGTCGAAGCTTCCCTCGGTCAGGGGCATGCCGCGATGCGGGCAGATGTCGAGCAGGGCGAAGACCTGGCCGTCGGCGTCGCGGCCCAGCAGCATCGGCTCGCCCAGGACGGTGCGCGCGAGCATGCGCCCGCGCTTCAGCGCCGCGCCGGGCAGGGCATAGTACCACAGGCCGCGCAGCATGCTGGGCGTGTCGGAGGAGGCCATGGGTCTATAGGTACAACGCCGGGGCGCGGTGCGCAAGGGCGCGCGGCGTCGCGCTTGCCGGGCTCAGGCCACCGGTTCCGGCCGGGGGATGCGGCGGCGCCTGACCGCCTCGCGATGCGCGATATAGGCGGTCGAGCCCACGATCAGCGCCGCCCCCACCGCGGTCCAGGCATCCGGCCACTCGCCGAACCAGACGAGGCCGATCAGGGTAGCGAAGACCAGGCGCACATAGTCGACGGGGCCCACCGCCGAAGCCTCGCCCAGGCGGTAGGAATGCACGAAGATCGCCTGGCCGGCCGCGCCCACCACGCCGGTCGCCGCCAGGAACACCAAGTCGTGGAGGTCGGGCGTGCGCCAGACCGCCAGCGCCGGGCCCAAGGCCGCGACGGAACTGGTCATCGTCGACCAGATGACGATGGTGATGGCCTTCTCGCTCACCGGCATCTTCTTCGTCACCACGACCGAGCAGGCGACCAGCGCCGCGGCGGCGATGCCGACGAAGGCGGCGGGCGCGATGCCGTGCGTCGGGCGGACGCTTATCAGCACGCCGACGAAGCCCACGGCGGTCGCCGCCCAGCGCCGCCAGCCCACGGTCTCGCCCAGCGCGAGGACCGCCAGCACCACCAGGAACAGCGGCGTGGCGAAGCTGATCGAGGTCGACAGCGCCAGCGGCAGGTTGGCCACGGCGTAGTATCCCGTCAGCATCGCCGCCACGCCGACCAGGCCGCGCGTTACGTGCTGCAGCGGCAGCGCGGTGCGGAACGCCTGGAGGCCGCTGAACAGCGCGATCGGCAGGAAGGTCAGGAAGGCGAAGAAGCTGCGGAAGAAGGCGATCTGGAAGCTGTCGTAGCGCGCGGCCATCGCCTTGATGAGCGCGGTCATGGCCGAGAACATCAGCACGCCCAGGAGCATCCACAGGATGGCGCGCGTGTTGGCGGGCAGCGCCCGCAACCGCCGGCCCGCCGCGGCCATGCTGCGGACCGTCACGGCTGGGCGACGTCGGGTGCGCCCGGACGTCGGCCGCGAAGCTGCATCTCGCGCTGGGCGATGTACATGGTCGAGGCGACGATGACGCCCGCGCCCGCCCAGGTCCAGACCGTGGGCACCTCTGCCAGCAGCACGAAAGCCATCGCCGCGCCGAACGGCATGCGCAGGTAGTCGAACGGCATCACCGCCGAGGCATCGGCCGCGGCCAGCGAGCGCGTGTAGCACAGATGCGCCAGCGCCCCGAAGGCGCCCAGCACGAACAGGGGAAACCAGTGCTGTGGCTGCGGCCATTGCCAGACGAACAGCGCCGGCACCAGCGACATCGGCGCCAGGTAGATCACCATGTAGGCGACGATCGCCGGCGCCGGCTCGGTTCGCGCCAGCGTCTTGACCAAGAGCGCCCCGGCGGCCATGCACAGTGCCGACAGCAGCACCAGGCTCGCGCCCAGCGACATTTCGACCTGGCCGGGCCGCACGATGATCAGCACGCCGACGAAGCCCACGATCACGGCGGCCCAGCGCCGCCAACCCACGGTTTCGCGCAGCACCAGCGCCGCCGCCGCCGTCGCGAACAGCGGGCCGGTGAAGCTGAGCGCGATCGCCTCGGCCAGCGGAATCATGGCCACGGCCGAGAACCAGAAGAGCATGGAAATCAAGCCCAGCAGCGCGCGCAGGGAATAGAGCCGGAAGCGCCGCAGGTTCAGGCTGCCCAGTCCGTAACGAGCGATCCAGGGCAGCATCACCAGCAGCGAGAAGAAGTTGCGGAAGAAGGCGAGCTCGACCGCCGGAAGCTCCTGGCCGAGCACGCGGATGACCGTGTTCATCGCCGAGAAGGTGACCGCCGCGCCCGACATCCACAATGCCCCCCGGGTCGAGGGCGAAAGGTCGCTGAGATAAGCCAGTCGGCCGGCCGGGGCCGAATCGTCGCTGGGAGCCATTGCGCGCCAAGCATAGCGGCGCTCGTCGCCATGGCCAGTTCGGAACCTGCATGGCACGGTTGCGGCGGTCAGGGCCGGGACAGACCGTTGCGGCCGCGCCGTCTTTAGGGCTTATTGACGCTTCGTCGCGACAAGATTCGGCCCCCGGGGGAGGATCGTCATGGCCAGCAAGGCAACGCGCGCGCGGAGGAAGCCCAAGGCGAAGTCCCGGCCGGCCCGCGCCCGCCAGGGCGGCGGCGAGAAGCCGCTGTGGCGGCCCACGCCGGCCCGCATAGCCGCCGCGAATTTGAGCAGTTTTCGCGCTCTCGTCGCCCAAGACTGGGGGGTGCGCACCGCCGACTTCCCCTCGCTGTGGCGCTGGTCGGTGGCCGAGCCGGCAAAGTTCTGGACTTCGGTGTGGGACTATTGCGGGGTGATCGCCGAGACCCGCGGCAAGCGCGCGCTGGTCAATCCCGCCAAGATGCCCGGCGCCAAGTTCTTCCCCGACGCACGGCTCAACTTTGCCGAAAACCTCCTGCGCCGGCGCGACTCCGGCCAGGCGA
>CAYMTM010000317.1:0-3788 GCA_964393375.1 uncultured Rhodospirillaceae bacterium
TTTGGCGACGCGCCAGCGCACGATGTCTTCGAAACGGCGGCCGACGAGGCTGTTACGTTCCTCCGTCGGATACATCTCCAGATAGCGGTCGTTACAGATTGCCATGCGCTCGTCGGAGTCCCATAGCACGAAGGGCTCCGGGAAGCTCGCCACCGCGTCGTAGAGCCGGCGTTCGAAACGCGACGCATTCTGCCGCGCCTCGATCTGGGCGGTGATGTCGCGGCCTGTCCCGCGATAGCCCACGAAACGGCCGGCATCGTCGAACAGCGGCTTGCCGCTCGCGATTAAGTGGGCGATGCGACCGTCCCGCATTCGTCGCCGGTGATAGAAATCGCGGAACGGGCGGTGCGCGGCGACGGTGGCGATGTGCTCGCGCAACTCTTCCGGATCCGCCTCGAGGCCGGTTTCCTCGCGCCGCTTTCCGATCAGCACCTTGGGGTCGAGGCCGAACCGTTCCATCGCTCCGGGCGTGAAATAGGTGAAGCGCAGGTCGGCGTCCTGCTCCCAGACCCAGTCCGAAAGGCAGTCGACGAGGTCGTGAAGCCGCGCTTCGCTCGCCGCCAGCGCGCGATCGGTGGCCTCGCGCCGGCGCAATTGGGCGATCACCATGGCCGTCAGGACCGAGATGACGAGCAGCACCAGCGCCGCCGCTGCCGCGTACCCGTATAGCGACCGCCGCCAGTCGGCCAGGGCTTGGTCGCTGTCGAACTCGGCCGCAACGACCAACGGCACGCCCTCCAATGCCCGGAAGGCCATGTAGGTGTGGCCCGGCCGACCGTCGATCCACTGTGCGCCGGTCCGCGCAGCGGCCCAAGGCAGCGCGTTGGGTTCGGTTTTCGACGTCCCGATTTCCTCTTGATCGAAGGGATGCTTGACGAGCGTGTACCCGGCACTGCCGTAGAGCGAAATGCGGTATCCGCGGCCGCGGTCGAGTTTGCCGTAGAAGTCGGCCAAGTCCTTCGGGTGGATCGCCGCGACCGCCACGCCGGCGAAACGTCCGTCCGGCCCGTCCAGGCGGTGGCTGGCCACAATGCGCCAATCCGGCGTCACGCGGCCGCGCACCGGCCGGTCGATGAATATGCCTGCAGCCGTCTGGTCGCGATGGACGAGAAAATAGGTGCGGTCGGCGGCGCTGAACGGGCGCGCCGATGCCGCGAACGATTCCGCGACTGGCGTTCCATTGGCGTCGAGGATGAAGATGCCCCTGATCTGCGGCAGGGTCTGCGCAAGTTCGCGCAGCGTGCGATGCAGGTCTACCGGATCTATCGCCCCGGCGCGAAGCCGATCCTCATAGTCGGATGCGACGAGCCGAAATGCCAGGCCGACAGACTGGAAGATCTGCGCGGCGTGCTGCTCGAGCGCGACGGCGAGGTTGTCGGCCCCAGCGGTTGCCTTCGCAATGACAGCGCGACGTGCATCCCAGGCAACCAGCCCCAGCGCCGCGACGGTCAACAGCCCCGCGATCGCGGCAATCGAAAGCAGCGCGGCGCGGACGCGGCGAAATTCCCGTGTCGTCGATGCGACGCCGGAAGGGCCATGCGCCCCCGGAGTAGCCATCTACCTGCTCCCTCGGGCGGACCGGACAGTAAGTCACGGTATTTACGGAACAATTGGTTAACGGACCCTCAAGAATTGCAGCCGGCGACCTTTGTGCGCGGCGAATCGTCGTTTCCTTCCGATACGTCAAGAGCCACGTGGAATCAGGCTCGCCGGCCCACGCAGCATGGCGATCCGTGCATGCAAGCCTTTATTTTCCACGGGTTTGCGGACCGCGCATTCGTGAAACGCAGACATTCCCTTGCATTCGACGCCCAATGGGCTATCAAGCCGAGACCCTTCTTGAGGGTTGGCACAACAAACGCCTGGGGAATACGACCGTGAATCAAACCGACCTTATTGCCGTCGTCGCCAAGAAGACGTCCTTCAGCGCGAAGGACGCCAAGACCGCCGTCCAAGCCGTGTTGGCTTCCATCGAAGATTCGCTGACGAAGGGCAAGAACGTCCGCACCACGCTCGGCAGCTTCAGCATCGGCAAGCGCGGCGCACGCAAGGGACGCAATCCGAAGACCGGTGAGACCATCAACATCAAGGCCAGCAAGACGGTCCGGTTCAAGGCGTCGAAGACCGTGAAGGACAAGCTCAATAAGCGCTAGAGCGGCCGGCGCGGCGCCTTCGGTTTCCGCCGTCTTCGCTTTCGATGGCCGGGCGCGGACTCTTGACGGGGCGCGCCCGGAGTGTTCTCGACGGTGATCGCGCGCCACCTTCAAGTCTTGTCGCCGACCGGCGCGGACCGGCCGGAATCCGGCCCGGCCGTCCCCTTGGCGCCGGGGAACAATTCCAGCGGGATCGGGAAGACGATTGTCGATGTCCGCTCGCCCGCAATGTTCAGCAAAGTCGAAAGATAGCGCAGCTGCATCGCCTGCGGCCGGGCCGAAAGGATTTCGCCCGCCTGCAGCAGCTTATGCGCGGCCTGCAATTCGCCTTCCGCGTCGATCACCTTCGCGCGCCTAACGCGCTCGGCCTCGGCCTGCTTGGCGATGGCCCGGATCATCGACTCGTTGAGGTCGATATGCTTCAGCTCTACGTTCGAGACCTTGATGCCCCAGGCTCCCGTCTGCTCGTCGAGAATGCGCTGGATGTTGTCGTTCAGCTGGTCGCGCGCAGAGAGCATCTGGTCCAGTTCGTGCTGCCCCAGGACGGAGCGCAGCGTCGTCTGCGCGAGCTGGCTGGTCGCCATACCAAAATTCTCGACCTGGATGATCGCTTTCTCGGGGTCGATGACGCGATAGTAGACCACCGCGTTGACCTTGACCGACACGTTGTCTTTCGAGATTACGTCCTGCGGCGGTACGTCCAGCACCCGCGTGCGCAGGTCCACCCGAACCATCTGCTGCACCACCGGCACGATAATGATCATGCCGGGTCCCTTGACGCCCCAGAAACGCCCCAGCAGAAACACGACGCCGCGCTCGTATTCGCGCAGGATCCGCAGGGCATAGAACAGGAAACCGCCGACAACGAGGATGGGTATCGCATAGGCGAACAGCATCGAAAGCCCTTGCCATCCGGACATGGCACTTCCTTTCCTACGGGGACTCGATGTGGACGACCAGACCGTCGCGGCGCGCGATGCGTACGGTGTCGCCCGGGTGGAACTGGCGGTCGCCGCGTGCAGCCCACACTTCGCCGTTGACCCGTACGCGGCCTCGCTCACCGTCCCAGTCGATCACCTTGCAGACGCTGCCGATCATCTTCTCGGCGCCGGTCGCGACCGAACGCCCGCGCGCCCGCACGGCGAAGCCGAGGACAAAGCTCAACAGCAACGCGCTCGACAGAGCGGTGGCGATCACGACCGGCAGCGCCACGCGCAGGTCGAAATCGGCCTGGGACGGATCGAACAGGAACAGCGCGCCGAGGACGAAGGCGACTAGCCCGCCAATGCCGAGCGCGCCGACGCCCGGCACGAAGGCTTCGGCTACCATCAATCCGAGACCGAGCAGCACCAGCGCCAGCGCGCCGTAGTTGACCGGGAGAACCGCGAGCGCCGTAAGGCCCAACACCAGGCTGATGGCACCCAGCACGCCGGGCAGGGCGACGCCCGGATGCCACAGCTCGAACATGATGCCGTAGATGCCGGCGAGCATCAGCAGGAAAGCGATATTCGGGTCCGCGATCACGCCCAGGAGATCGGTGCGCCAATCAGGTTTGAACGGCTGGATTTCCCTTCCTTCGATCGCCAGGCGACGCTCGCTCGCAAGCACACGGGCGGTCCGCCACAACGTGGGTTG
>CAYMTM010000318.1:0-3768 GCA_964393375.1 uncultured Rhodospirillaceae bacterium
GGGTCATCTCCGGCGGCGTCCCGCGGAAGCGCCGGCCGTAGATGCCGGCGACGGCGTAGGACAGTCCCGCGCCAAGCACCGCGAGCTGGGCCAGGAACTGCGTGCCCAGGCCCTCCAGCGCCTGCAATCCCGTCATCACCGCCACGCCCGCGACGCCGATCAGCACGCCCAGTAGGCGCCGCGCGCTCAAGCGGTCGTCCTGCGTCCAGAAATGCGCCAGCACCATGGCGAAGACCGGCGTCGCGGCGTTCAGGATGGCGGCGAGCGCGCTCGGGATATGCGTCTGCGCCCAGAAGATTAGGCCGAACGGGATCGCGTTGTTGACCAAGCCCATGACCAAGAACCGGCCCCAGGCACGCGCGCCGCGCGGATAGGCGACTCCGCCGGCCAGCACGACCGCGTGCAGGATCAGCGCGGCCAAGCCCACGCGCGCGACGGCCACCCAGACGAACGGCAACTCGCGCAGCGCGATCGCCGCCAGGAAAAAGGTGCAGCCCCAAATCGCCGACAGGGCGACCAGCAGCGATCATTCGCCGCCGGTCATGGGCTTGGCGTGGGTGGAGGACATGCGACGCGTGATTACGCGCGCGCCGCCCGCTGAACCACCCGGAACTTGCTAGGAAGCCGCGTCGATCGCCGCGTTGAAGCGCTTGACCGCCGCGGCCGGGCCGTCCGGTGCGTCCCACACCGCGGAGACCACTGCCAGGAAATCGGCGCCGGCGCGCACCAGCGGCCCGCAGTTCTCCGGCGTGATGCCGCCGATGGCCACGCAGGGCACGACCATCGCCGTACTCCAGTTCTCCAGCAGTTCGATCGGGGCGTGGAACCGTGCCTGCTTGGTCGCGGTCGGGAAGAACGCGCCGAAGGCGACGTAATCCGCGCCCGCCTCGGCGGCGCTCATCGCCAGATGCATCGAATCGTGGCAGGTGACGCCGACAATCGCGTCGGGCCCGACGATCCGGCGCGCCTCGGCATAGGGGGTGTCCTGCTGGCCGACATGCACCCCGTCGCAACCCGTGGCGGCGGCAAGGTCGGGCCGGTCGTTCATCAGGAACGCCACGTCGCGCTGCTGCGCCACCGGCTTCAGCGCGTCGATCGCGCGGTTCAGCGCATCGTCGTCCTGGTCCTTGAGCCGGAGCTGCACGCAGGCAACATCGCCCGCATCGAGCGCACGGGCCAGCGTGTCGGCGAACCCGGCCGGATCGAGCCTGGGCGGCGTGATCAGGTAGAGCCGGCAGCGGTTTTCGCTGTCCTTCATCAAGAGGCTTTCAGGAACGCCTTCGCGGCGCCTTCCGGATCGGTCACGCGCGCCAGGTCGAGCACCGCGTAGCGTGTGTCGTCCAGCCGTGCCCCCATCGCGCCGGCGATCGCCGCGACTCGCTTGCGCGCCTGCGCATTGCCGCCGAGGCGCAGAACCTTCGCGCCGGCGCGCAGGGCGCCGAGGGCCCGGCCGGGCTGGTCGGCGCAATCGAGGATCGCGGTGACGGCGACTTCAGGGTGCGCCGCGTGGGCGAGACGGACCACCGCGAGGAACCAGCCGGGTCCCGCATAGCCGGCGGCGCCGCGACCGCTCAGCAGCGTCAGCGGCACCTTCAACGACGCGGCGGCGTCAGCCGCCGCCAGCGCCTGGGCGAGCGAATGGACGACGACCGCCTTCCGGGGCGTGCGGCTCAGCCCAGCCGGCCGAGCGCGACGGCGGTGTCGTTCATGCGGTTGGAGAAGCCCCATTCGTTGTCGTACCAGGACATCACGCGCACCAGCTTGCCCTCGATCACCTGGGTCTGGGTGACGTCGACGGTCGAGCTGGCCGGGTTGTGGTTGAAGTCCATCGACACGGTCGGCTCGTCGGTGATCGCCAATATGCCCTTCATCGCGCCCTTCGATGCCTCCACCAGCGCTTTGTTGACCTCCTCGACCGAGGTGTCGCGCTTCGGCACGAACTTGAAGTCGATCACCGACACGTTGGGGGTCGGCACGCGGATCGAGGTGCCGTCGAGCTTGCCCTTGAGATCGGGCAGCACCAGGCCGACGGCCTTGGCCGCGCCCGTCGAGGTCGGGATCATCGACAGGCCCGCGGCGCGCGCCCGGCGCAGATCCTTGTGCAGCGTATCCACGGTGGGCTGGTCCCCGGTATAGGCGTGGATCGTCGTCATGTAGCCACGCTCGATGCCGATCGCCTTGTGCAACGCGAAGGCGACCGGGGCTAGGCAATTGGTGGTGCAGGACGCGTTGGAGACGACCGTGTGCTCCTTCTTGAGCTTGTCGTGGTTGACGCCGTAGACCACGGTCAGGTCGGCGCCGTCCGCCGGGGCGGAGACAAGCACGCGCTTGGCGCCGGCCGACAGGTGCATGGCGGCCTTGCTGCGCTCGGTGAAGATGCCGGTGCATTCCAGCGCCACGTCGACGCCGAGTTCCTTCCACGGCAGTTTCGACGGGTCGCGCTCGGCCGTCACTTTGATCGGCCCCTGGCCGACATCCATGGAGTCCGTGCCGACCTTGATCTCGTGCGGGAAGCGGCCGTGCACCGAGTCGTATTTCAGCAGATGCGCGTTGGTGGCGACCGGGCCCAGATCGTTGATGCCCACGACCTGGATGTCGTTGCGCCGCGCTTCCGTGGCCGCGCGCATGACAAGCCGGCCGATGCGGCCGAACCCGTTGATGGCGACGCGAATGGTCATGGTCTCGGTTCCTCCGTGGAAACGTTCGTTAGAGCAAGGGCTCGATCATCTTGCGCACGTCGCGCGAATGGGCGACCGGGACGATCTCGAAGTCCACCGCGTCGCCCATCTCGACCACCCAGCGCTGCAGGATCGTGATGTCCTCGCACTCCATGAGCTGGAAGCAGCGGGTGAAGCTCGCCTCGATCCAGCTGTCGACGTATTTCAGACCGTCCGGTAGCTTGCGGCCCTCGTCGCGGATGCGGCGGTAGAGCGGCTTGATCTCGCTGCGTTTGAAGGTTTCGACCAGCATGAACAGCATTGCAGCCTGCCAGGCGCTAGAGCTGGCGTCTGACGGCGGCGGCGACCGCCTCGGCGGTGATGCCGAAATGCGGATAGAGATGCTCGAACGGCGCGGAGGCGCCGAAGCCCGTCATACCGACGAAGGCGCCGTCGGCGCCGATGTACTTGTCCCAGCCCTGGCGCACGGCCGCCTCCACCGCCACGCGGGCGCGTTCCGGCCCAAGCACCGCCGCGCGATAAGATGCGTCCTGCCGGTCGAACAGCTCGAAGCTGGGCATGGACACGACCGCGGTCGGCACGCCGTCCTTCTGCAGCATGTCGCGCGCGGCAAGCGCGATCTGCACTTCCGATCCGGTCGCGAGAATGGTCGCGCGCCGGTCGCCCGCGGCTTCGGCCAGAACGTAACCGCCGCGCGCCGAGCGGTTCTCCGCCGACGCCTCGGTGCGGAGCTGCGGCACACCCTGGCGGGTGAGCGCCAGCACCGAGGGGCGCGCGGCTTCCAGCAGCGCCAGTTCCCAGCACTCGGCCGTCTCGACCGCATCGGCCGGGCGGAATACGTTGAGGCCCGGGATCGCGCGCAGGCTCGCAAGCTGCTCGACCGGCTGGTGCGTCGGCCCGTCCTCGCCCAACCCGATCGAATCGTGCGTCATCACGAACACGACGCGCAGGCCCATGATGGCGGCAAGCCGGATCGCCGGCCGGCAGTAATCGGCGAACACCAGGAATGTGCCGCCATAGGGCACCACGCCGCCATGCAGCGCCATGCCGTTCATCGCCGCCGCCATGACATGCTCGCGCACGCCGTAAT
>CAYMTM010000319.1:0-3762 GCA_964393375.1 uncultured Rhodospirillaceae bacterium
ATTTCGTGCCCAATGGGAATCCCTTCCGATTCAGTTCGCTCAGAATGTGCTCTAGGCCGGCGCGCGGCCGACCAGCCGGCGGAAGCGGGCACGAATGAAATCCTGCGCCGGCGGTATCGACCACAGAATCGCCAGGAAGGTGATCGCCGCCAGCGCGCCGCTGATCGGGCGGGTGAAGAACGGGGCGATGCTGCCGTCCGCCAGCTTCAGCCCGCGCGTCAGGTTGTTCTCGAACAGCTCGCCCAGCACGAGGCCCAGGATCATCGGCGCCATGGGGAACTTGAGCTCGCGCAGAACGAAACCGACGAAGCCGAAGAACACCATCACGTAGATGTCAAACACGCGCGAGGTGATCGAATAGGCGCCGACCACACAGAGCACGAACACGATCGGCATCAGCCGCTCGCGCGGCACCAGGAGGATCCACAGAAGCGGGCGAACCAGGAACAAGCCGTACACGAGCTTCGCCATGTCGGCGATCACGAGCATGGCGACGATCTGGTAGAGGAACTCGGGCGTATTCACCAGCAGCATCGGGCCGGGGTTGATGTCGTGGATCATCAACGCGGCCATCAGCACCGCGGCTGGCGCCGATCCCGGCACTGCCAGGGTCAGCACGGGGATGATCGCGCCGGGCACGCAGGCGCTCTCGCCGGTCTCCGCCGCCATCAGCCCTTCGACCGAACCCTTGCCGAACTTGCGCTTTTCCTTGCTGCCGCGCTTGGCCGCCGCATAGGACGACCAAGCGGCAATGTCCTCGCCGAGCCCCGGCAGGATGCCGATGAACGTGCCGATTCCGCCCGAGCGCAGGATCGTGCGCCAGTACTGCAGCACGTCGCGGATGCGCGGAATGACCGAGTCGATGGTGCTGGAAACCGCCTTGGCGGCCGGCGCGCGCATCGCCATCAGGACCTCTGCCATGCCGAACGTGCCGACCAGTGCCGGCAGCAGCCCGATGCCGCCGGCGAGGTCGGTGAAGCCGAAGGCGAAACGCTGGTAGTTGTAGTGCGGCTCCTGGCCGATGGTGCTGACCCACAAGCCGAAGAAGCCGGCCATGTAGCCTTTGAGCGGATCGCCGCCCGACAGGGTGCCGGCGATGACGATGCCGAACACGGCGATCCAGAAGAACTCGTAGCTCTGGAAGGTCAGCGCCACCTCGGCCAAGAGCGGCGTCAGGGTCGCCACGCACAGCGTGCCGAACAGCGTGCCCAACCAGGAGCCGGAGGTCGAGATGCCCATGGCGCGCCCCGCCAGACCCTGGCGCGCCAGCGGATAGCCGTCGAGAGTCGAGCAGGCCGAGGCCGGCGTGCCGGGGATGTTCAGCAGGATCGCGCTGCGGCTGCCGCCGTATATGGCGCCGACATAGATGCAGATCAGCACCAGAATCGCCTGCTGGTGCGCCATCTGGAAGGTCAGGGTGGTCATCAGCGCCACGCCCATCGTCGCGGTCAGACCGGGCAGCGCGCCGATGACGATGCCCAGCAGCATCGCCCAAAGGATGGTGATGATCGACCAAGGCCCGAGAAACTGGCCGAAGGCGCCGGCGAAATTGCCCAGGCTGTCCAGCACAGGCACCCGGCCCTAGGGGAGGCGGACGAGGAACAGGCGCTCGAACACCAGCGTGACGGCAAGCCCCGTCGCGGCGCCGATGACGACGGCGATCCCCAGGCGCTTCAGCCGCTCCGCGCGCACCATGGCGCTGCGCCATTCGAACAGCACGATGAAGCCGGTAACGAAGATCGCCGCCGCCAGCGCGAACGGCATGCGGCCGATCAGGCCGGCGGTGAAGATCAGGCAAAGCAGCGCCGCCAGCCCCAGACGCGTGTTGCTGTAGCCCGCCGGCTTTTTCAGGTGGATGCCGGTGCCCGTGGACAGCGCGCCGCGCCGTATCGCGCGGACCCCGAGCCAAAGGCTGAGCAGCATGATGATGACGCCGTGGACTGCCGGGACCAAGCCCGGCGCCGTGTAGACGCTGCCCAATTGCTCGCGATAGGTGGGCATGCCTGCGGAGACCGCCAGGATGCCCAACCCGATCGCCATGAAGACGAGGGCTATCCACAGATCGAGGCGCGGCGGCAGCGGCTCTTCATGGGGCAGCAGGGGCGTCGGCTCGTTCGACTGCGTCTCGGCCATGGCGGTCGCCGCGGGGCTTGCAAGCGGCAGGCGGCCCCGTCGGGCGGCCGCCCGCCGATGGGATGCTACTGCAGGCGCTGGATGCCGAGCGTGTCGGGCGACACCTTCGACTTGCCCGCGTCGTGGTAAAGCCACGCCGTGTACCGGACCATCTTCATCGCCTCGTCTTGCGCCTCGTTGCCGTAGAGCGGTGCGTAGATGGCGGCGCGCGAGTCGGCGTATTTCTTCAGCGCATCCGACTTGGCGATCTTGTCCTTCCACACCGCGTCCATGGTCTGAACCACGGCGGCGGGGGCATCCTTGTGTACCCAGATGCCGAAATAATTCAGCGGCGCCGGCATCTTCGGCAGCCATTTCGTGACCGCCGGGATCTCGCCGTAGCCCTCCAGGACGACCGGCTTCTCGGCCTGCACCGCCAGCGGGATGAGGCGCTTGGCCTTGATATGCTCGGACATCTCGACCAGAAGCTGCGCGACCACCTGGGTCTCGCCGGCGACCGTCGCCGTCACGGCCGGGGCGCCGCCGTTGTAGGTGATGTGCTTGTACTTGACCGCCTTGTCCGCCGCCACGATCGATTCCATGTAGTTGTGGCCGGCCGAGGACAAGCCCGCCGTCGCCACCGAAATACTGTCGCCCTTGGTTTTGAGGTCGGCCAGCAACGCGCCGAAATCCTTGTAGGGAGTCGAAGGGTGGACCGCGATCGAGTTCACGTTGGCGACCGCGAAATACATCTTCCAGTCCTTCAGCCCCGTATCGAGCAGGCCCAACACCTGGTAGGTGCCGACGTCGACCGCCGCGCCCGCCGCCCAGGTGTAACCGTCCTTGGCCGCTTCCATCGCGTTCTTGGTGCCGATCGAGCCCGAGGCGCCTGGCTGGTTCACCACGACGAATTTCTGCTTCAACTCGCTCTCAAGCTCGGCAGCGACGATGCGCGCCATCTGGTCGGTCGAGCCGCCCGCCGCCCAGGGCACGATGATCGTGACCGGCCGATCGGGCTTCCACGGGTAGTTCTGCGCCACGGATGCCGTCGACATCAGCGCGCCGACGCCGACCAGCAGCGTCCCCAGAAGAATCTTCTTCATGACTCCTCCCACTTGAGCTTAGGCTGGCGAACCAAGTAACGAACTGGTTACTTATCGGATAGACTGACCCTCGACTGGACCGCTCGTCAAGGGGAAGCCGCCGCGAGAAGCGGGCGGCGGGACCGAAAAACGGAGCCTTCGGAGGGGCGCCGGGCGGAATGAAGCTTGCGCTGTGCAACGAGGTGATCCGCGAGGCCGATTTCCCGCGGCAATGCGCCATGGCGGCGGCGATGGGCTACGCCGGGCTGGAACTCGCGCCGTTCACGCTGGGCGAAGATACCTACCGCATGGGCGCCGCCCGGCGGACGGCGCTCCGCCGCGCGGCCCAGGACGCCGGTCTTGCGATCTGCGGGCTGCACTGGCTGCTGGTCGCGCCGTCTGGCCTGTCGATCACCACCGCCGACAAGGCGGTCTACGACCGGACGCTCGACGTCATGCGGCGGCTTATCGAGCTGTGCGCGGAGTTGGGCGGTTCCTACCTCGTCCACGGCTCGCCGGCCCAGCGCATGACCGGCGACAAGCCCGACCCCAAAGCGGCGGCTCAGCG
>CAYMTM010000320.1:0-3647 GCA_964393375.1 uncultured Rhodospirillaceae bacterium
GAATCCAGGCGCGGCCACACTGTCCCCGTTATGCACGGCCGGGTCATTCCGTGTTGAACAACGGGTATAGGCTGGGGCTTGGGCGCCAATACCCGCCTCGCACAGCCTCTACCTCATCTACCTCATCCTTTTTTCAAAAGAAGAATGCTATGAGAGGAGTCGAAGATCGGGTGGATCGCCGGTCGGACCGGCGTGCAGGGAGACAGCTGTTGACCGCAGCGGTATCGGGCGTCGCGGCGCAGCGCAAGAAGCTGCTGCGCGTGCTGGCGGGCGAAAGCGCATCGCCGCCGCCGGTCTGGCTGATGCGCCAGGCGGGACGCTATCTGCCCGAATATCGCGCGACGCGCGCCAAGGCGAAGACGTTCCTCGACCTGTGCTTCACGCCCGAGCTTGCCTGCGAGGTGACCCTCCAGCCGATCCGCCGCTATGGCTTCGACGCGGCGATCCTGTTTTCCGACATCCTGGTGATCCCCTATGCGCTGGGCCAGCGCGTGTGGTTCGTGGAGGGAGAGGGACCGAAACTGGAGCCGATTCGGACGGCGGTCGGTCTGGCGCGGTTGGACCGGACCAGGGTCCTGGGCGCCCTTTCTTGCGTGTTCGAGACGGTGCGGCGGCTGCGGCGGGAACTGCCGGCGGAAACCGCGCTGATAGGCTTCGCCGGCGGTCCCTGGACCGTCGCGACCTACATGGTGGAGGGCACGTCGGGACATGACTTCGCCGCGGCGAAGGAGTTCGCCTATCGCGACGAGGCGGCGTTCGCCCGGCTGAGCGACCTGATCGTGGAAGCCACGGTCGACTATCTCGCCGCTCAGGCCGACGCCGGCGCCGAGGCGCTGCAACTGTTCGACAGCTGGGCCGGCGTGTTGTCCGAGCCGGCCTTCCGTCGCTGGGTGATCGCGCCCACGCGCGCCATCGTAGAGGCCTTGAGACGCCACTGCCCGGACGTGCCGATCATCGGCTTTCCGCGCGGCGCGGGGATGCTGTACGCCGACTATGTGCGCGAGACGGGGGTGGATGCGGTGAGCCTGGACACGGCAGTACCCATGAGCCTGGCGGCAGCGCTGCAGGAACGCGGCGCAGTGCAGGGAAACCTGGATCCGCGCCTGCTGGTGCTGGGCGGCGCGGCGATGCGCCGCGAGGCGGAGGCGATCCTGCGCGACCTGGGCGCAGGACCGTTCGTGTTCAACCTGGGGCACGGCATCGTTCCCGAGACGCCGCCGGAAAACGTGGCCGAGCTGGTGCGGCTGGTACGGGCAGGCGCCGGTACATGACCGAGCCAGGGCGGCTGGCGGTGGTTCTGATGAACCTGGGCGGGCCCGACGCTCCCGAGGCCGTCGAGCCGTTCCTGGTCAACCTGTTCAGCGATCCGGCGATCCTGGAACTGCCCAACCCGCTGCGCTGGTGCCTGGCGCGGCTGATCGCGCGCCGACGTGCGCCGGTCGCACGGGCGACCTATGCCAAGATCGGCGGCGGGTCGCCGCTGTTGGCCAACACCCTTGCACAGGCCAAGGCGCTGGAGGCGGCGCTGGCCGATCTCGGCCTGGTCAAGGTATTCGTGGCCATGCGCTACTGGCATCCGCTGACCGAGGATGCGGTTCGCGACGTGGCGGCGTGGCGGCCGAGCACGATCCTGCTGCTGCCGCTCTATCCGCAATTCTCGGGCACCACCGGGGGATCGTCGCTGCGGCGCTGGCGGGAGGCCGCCGCGAATGCCGGCATCGTGGCGCCTACGCATGCGGTGTGCTGCTATCCCGAGCAGCCCGGCTTCGCCGCAGCGGCGGCGGAGTTGATCGGACCGGCCTTGGTCGAAGCATCGGCGCGGGGCGCGCCGCGCCTGCTGCTGTCGGCCCATGGCTTGCCGAAGAAGACGGTGGCGCGCGGCGATCCCTACCAGGCGCAGGTCGAGCTGAGCGCGGCGGCGATCGTCGATGCGCTCGGCCGGCGCGATGCGGTCTGGCGCGGGATCGACCACGTGGTGTGCTACCAGAGCCGCGTCGGGCCGCTGGAATGGCTGGGCCCCTATACCGACGCCGAGATCCAGCGGGCGGCGCGTGACGGCCGGCCGATCGTGCTGTTCCCGATCGCCTTCGTCTCGGAGCATTCCGAAACGCTGGTGGAGCTGGATATCGAGTACCGCCATCTGGCGGAGGCGAACGGAGCGCCGGCGTATATCCGTGTGCCGGCGGTGGGCACCAGCGAGGCCTTCATCGGCGGCCTGGCGAGCGTGGTGCGCGACGCGCTGGCGCGTCCGGCCGCGACCATGTCGTCGACCGGCAAGCGCCAGTGCCCGGCCGGGTTCGCACGCTGCGCGATGCAGGCGAAAGTGGCATGATCGCTTGGCTCGCCCAGTGGGTAGGCGCCTGGTACGCATGGATCAAGGCGCTGCACATCGTCGCGGTGATGGCGTGGATGGCGGGCATGCTCTACCTGCCGCGCCTGTTCGTCTATCACGCCGACGCCAGGCCGGGATCCGAGCTGTCCGAAACCCTGAAGGTGATGGAGCGCCGCTTGCTGCGCGCCATCATCAACCCGGCGATGATCGCCGCCTTCGTCTTGGGCGGGTTGTTGCTGACCGTGCAGGACTGGAGCCGGGGGTGGCTGTGGGTCAAGCTGGCCCTGGTGCTGGGGATGGGCGCGCTGCACGGGGAGTTCGCGCGCTGGCGCAAGGATTTCGCGGCCGACCGCAACAAGCGGCCCGCCCGGTTCTACCGCATCGCCAACGAAGTGCCGACGGTCCTGCTGATCGTGATCGTGCTTCTGGCGGTCGTTAAGCCATTCTAAGGCTTTATCCATTTCACTTGACCTTCAGCGCGGGATCGGCAATTCTTAACGCGTACGGCGGTCCCGCCGTCCAGCTTCTCTCAACGCTTTTGCCGCGTTTCCGCCGGCCCCAAGAGGGCAGGCGATCGGTTTCAAGCCCCAGGCGCGGCCGATTCTCCCCGTCCCAACGAGCATCGTTCACGCCATGAATCTGAAAGAACTCAAGACCAAGACCCCGGCCGACCTTTTGGCCTTCGCCGAGGATTTGCAGATCGAGAACGCGAGCACCCTGCGCAAGCAGGACATGATGTTCGCGATCCTCAAGCAGCTCGCCGACAACGACCAGGCGATCTACGGCGACGGCGTGCTGGAGATCCTGTCCGACGGGTTCGGCTTCCTGCGCTCGCCGGAGGCCAACTACCTGCCCGGCCCGGACGACATCTACGTCTCGCCCAGCCAGGTGCGCCGCTTCGGGCTGAGGACCGGCGACACGGTCGAAGGCCAGATCCGATCGCCCAAGGACGGCGAGCGCTACTTCGCGCTGCTCAAGGTCAATACGATCAATTTCGAGCCGCCGGAGAACGTGCGGCACCGCATCAACTTCGACAACCTGACGCCGCTCTATCCCGACCAGCGCCTGAAGCTGGAGCTGGAACCGGGCGCACCGACCCTTCCGGTGCCGACACGCAAGGGCCGCCACGGCGACGGCGAGGGCAAGCGCGCTGTCCTGGAGGACGCCGACATGCCGGCGCCGCCGAAGAGGGGCGTCAAGGGCGTCTCCGACATCCGCCACGACATGTCCACGCGCGTGATCGACCTGATCGCGCCCCAGGGCAAGGGCCAGCGCGGCCTGATCGTCGCCCCGCCGCGCACCGGCAAGACCGTGC
>CAYMTM010000321.1:0-3631 GCA_964393375.1 uncultured Rhodospirillaceae bacterium
GTTCAGGGGGCTGGTGAATGGCCGCTCGGTGCCATGCTCGCGCAGCACGCGGTACTGCTCGGCCGACAGCTCGCGTCGCCATTCCTGTTCGGATTTCCAAACCGCGAAATTGCCTCTAGATTCGGCCTTGTCCCCGCGAAGCCATTTTCCGAAGGCCATGGCGTGCCCTCCCTTCCGGATCGCGAACGGCGGGGAACCTCCCCCATAAACGTGGCATTATTCGGGCAGGTTGCCGCATTTCGCGCGCAACAATGCCAGCAGTCGCCGCGGGGTGATCGGAACCTCGGCCACCTCAACCCCAAGCGGGCGCAGCGCATCGTTGACCGCGTTGGCGATCGCCGCCGGCGGGCCGATGGCGCCGCCCTCGCCGATGCCCTTCTGGCCGAAGCGGGTCCAGGGCGAGGGCGTCTGCATGTGTTCGATCGGGAACTCCGGAACCTCGGTCGTTCCGGGCAGGATGTAGTCGGCAAGCGTCGACGCCAATGGCTGGCCGTTGGGATCGTAGGGCATCTCCTCGTAAAGCGCCGTGCCGATGCCCTGGGCCGCGCCGCCATAGACCTGCCCGTCCACGATCATCGGGTTCACCAGCACGCCGCCGTCGTCGACGACCGCGTAGTCCAGGATCTCGACATGGCCGATATCGGTGTCGACCGCGACGAGGGCGGCGTGGGCGGCGTAGCTGAACGTGCCGGTATCCTTCAGCGGCTTGTAGCCGACCGTCGCCTCCAGCCCGCCCGGATCTACATCGGCCGGCAGGTGCTGCGGCTTCAGGTACCAGACATGGGCGATTTCCTTCAGCGTCACGCTGCCGCCCGGGCCTTTGACCGCGCCGTCGGCGACGGTCACCTGCGATTGGTCAATCTGCAGCAGCTTGGCGCCGATCCGCGCGCAGCGCCGGGCGATCTCGCGGCAGGCTTCCGACACCGCGCCGCCCGACATCACCATGCATCTCGATCCCCAGGTACCCGTCGAGTAGGGGGTCATCGCCGTATCGCCGTGCACCAGCCGCACATCTGCCGGGTCGATGCCCAGTTCTGTGTGCGCGACCTGGGCCAGCGTGGTTTCCAGCCCCTGCCCATGCGAATGCGCGCCGATGCGCAGTTCCAGCACGCCATCGGGCGCGAGCCGTGCGCTACACTGCTCGTGGCCGGGCACCATCGGGATGCCCCAGCCGTAATAGACCGAGGTGCCGTGGGCGGCCTGCTCGCAGAAGATCGCGAAGCCGACGCCGATCAGCCTGCCGTCCGGCTCGCCCCGCTTCTGGCGCGCGCGGATCGCCGGCAGGCCGATCGCCTTGACCGCGCGGCGCAGCGCCTCGGGATAGTCGCCGCTGTCGAACAGCTTGTTGGTGATGTTGGTGTAGGGCATCTCGCCGGGCTGGACCAGGTTGCGCAGGCGGACGTCGTGCGGTTCGATCCCGCATTCCCGCGCGATCGCGTCCATCACCAGCTCGATGGCGAAGCACACGCCGGTGCGCGCCACGCCGCGATAGGGGAGGATCGGCGGCTTGTTGGTGGCGACCGAGAAGGCGCGGCAGCGGTAGCGGTCCATCTTGTAGGGACCGGGCAGGATGCTGGCCACCTGCGCGCCCTCCAGGCAGGCCGAGAAGGGATAGGACGAATAGGCCCCGGCATCGACCGTCGCCTCGCAGTCGATCGCCAGCAGCCGCCCGTCGCGGTCGGCATAGGCGGTGATGTCGTAGTGATGCTCGCGGCAATTGGCGCCGGCGATGAGCTGCTCGCGGCGATCCTCCAGCCAGCGCACGGGATGGCCGAGCTTCATCGTCGCCCAGGCCAGGCAAATCTCCTCGGGCAAAAGGATACCCTTGTAGCCGAAGCCGCCGCCCACGTCGGGCGCCACCACGCGGATCCTTCCGTGGTCGATGCCCAGGCAGTCGCTCAAGCCGGTGCGCACGATATGCGGCATCTGCGTCGCGGTATGAAGCACGAGCTGGTCGAGGCGGGAATTCCATTCCGCCACCGCTCCGCGTCCCTCCATCGGCGCCATGTGCTGGCGCGCGGTGCGCAGGCGGCGATGGACCTTTACCGGCGCGGTGCGCCTGATTTCCTCCAAATCGGCGTCGGTCAGGGTTTCGAGAAAGACATTGTCGCCCCACTCCTCGTGCAACAGCGGCGCGCCGGGCTCGCGCGCCCGCAGCATGTCGTGCACGGCGGGCAGTTCCTCGTAATCCACCTCGATCTTCTCGGCGATGTCCTCGGCTTCGGCGCGGGTGTCGGCCACGACCATTGCCACCAGCTCGCCGACCTGGCGCACCTTGTGCCGGGCGAGCGCGTATTGGTCGGACGGCTTGAAGCCCTTGATCCCCGACACGGCGCGGATCGGATTCACATCGGCCATGTCGGCCTGCACGAAGACCTGGCGTTCATGGCCGGCGGGCTTCGCGATCGACCGGATGCGCCCATGCGCGATCGGCGAGCGCAGGAAGGCGACTTCCTTCACGCCGGGCGGCGCGATGTCGGCAATGAACTCGCCACGGCCCTTGAGGAACCGCGCATCCTCCTTGCGCGGGAGGCGCGCGCCGACGCCCTTGCCGCCGTGGTTCAAGCCGCCTCGGCCTGCGGCAGGATGACGGCGTCCGCGTCGAAGCGCGTGCCGGCTCTGAGGCAGAAGATAGGCCGCACCAGGCGCTGGGCGATCGCCTCGTTGCCCTCGTTGTCGTGCATCTTCCAGCGCCCGCGCTCGTGCGACAGCACGGACACGTCGGCGACGACCCCTGGCTTCAGCGTGCCGATCTCACCTTCCATCTTCAGCATGCGCGCGGGGTTGGACGTCACCATCGGCACGACCTGCTCCAGCTTCAGGCCGCAGGCCATCAGCGCGGTCATCGCCGAGGTCAGGCTGAAGCGCGTGTGGCCGGCGAAGGGGTGCGGCTCCTCGTCCGGATGCGCGTCGGGCGTGCCGGGCGGCGGCGGCACCGGCGTGTTGTAGCCGTGCATGTCCGCGCCCAGCGTGTCGGGCACGAAGCCCGTCTCCAGCACCTTCCGGCACATGGCGAAGCTGAAATGCGAGCCGTAGCCCACATCGGTCTTGAGGCCCTTTTTCAGCGCCTCGGCGACGATCGGGTGCATGCGCCCGGTCTTGTCGACGAAACCGCCGGGATGGCGGGTGAAAGGATGCGCCAGGATGTCGCCCGCATCCAGCAGCGGCGCCACCTCGGGCAGGATCGAGTCGGGATCGACCGTGCGCCCGCCGTCCGCCGGCAAGGCCCAGAGCTGGCCGAAATGGATGTAGAGCGGCAACTTCAGCGCGCGCGAGATTTCCTTGGCCAGGCGGATGACCTCGATGCCCCAGCGCGAAAACCCGCCGATCTCCGCGTGCGCCTTGATGCCCTTCACCAGGTCGCGGTTGGCCTCGGCCGCCTTGATCGTGCCCTTCACGTCGACGCCGCTGGGGCCGTAGAGCTGGGGATAGTAATGGCCCTCCAGCCCGCCCACGACATAGGCCGAAAGGAAGGCCAGCACGCGCGAATCCGACCGCGCGGCGATGAAATGGCGGAAAGCCGGGAAGGTCATCAGGCTCGCCCCGCCCTGGTCGACCAGCGTCGTGGTGCCGGACCGCACGCCCACCAGGTCCGGCTCCAGCCCGAACCGCCCGCTGACGTGATGGAAGA
>CAYMTM010000322.1:0-3567 GCA_964393375.1 uncultured Rhodospirillaceae bacterium
GATCCCGGCTCGCAGTAGGTGATCCAGGCCATCACCTTGTCCCCCGGTCCGCCGCGCGTGGTGCCGCGGGCGCAGGCGAAATCCTGGCCGTTGAAGACGACGGCGAACTTGTAGTGCGGGAAGGGGTTCGCCTCGAACGGCGAGAAGCCCGACCCGTTCGCAGGCTTGGCCCAGCTCTCGACCGCGCGCTTGAGCTGATCGGCCGACATCGCGCTCCAATGGCGCTCGCCCGCGATCCGTACGTGATCGACCTCAAGCGAGCCGCCGCGGAACAGCCCGCTCAGGCGCGTCGATTCCACCGTCTCGGTCCCGATCCTGCGCTGCTGGCCCTCCACGCACTTGAAGGCGGTCGTGACGAAGCGGATGCCGCGCACCTGGATCGGCCCGCACTTGGTCGTCAGGTCGTCCTGCAGGACGAGCCTTCCCGGCCCGGCGGGCGGCGCGGCGGGCGGCATTGCGGGCGGTCGCGGCGCGGCTGCAGCCGGCAGCGTGGCGGGCAGCGGCCAGAACTCCTCGGTCGCGACGGCGAAGTTGAGCTGCGGGTCGCTGCGCGACTTGAAGGTGGTGATGCCGATAAGGTTGCCCTGGGCGTCGAACAGACCGCCCCCGGACGAGCCGGGCGAGATCGGCGCGGTCGTTTGCACGATCCTGACGCCCGCGCGCGTGCGCATGCCCGATACCAAACCTTCCGACAGCGTGCGCTCCAGCCCGCGCGGATTGCCGATCGCGTAGGCGCGCTCGCCGACCCGCAGCTCGGCCGACCGGCGCACCGAGCGGACCGGCTTCAGCGCGAAGCCCGTCACGCGCAGCAGGCAGATGTCGTTGGGCCGCGAATCGACGACCTGGGCCAGCGCGCCGTTGTTGCCCTCGACCAGCGCCACGACCTGGCGGTTGGCGACCACGTGGCAGTTGGTGGCCGCGATGTCCGGGCCGAGCGCGACCGCCGAGCCCAGCGACAGCGGCGGCCGCTGGCCCCGGCCGGATTCGCGCAGTGCCCGCTCGCGCGGGGACGACATCGCCGGGCCGGTCGCACCTTCGGCGGTGGTTTCCGGCGGCGGAACCACCGGGTTGCCCATCAGCGCCTTCAGGTCGGCATTGTCCGCCGCCAGCACGATGTAGACCGAGCCGGCCGCCTGCGCGAACAGCACGTCGGGCGCCAGCTCCTGTGCGGCGACGGCGAGCGGCACAAGCCAGGCGAGCGCGGCCGCGGCGGCGAACCGCGCCCCGGGGCGGCGGCGGAGGGATCGGCGAGCGTCCACAGGTCCTCATGTCCCTGGCGATCAACCGATACTAGTATGTCCGGGCCGGGCAGGGTAAGCCGGCAATTGCGACCGGCGTGTTGCCTGGGGACCGGCGGCGCGAGGGGGAGCGATCATGGACGGCATCTGGATTGTGGCCCCGGTCCTCGCGGCGACTCCCGCCCTGGTATCGCCCGTGAGCCGCGCCATATATGATGGGCCGTCTTCTGGCCAGGAGCGCCCCATGTCCAGCCTCGCCCGCACCGACGACATCTTCTTCACCCGCGCAGGCCTCGACCGCGCGCGCGTCGAGCGCATCGTGGCGGACGCGCTCCTGGGCTGCGACGACGGCGAGCTGTTCCTGGAGTACTGCCAGTCCGAATCGATCGCCTTCGACGACGGCAAGGTGAAGAGCGCCAGCTTCGACACCAGCCAGGGCTTCGGCCTGCGCGCGGTGGCGGGCGACGCGGCGGGCTATGCGCACGCCAGCGAGCTCAGCGAAGCCGCGATCAGGCGCGCGGCCGAGGCGGTGAAGGCGGTGCGCGCGGGCCATGCCGGCACCCTGGCCGAGCCACCGCAGGGCACCAACCGCAGCCTCTATGCCGATGTGAATCCGCTGGGCGAGCAGCCCTTCGCCGACAAGGTGAAGTTGCTGGCCGAGATCGACGCCTACGCCCGCGCGAAGGATCAGCGGGTCCGCCAGGTGATGGCGTCCATCTCCGGCGAATGGCAGGCGGTGCAGATTTTGCGCGCGGACGGCGTGCGCGTGGCCGACATCCGCCCGCTGGTGCGCTTGAACGTCGCGGTGGTGGTGGGCGAAGGCGACCGCATGGAGACCGGCAGCCACGGTGCCGGCGGGCGCACGGGCTACGATATCTATCTCGACCCCCAGCACTGGCGCGCGCAGGTCGACGAGGCGCTGCGCCAGGCGCTGGTGAATTTGGGCTCGGTGCCGGCGCCGGCCGGCGAGATGCCGGTGGTGCTGGGCCCGGGCTGGCCCGGCGTGATGCTGCACGAGGCCGTGGGACACGGGCTCGAGGGCGACTTCAACCGCAAGAAGACCTCGGCCTTCGCCGGGCTGATGGGCAAGCAGGTCGCGGCCAAAGGCGTCACGGTGGTGGACGACGGGACGATGCCCGACCGGCGCGGCTCGCTGACCGTGGACGACGAGGGCACGCCCAGCCACCGCACCGTGCTGATCGAGGACGGTATCCTCGCGGGCTTCATGCAGGACCGCATGAACGCGCGGCTGATGGGGATGAAGCCCACGGGCAACGGGCGGCGCCAGAGCTTCGCGCATGCGCCGATGCCGCGCATGACCAACACCGTCATGCTGTCCGGCAAGCGCGACCCGCAGGAGATCATCCGCAGCGTGAAGAAGGGCCTCTATGCGGTCAACTTCGGCGGCGGGCAGGTCGACATCACCTCGGGCAAGTTCGTGTTCTCGGCGTCCGAGGCCTACCTGATCGAGGACGGCAAGGTCGGCCCGGCGGTGAAGGGCGCGATGCTGATCGGCAACGGGCCGGAGGCGCTCAAGACCGTGTCGATGATCGGCAACGACCTGAAGCTCGACGACGGCATCGGCACCTGCGGCAAGGACGGCCAGGGCGTGCCAGTGGGCGTCGGCCAGCCCACCATGAAGCTCGACCTGCTGACAGTGGGCGGCACGGCGGCGTGACGAACGCCTGAAAACGCCCCTAAGACCGTCATGCCCGGGCTCGTCCCGGGCATCCACGCCGTCACGATCCGACAGCGTCGCGGACTTGGAACCTGCCGCCGCGCATCGACCGTCCGTACAGACGTTCCTTTCGTCCCGCTTCCCCGGCGTGGATGGCCGGGACAAGCCCGGCCATGACGACGTGAAGGAGCCTGCAGCACCGCGCCCGCCGCGGCCAAGGCGCTCACGGAATCTCGTAGATCGCCGTCTCCGCGCCCAGCCCGCGCAGCGCCTCCTGCTTGGGTCGCGCCTGAAGGCCGTTGCGCCGGAGCAGCGCGGAGGTTTCCGCATGCTCCACCACCGGCTTGGTCGCGAGGATCGCCCTGGCCTGCGCCAGGCCCTGCACGCGCGCCGCGATGTTCACGGTCTGGCCGAAATAGTCCTGCCGGTCGTTGAGCGTGACGGCCAGGCACGGCCCCTCGTGGATGCCGATCTTCAACAGCAGATCCTCGCTGCCGCGCTTCGCGTTCATCTCGCGCATCGCGCCGCGCATGCGCAGCGCGGCCGCCATCGCGCGCTCGGGCGTGGGGAAGGTCGCCATGACCGCGTCGCCGATCGTCTTCACGATCGCGCCCGCCTCGGCCGCCACGATTTCACCCAGCACCTGGAAAT
>CAYMTM010000323.1:0-3559 GCA_964393375.1 uncultured Rhodospirillaceae bacterium
CGCAGTTCGAGCTTGGCGCCACCCTGGCGGAGTCGAGCGGCGAGGTGAAGCTGAACCACCCGCACTGCGCCAAGTTCTGCGTGCTGGGCGGCGCAAGCTGTTCGGCCGCCTAGTTCCCGCCATCGTTCAAATGGCAGGCCGACCAGCGCCCGGGCGCGATCGGCTTGAGCGCCGGCGCCTCGCTGCGGCAGCGCGGCATGGCGTGCGGGCAGCGCGGGTGGAAATGGCAGCCGCTGGGCGGGTTCAGCGGCGAGGGTATCTCGCCCTTCACAGGTTCGAACTGCCGCTTGCGCGCGTCCAGCCGCGGCACTTCCGCCAGAAGCGCCTGGGCGTAGGGATGGTTTGGCGCGCGGAACAGCTCCTCGGTGGGCGCCATTTCGACGAAGCGGCCGAGATACATGATCGCCACGCGGTCGCTCAGATGCTCGACGACCCCCAGGTCGTGGCTGATGAACAGGTAGGTGAGCCCCAGGTCTGCGCGCAGGTCCATGAACAGGTTCAGCACCTGGGCCTGGATCGACACGTCGAGCGCCGCCACCGCCTCGTCGCAGACCAGGAACTCGGGCTTGACCGCCAGCGCCCGGGCGATGCCGACGCGGGCGCGCTGGCCGCCGGAGAACTGGTGCGGGTAGCGCCGAGCGAAACTCGCGTCCAGCCCCACGCGCTGCAACAGCTCGCCCACGTAGGAATCGCGGGCGCGGCCCGGGACGATGCCGTGAACCACCGGCGCCTCGCCGACGATGTCGCAAACGCGCAGGCGCGGATTCAACGACGCGAACGGATCCTGGAAGATCATCTGCACCTTGAGCTCGACCGCGCGCGCCTCGGATGCCGGCATGTCGGAAACGGCCCGGCCGCGCCACAGGCGCTTGCCGGCGCTGGGCGGCAGGATGCCGGCGACGATGCGACCGAGGGTCGACTTGCCGCAGCCGGATTCGCCGACCAGGCCCACCACCTCGCCCTGCTCCACCGCCAGGTCGACGTGGTCGACGGCGTGCACGATCTCGTCCCTGAGACCGGCGCCGGCGAGGTTCGCGATGCGCGCGGCGAGGTCGAGGTGCTTGACGAAGCGCTTTGAGACGCCTTCCAGCGCGAGCATCGGCTGGGTCACGGCGCACCGGCCACGACGGGATGGAAGCAGCGCAGACCCCGCCCCGGCGCCGGCATAGTCAGCGGCGGCTCGACCAGACAGGCGTCATCGGCGCGCGCGCAGCGCGCGCGGAAGGCGCAGCCCGGCGCCAGGTTCAGCAGCGACGGCGTCATGCCGGGGATTTGCTTGAGCTTGCCGCCGCGCCGGTTGCGACTCGGCACCGACCCGATCAGGCCCGCCGTGTAGGGGTGCATGGCGCGGTCCAGCACGTCGTCGACCGTGCCGGACTCGACGATCCGGCCCGCGTACATGACGCAGACTTCGTCGGCCAGGCCGGCGATCACGGAAAGGTCGTGCGTGATCCACATCAGCGCCGCGCCGGTCTCGCGGCACAGCTTCTGCACCTCGTAGAGAATCTGCCCCTGGATGGTGACGTCGAGCGCCGTGGTCGGCTCATCCGCGATGATCAGGTCGGGCTTGTTGAGCAGCGCGATGGCGATAGCCACGCGCTGGCGCATACCGCCGGAGAACTGGTGCGGATAGGCCCGCAGACGCTCGTCGGGCGAGGGTATGCCCACGCGCCCGAGCGCGTCGCGCGCCCGCGCCAGCGCCGTGTTCCGGTCCACCGACGGATCATGCGCGCGGATCGTCTCGACCATCTGGGTGTCGATGCGCAGGACCGGGTTCAAGGTCATCATCGGATCCTGGAAGATCATCGCCACGCGGTCGCCGCGCAGGGCCCTGAGGCGCTCCTCGCCCGCGCCGACGAGGTCCTCGCCGTTGAACAGCACGCGGCCGCCAACGATCCGGCCGGGCGGATCAACCAGGCCGATGATCGAGAAGCCGGTCACCGATTTGCCCGAGCCCGACTCGCCGACAAGGCCCAGCACGCGCCCGCGGGAAAGAGTGAAGCTGACGTCGTCGACCGCCTTCACCGCCCCCGCCCGCGTCAAGAAATGTGTTCGCAGATTCTCGACGACCAAGGTCGGCTGGTTTGCCGTCATCGCTGCAGCCGCGGGTTCAGTACGTCGCGCAACTGGTCGCCCACCAGATTGATGCACACGATCGTTGCGAGCAGCGCAACGCCGGGGAAGAAGCTGATCCAGTACTTGCCGCTCAGCATGTAGCCGAAACCGTTGGCAATCAGCAGGCCGAGCGATGGCTTGGTGATCGGCAGGCCGAGTCCGAGGAAGGACAGGGTCGCTTCCAGCGCGATGGCGCTCGCCACCAGGACGGTGTTCACCACGATCAGCGGCGGCAGGCAGTTGGGCAGCAGGTGGCGGAAGACGATGCGCGGGTTGCCGAGCGCCAGGCAGCGCGCGGCCTCGATGTATTCCTTGCGCCGCTCGACCAGCGCGGTTCCGCGCACGGTGCGCGCGTAGTACGCCCATTGCACCGTTACGAGCGCGATCATGATCTTGTCGATGCCCTGGCCGAGGACGGCCAGCAGCACCAGCGCGATCAGGATGGCGGGGAAGCTGAGCTGGATGTCGACCACACGCATGATGAAGGTCTCGATCCAGCCGCCGAAATAGGCCGCGATCAACCCGGCCGCCATGCCGATCAGCATCGCACAGAGCGACGAGCCGACGCCCACCATCAGGCTGGTCCGAAGCCCGTACATGATGCCCGACAGCATGTCGCGGCCCTGATCGTCGGTGCCGAGCCAGAAGGTCATGCCGCCCATGCTCTTCGATCCCGGCGGCAGGCGGCCGTCCATCACGTCGAGCTGGCGCAGGTCGTAGGGGTTCTGCGGCGCGATCCAGGGCGCGAAGACGGCGACCAGCACGATGATGAGCAACCCTGCCAGCCCGATCATCGCCAGCCTGCTGGCGCAGAAATCGCGCGCGAAGCGCCGGAACGGCGTCTCGGAAGCCGGCGCGCCGCCCTGCGCCGGGGCGACCGGTACGATCTCGGCCGTCATCCCTTGGCCTCCGCCAGCCGCACGCGCGGGTCGATCACCGAATAGGCGAGATCGACCAGGAAATTGATCAGGATGAACATGAACACGATGACCATCAGGTAGGCGACCACCACCGGCCGGTCGAGCAGGTTGATCGAGTCGATGATCAGCTTGCCCATGCCGGGCCAGGCGAAGATCGTCTCGGTGACCACGGCGAAGGCGATCGTCGAGCCCAGCTCCAGCCCCAGCACGGTGACGATCGGGATCATGATGTTCTTGAACACGTGCACCCAGACGACGCGCCCCTGCGGCAGGCCCTTGGCGCGCGCGAATTTGACGTAGTCCTGCAGGATCACCTCGCGCGTGCCGGCGCGCGACAGGCGGATCACCAGCGACAGCTTGAACAGCGCCAGGTTCAGCGCCGGCAGCAGGATGTGCTGCAGGCCGTCGAGCGTCAGGATGCTGAGTTCGATGCCGAGGACCTTGCGCGTCTCGCCCCGACCCGTGGAGGGCAGCCAGCCGAGCTGGACCGCAAAGACCATGATCAGCATGAGGCCGACCCAGAA
>CAYMTM010000324.1:0-3518 GCA_964393375.1 uncultured Rhodospirillaceae bacterium
GCCGAGAGGCGGCGATGACGCCAGAAACGCGTCCCGCGCTGCTGCGGTTTGACAAATCACTGAAGCGGCGCGGGCTCAATCCCGGCACGACGGCGGACCTGGTGGTCGCAAGCCTGCTGGCCTGGCGACTTGAGACCCTATCGCGCGGCAAGGGTGCGCGGGTCAAGCCGGCCGTCGTGCAACGCCGTCGCCACCAGAGCGCCGGCGATGCCAAGCCGCGCAAGTGCCGCAAGGTCTGAGGCATCGCGCACGCCGCCGGCGGCGTAGACCGACCGGCCGGCCGCGCGCGTCTTGATTGCCGCCAGACGCTCCAGGTCCGGCCCAGCGCCCGAGCCGACGCGCGCCAGGGTCATCGCGATCACGCGCCGGGGCCAGGCGGCGGCGTCCGCCAGGATCTCCCTGGGTCCCTGGAAATCCTTCGCGCGGAAATCGAGCGACAGGACCGCTTCGGCCCCGGCATCGGCCAGGGCGGACCGGAACGTCGCGATGTCCGGTGCGGACTCGCTTCCCAGGACCACCGGCCCCAGCCCCATCGCGCGCCATGGCTGCACCTCGCCGGGACGGGCTATGCCGCGATCGACCCAGAGCTCCAGCGCGGGAAACGCGCCCTTGATCGCGCGGATCGCCGCGATGTTGTCCCCACTGCCGGCGATGGCATCCAGATCGGCGATGTAGAGGCGTTGGAACGGGGACAGCGCCATCAGGCCCCGCGCAACATCGAGCGGCATGGCGCTGGGGCTAAGCGGCGTTTCGATCGGGCGATAGTTGGCGCGGTCGCCCCGGCGGGCGTGGACCACCACGCCGCCTTTCAGATCGATCACCGGGATCAGGTCCATCGCCGCCCCAATTGTGCCGCCTTGCGCGCGGCAAACTACTCTATAGTGCACGCGATGACCATGAACCCGGCCAAGATCCTCGAGTTGCAGGAATGGGTGATCGCCAGCGCGCTGAGCGACATGGACGAGGCCGCGCTGCTTCAGGGCGTGTGCGACCGTCTGGTGTCCGCCGGCATGGAGTTGTGGCGCGCCGCCGCCGCCATCGATTCCCTGCACCCGACCGTCGAAGGCCATTTCTTCGAATGGCGCCGCACCAAGGGAAAGGCGGGCGGCAGGGAGTACGAGCGCGACAACGTCGCGGACGACAAGTGGCGGCAATCGCCGTTTTACCAGTTGATCGAGACCAGGCAGCCGCGCCTGCGCTGCCGGCGCGGCGACAATTATCGCCAGGGCGAGTTCCCGATGGTGGACGACCTGTTCGCCGAGGGCGTGACCGACTACCTCGCCTACGTCATCCCGTTCAGCGATATCGTGCGGACCGACGATTCGGACGCGCTTTCGACGTCCTGGTGCGCCGACCGGCCGGGCGGCTTCACCGACGAGCAGGTGGATGTCCTGGATCGCCTGCTGCCGACCATGGCGCTCGCCTTGCGCAACCGGGCGATCGCCCGCAGCGCGAACAACTTGGTCCAGGTCTACCTGGGACGCGACGCCGGCGCGCGCGTGCTGCGCGGACAGATCGCGCGCGGCAGGACCGAAAGCATCCGCGCCGTCCTGTGGTACAGCGACCTGGCGGGCTTCACGCGCATCGCCGACACCGCGCCGCCGGACCAGATCGTGCCCCTGCTGAACGACTACGCGGATTGCCAGGTCAGCGCGATTCACGGCCAGGGCGGGCAGGTGCTGAAATTCGTGGGCGATGGCCTGCTGGCGATCTTCCAGGCCGAGGAGGACGCCGAGGCCTGCCACCGCGCCCTGGATGCGGCCGACGACGCGTTCCGGCGGCTGGAGCAGGTCAACCGGACGCGCGCGGAGAAGACCTTGCCGGTCACCCGCTTCTATCTCGGCCTGCATCTCGGCACGGTGCTCTATGGTAACATCGGCACCGACGACCGGCTGGACTTCACCGTGGTGGGCCAGGCCGTCAACGAGGTCAGCCGAATCCAGGCGCTGTGCAAGTCGCTCGAACGCAACGTCATCCTGTCTTCTGCCTTCGCGCAGGCCGCGACGCGCAGCGCCAATCGCGTCGTGTCGCTCGGCCGCTATGCGCTGCGCGGGGTGCGCCAGGCACAGGAACTGTTCACGCTCGACGAATATGCCCCGAGCTGATCGGGCCGCGCGCGCGCCCGACGTGATCGGGTGGGACCTGGGCGGCGCGCATTTGAAAGCGGCGCGCGTGTCGGCCACCGGCAGGCCGATCAGGGTGATCCAGCTTCCCTGCCGGCTTTGGCTGGGCATGCGGGAGCTCGACAATGCGCTGGACCAGGCAGTCGCCGCACTCGGCCGTTGCCCGCGCCACGCCGTCACTATGACGGGCGAGCTGGCGGATCTGTTCCCCGACCGCGCCGCCGGCGTGTCGGGTCTGCTTGCCGCCATGGCCGAGCGATTGCGCGGCCAATCGATCGTCGTCTATGCCGGTAGGGCGGGGTTCCTGCCGCCGGCCCTGGCGCGCCGGCGGGTCGACGACGTCGCCTCGGCCAATTTCCTAGCCAGCGCCGAGGCGCTGGCCGTGCACCTGCCCGATGCACTGTTCGTCGACCTGGGCAGCACGACCGCCGACTTGATCCCGATCCGCGGCGGCAGGCCGCGCCCGCGCGGACTGACCGATTTCGCACGCCTGGCCAGCGCCGAGCTGGTCTATACCGGCGCGACCCGCACGCCCGTGATGGCGGTGGCCTCGTACGCACCCGTCCTGGGCAAGCGGCGCGGAATAATGGCCGAGTATTTCGCAACCATGGCCGACGTGCACCGCCTGGCTGGCGGCTTGCCGCCTGGTGCCGACCAGCTTCCCGCTGCCGACAACCGCACGAAGTCGCTCGCCGACAGTGCGCGACGCCTGGCGCGCATGGTGGGCGCGGATGCCGACGCATACCCGCGAAAGGTCTGGATCGCCCTCGCGCGCTTTCTGGCCAGCCGGCAGCTCCTGCAACTTCGGGAAGCCGCACAGCGCGTGCTGGCGCGTGTTCCGCCCGGCCGGGGGGCGCCCGTCGTCGGCGCCGGCGTCGGTCGGTTCGTGGTGCGGCGCCTCGCGCGAGCGCTGGGCCGCCGCTATGTCGACGCAGGCGCCGTGTTGGCCCGCGGCGCGTCGGCGCCGGTGCGGGAGGCAAGCGCGCGCTGCCTGCCTGCCGTCGCCATGGCGCTGCTGGCGGTCGAACGCAACGCTTTCGCTACCGCCGCCAGCCGGTCCGGATCGAGCGCGCCATCGCGCCCCTCCCGACACAAGGCCCCGCGGAAGCCGAGATAGTCCGGCCGCAGCGCCGCCAGCGGCGCAATGTCCGCCAGCCGCAGCGACCCCGCCAAGCCGCAAATCAACCCGCCGCGCCGCGCCGCGCCGACGAAGCGCGCGAGCGCCTTGTCATCAAGATGCCGGCGAAGCCCGCCCGAGTTCTTGTCCGCGGTGTCGAGCATGGTGCCGAGAAAACCCGCGTCGCGTAGCCCCGGCAGCAGGTCAAAGGCGGGCCGACGATCGGCGAACATGACCGCGACCAGCTTCGCGCCGTCGCGGACGACCGGCTGCAGCGC
>CAYMTM010000325.1:0-3461 GCA_964393375.1 uncultured Rhodospirillaceae bacterium
GGCGCCTCCTTGTGGATGATCGCCTGGGCGTCCTCGTAGAGCTTGGAGCGTCTGGCGACGTCGGTCTCGGTGTCGGCGTCGGTCAGCAGCCTGTCGACCTCGGCGTTGCTGTAGCCCGAGAAGTTGCCGCGGTCCTTCGACTTCAGCACCGGCACGAAAATGCCGACGGGATCGAGCGCGCCGTCGCCCCAGGAGCGGAACTGCATCTGTCGCTCGTGCTTCTCCGGGTCCTTCCACAGCTCGGTTAGCGCGGTGCGCTCCCACAGCCTGACGCCGGCCTTGAAGCCCGCCTGGCTCATCGAGGCGGCGACCGCCTCGGCCTGCTCCTTGAAGGCGTTGTCGACGTCGATGGTCACCTCGACGCCGTTGGGATAGCCGGCCTCGGCCAAGAGCGCCTTGGCCCTCGCCGGATCGTAGGCGAAGGGCTTGAGGGACGCGTTATAGCCGTAGGAATCCGGGCTGATCAGCGTGGCCAGCGGCACGGCAAGCCCGTTGAGGATGCGGTCGATGATGAGCTGGCGGTTGACGGCATGGTTCGCCGCCAGGCGCACGCGCGCATCGTTGAACGGCGGCTTTTTGTTGTTGAGGTCGATGAAGAAGCTGCGCGTGCCGTTGGTCTTGAGGACCTGGGTCCTGGGATTGGCTTCGATCTGCTTGATGGCGTGGTGCGGCAATTCGTCGATCAGGTCGACTTCGCCCGCCAGCAGCGCCGCCACGCGCGAGGCGGGTTCGGGAATCACTTTGAAGATCACGCGGTCCACGCGCGCGGGGCCGGCCGGCGGGATGTCGCTCGCGCCGCCGTAGTAGCCGGCGAAGCGCTCCAGGATCACCGCGTCGCCGCGCCGCCATTCGACCAGCTTGAACGGGCCCGACCCCATCGCCTGGGTCGCCATGCCCTCGGTGCCGACCTTCTCGACGAAGGCCTTGCTGACGACCTGGTTGAACGGCAAGTAGGCCGGGAAGATCGGCCACGGGTTCTTCAGCTTGAAGCGCACGGTCAGCGGGTCGACCACGATCGTGTCGGCGACGGGCCCCACCAGGCTCGCGCGCGGGCTGGTCTTGCCGCCCATCGCGTTCTCCTTGGTCAGCCGGTCGAAGGTGAACTTCACGTCCTCTGCGGTCAGCGCGCTGCCGTCGTGGAACTTGATGTTCGGCCGGATCTTCGCCTCGTAGGTGGTGGCGTCGATCTGGGTGAAGGACTGCGCGATCTCCGGCACCACTTTCATGTCGTCGGTGCGGGTGACCACCGAGTCGTACATGTTGTGGATCACGCCCTCGGTCACGCGGCTGCGGTGGTTGGCGGGATCGAGCGTGGTGATGTCCGAGGAATAACCCACGCGCAGCTCGGCCGCCCCGGCGGCGGGCCCCGCCAGCACCGCGGGCACCAGCGCGGCAAGCGCGGCCAGGGCCAGCGTGGCTCGGATCTCCGTCATTGATTCCTCCCGGATGGTTGTGTCCCCCTCGGTCCGGCCGAGACACGTCTCGCCGGCCTCCGCCTGCATTTTTCCTTGTCGCGCCGGGCTTCGGTCAAGAGAATTATTCAAAACAAGGACAAATCAGCTTCAACGATCAAAAAATACGATCATTCACGATAGACCTTGCCGGCGATGTCGAAGCTGGGCTCCTCGGCGATCGCCTCGCCGGCCAGGTCCAGCAGCACCCTGACCGGCGGCGTGCGGGCCCCGCCGGCGATCGCGATGACATATTCCAGCTCGGGCAGCTTGGGGTCGGCGACCACCAGGCGCAGCGTACCCTCGGCGATCTCCTTGGCCGCGACCGCGGGCGGCGCCATGGCAATGCCCAGCCCCGCGCGCGCGAGCTGCAGGCGCGTGGGCAGGCTGGGGCAGGCGTGCTGGCGTCTGGGCTCGACGCCGCCCCGGCGGAACCATTCCAGCGCGATGCCGTGCAGGAAGCTGCCGCGCACGTCGGTGATGATCGACACGTCGACCAGGTCCTGCGGTTTCAGCGGGCGGTTCTCCAGCCCCAGCGACGGGCTGGCGAGCCAGCCCATCGCCACCGAGCCCAGCGACTCGGTGGTCAGGCTCGGCTCCGCCAGGGGCCCCGCCAGGAACGCTAGGTCCAGCTCGCCGCGCAAAAGCTGGCCGCGCATGTTCTCGCTGCTGTCCACCACGAACTCGGCGTCGATCCCCGGATAGGCCTTGGCCATCCGGTGCAGAAGCCTGGGCATCCATGTAACGGCCGGGATGCTGGTCAGGCCGAAGCGCACGCGGCCCACCAGCGCGGTGCGGCTGCCGATCTGCTGCTCCACCTCGCCGGCCAAGGCCAGGATCTGTCCGGCATAGGTCGCAAGCTCGCGCCCTTTCGGCGTCAGCCGCGCGTTGCGCCCGGAACGGTCGAACAGCGCCACGCCCAGATGGCGTTCGAGCTCGCGCACGCGCGCCGACACCGAGGGCTGGGCGACGCGCAGGTGGCGGGCGGCGGCATGGAAGCTGCCCAGCCGCGCGATCCAGTAGAAGGCTTCGAACTGCTTCAGGTTCACCGATGTCCCTCGCGGCCGGCCTCCGTGGTAGCACCGCGCGCGCAAACCGTCACGGCCGGTCCCACACTCCCGCGTAGTCCGGCGCGACCGGCGCGCCGTCCCGGGCCGCCGAGCGGACGATCGCCTCCAGCACCGCGACGTTCCGCGCGGCGTCGGCGCCGTCGACCGCCGGCGCGCCGTGGCCGCGGCACGCATCCGCCCATCGCCGCAGCCCGAGCGCCAGGCTGTCTACCCAAGGCACCTCCAGGCGCTCTGTCCGGCCGTCGACCTGCGTCACCGTCACGACCGGCCGCAGCGTTTCGCTTTCCGCCGCGTTGGCCTCGACGGCGACGCGCGCGGCGCTGCCGTGGATCGCGAACCGGTTCGTGTAGGGCGCGGCGTAAAGGCAGGTGAGCGTCGCCGGCAGCCCGCTTTCGAACCGGAGCGCCGCCGACGCCGTGTCCTCCATGCCGGTTGCGCGGACGGCGAAGCGCGCCTGCACCTGCGCGACGCGGCCGAACAACGCGTGCATCCAATCGATCACGTGCACGCCCAGCGCGGTCATCGCCCCGCCCGGGCATTCCAGCCTGTCGCGCCGCCAGTGCCGGGCCGGCAGGCTCAGCGCCTCGGGCGTGGAGTAGTTCGCTTCCACCATCAGCGGCCTGCCCGCCGTGCCGCGGTCGAGCAACTGGCGCAGCATCGCCAGTTGCGCCAGCAGGCGGCGGTTGTGCCCGACCGCCAGGGCGACGCCCGCGTCTTTGCAGGCGGCGATGGCGCGGCGCGCGTCGGCCATGGTCAGCGTGATCGGCTTTTCCACGAACACGTGCTTGCCGGCGCGGGCGGCGGCGGCGATCTGGTCCGCGTGCAGGCTGTGCGGCGTCGCTAGCACGACCGCCGCGATGCCATCGTCGGCCAGCAGCGCGTCGAGGCTTTCCGCCCGCGCGGCGCCGAAGCGCGCGGCGGAGCCGCGCGCCACGGTCGG
>CAYMTM010000326.1:0-3441 GCA_964393375.1 uncultured Rhodospirillaceae bacterium
GATCGCCAAGGGCGACCTGAAAGCGACTATCGCCGGCATCAATGATGCGCTGCTGACGACGCTGGCGACATGCGGCGACGTCGTGCGCAACGTCACCGCCTCGCCCGCGCCGATCGCCGACGCCAAGCATCGAAGGCTGCAGGCGGATGCGCGCCTCCTGTCGGCCGAATTGCTGCCGACCACCCGTGGCTACCACGAGATATGGCTGGGCGAGGAGCGCGTCGACGGCTGGGCCGGCAGCGAGCCCGACCCGCTTTACGGCGAGCGTTACCTTCCCCGCAAGTTCAAGATCGGCATCGCCATGCCCGACGACAACGCTGTGGACGTGCTGACCAACGACCTCGGCATCATCGCCCTTTTCGAGGGCGACCTGCTCGCCGGCTACAACCTGGCGCTGGGCGGCGGACTCGGCATGACCCACAACAAGCCCAAGACCTATCCGCGCCTGGCAACGCCGCTGGTCTTTGTGGGCCCCGACGATCTGCTGCGGGGCGCGCGCGCGGTCGTGCAATTGCAGCGCGACCATGGCGACCGCGCCGACCGCCGCCACGCCCGGCTGAAATACCTGGTCGACGAGAAGGGGGCGGCCTGGATCAAGGCCGAGCTGGAAAAGCACTTCGGCGCGGCCCTTGAGGATGCGCGGCCGATTCCCGCCTTCCGGGTGGTCGACCACACCGGCTGGCATCCCCAAGGCGACGGGCGGTGGTACTACGGCCTGTCGATCCCCAGCGGCCGCATCCGCGACCGAAATGGCGTGCGCCTGCGTTCGGCCTTGCGCGCGATCGTCGCGCGATTCAATCCCACGCCGATCCTCACGCCGACGCAGGACATCCTGCTGGCGGACCTGCCGCGCGAGGCGCTGCTACCGCTGGAAGACGCACTTACCGCGCACGGCGTTAAGCTGCCGGGCACCTATAGCCAGGTCGCACGGTGGGCGCTGGCCTGCCCGGCGCTGCCCACCTGCGGCCTGGCGCTGAACGAGGCCGAGCGCATCCGTGAACCGCTGATCGAGCAGATCGACGCTGCGCTCGCCAAGGCCGGTCTCGCCGACGAACGGCTCAGCGTGCGCATCACCGGCTGCCCGAACGGCTGCGCCCGGCCCTATGTCGGCGAGATCGGCATCGTCGGCCGCACCGCTGCCGACTATGCTTTGTTCCTGGGCGGGGACTTCGAGGGCACGCGGCTGAACCGGCGCGTGTTCGACCGCGTCAGGCTCGACGACATTGCGGCCACGCTGCTGCCGATTTTCCGTGCCTACGCGGTCGAGCGCGCGGCAGGCGAACGCTTCGGCGACTGGTGCCATGCGCAGACCGACGACCGGCTGCATTTGCTGGCGGAGCGGGTCGCGGCATGAGCGCTCTGTTGCCCGTGGCGCTCGACTTGGCACGCCTGAGGGTGGCGGTAGTCGGCAATGGCCCGCGCGCCGCGCGGCGCCTCGGCCTGTTGCGCGAGGCCGGCGCAAGCGACATTGCCGTGCTCGCACCCGACTGCACCCTACGCGCGTTCGCGGGTTTCAACCTGGTGTTCGTCGCCGGCCTGAACGCCGACACGAGCCGTGCCGTGGCCGCCCGCGCCCGCGCCGCCGGCGCGCTGGTCAATGTCGAGGACGTAACGGACGAGTGCGACTTCCGCTCGGCCGCCGTGGTGCGACGCGGCGACCTGGCGGTGGGCATATGGACGGGCGGCCGCTGCCCCATGCTGGCGCGCGTGCTGAAGGATTGGCTCGACCGCGTGCTGCCGGCGGATTTCGGCCGCATGGTCGAGGCGCTGGCGCGCCGGCGCGACCGCTTGCGGGCGCGCCGCGCCGCCCCGCTCGTGCTCGAGGCATCCGCCTGCCGCGCCGTCGCGCGGCTGGTCTCCCCCGAATTCCGTGCTCCCTGAATTGACGAGAAAGGAGAATCCCTCATGGCAATCCAGCTCGGCCAGACGGCCCCCGACTTCACCCAAGCCTCTACCCAAGGCGACATTTCGTTCCACAAATGGCTGGGCGACAGCTGGGGCGTCCTGTTCAGCCATCCCAAGGACTTCACGCCGGTCTGCACGACCGAGCTGGCCGAGGCGGCGCGTCTCAAGCCCGAGTTCGACAAGCGCAACGTCAAGATCATCGGACTGTCGGTCGACCCGGTGAAATCCCACGAGGCGTGGGAAAAGGACATCAAGGAGACCCAGGGCACGGCGGTGAACTTCCCGGTGATCGCCGACGCCGACCGCAAGGTTTCGGACCTCTACGGCATGATCCACCCGGCCTCGGACGCGGCCCTGACCGTACGCTCGGTCTTCGTCATCGACCCGCAAAAGAAGGTTCGGCTCACCATCACCTATCCGCCGTCGACCGGCCGAAGCTTCGACGAGATTTTGCGGGTGATCGACAGCCTGCAGCTGACCGACGCGCACAAGGTGGCCACGCCGGTCAATTGGACCCCGGGCAAGGACGTTATCATCGTCCCCTCGCTCAGCGACGAGGACGCCAAGCAGCGCTTCCCGCAGGGCTGGAAGACGCTGAAGCCCTATCTGCGCATGGTGCAGCAGCCCGAGATCCCCGCCCGGCGCGCCTGAAGCGACGGAGGCGAGCCGCGCGCCCGCCGCCGAGGGACGGCGAGAACCAGCGGGCGCGCGGCGCCACATTCCACGGAGTGCCGACGATGGAAGCGCCAGTCTTTGATCCGACCAGCATCGCACCGCCCCGTGACGACGACATATTGCATGGGTCCCGCCGTGGAACGGTGGCGCTGGTGGGTGCGGGTCCGGGCGATCCCGAACTGCTGACGATCAAGGCCCGGCGTCTAATCGGCGAGGCCGAGGTGGTGCTCTACGACGAGCTAGTCAGCAGCGCCGTCCTCGACCTGTTGCCGGCGTACGCCGAGCGCGTGAACGTGGGCAAGACCAGGGGCGCTCACCGAGCCACTCAGGACTGGATCAACCAGGCGCTGGTCGACGCGGCCCGCCGCGGCAAGCGCGTGGTGCGGCTGAAGGGCGGCGATCCCGCGCTGTTCGCCAGGGCGGGCGAGGAGATCGACTTCCTGCGCCGGCACGGCTACGAGCCCGTGATCGTGCCGGGCGTGACCGCGGCTTTGGGCTGCGCCGCCGCCCTCGGCATGCCGCTGACAGACCGGCGCGTGGCGTCGAGCGTCACCATCGTGGCCGGCGAGAGCCGCGCCGGCGAGGCTGCGCCGGACTGGCGCCGGCTGGCCACCGCGCGCCGCACGATCGTCGTTTACATGGGCCGCGGTGTCGCCGACGCAATCGCCGACGGGCTCATCGCCGGCGGGATGGATCCGCGCACGCCCGTCGCGGTGATCGAGAACGGCACGCGCCCAGACCAGCGCATGTCGACGGGCGCGCTGGGCGATCTGCCGGCCTTGGTCGCGCACCACGACAGCGGCGATCCCGTCCTCATCGTCATCGGCGACGTGGTGCGCCTGGCCCGCGAATGGGTGCCCG
>CAYMTM010000327.1:0-2517 GCA_964393375.1 uncultured Rhodospirillaceae bacterium
CCGGGCTTGAAGTTCTCGGCGATGTTGGCGAGCGTGCGCGCGATGTCGGTCACGTAGGTCGAGGTGCGGTGGTGGCCCAGGTAGACCGTGTAGGGCAGGCCGAACATCGCGTGGTAGATGAACTTGCACACCGCGCTGCGATAGGGGCTGTAGTACTCGCCCGGCCCGTAGGTGTTGAACAGCCGAACGCGCACCGTCTCGAGCCCGTGCATCGCGGCGGCGTTCATGATCTGCTGCTCGCCGACCCACTTGGTCATGGCGTAGTCGTTCATCTGGCGGATTTCGTACTTCTCCATCACGTCCTCGGACATGACGCCGTCGTAGTCGCCGTAGACCTCGGAGGACGAGAAGAACACCATGCGGAAGCCGTGCTTCTGCTGCAGCCGGATCGCGTTCTTGGTGCCCACGACGTTGGTCTGCCACAGCGAGTCGTAGAAGTCCTCGCCGTTCCAGCGGCCGAACTCGGCGGCCAGGTGATAGACGATGTCGAACGGCCCGTCCTCGAACAGGCGCTGGAATTGCGCGAAGCTCGCCACGTCGCAGCGCCGGTAGAGCGGGTCGTGGTGGTGCGAGCGGTCGGACAGCCACACCTCGTGGCCGCGCCGGCGCAGCTCCCACACCAGCACCTTGCCCACCGTGCCCAATCCGCCGGTCACCAGGATACGCATCGCCCTACGCCCTCTGTCTTCGTCTTCGCAATCTCGCCCTTCGACAAGCCCAGGGCGAGGAGTTCGGTTTCCCTGTTCCCTCATCCTGAGCCAGTCGAAGGATGAGGTTCGCGCGGAGGCCGCGCCTCACGCATCCATCCGCTTGATCGCGTCGATCATCTGGATGTCGGGCGCGACCTCGATCTCGGTGTGGCGCCTGACCGCACTCATGCGGTAGTCGCGCAGGATGCAGCGGTAGCCGCGCGCCTCCAGCTCCTCGGGCTCCCACCCGCAGCGATGGGTCTGGAACTCGTGGCCGCCGTGGCCCCAGATGTCGACGTTCTGCGGAACGTAGCCCTTGGGCGTTTCGACGATCACCGCCACGCGCGCGATCTCCTCCGCCATGTCCATCAGCCTGTTCGACTGCGGCTTCTCCAGGTGCTCGACGATGTCGAGCAGCAGCACCAGGTCGAACGACCGGGGCAGGAACAGCTTGCCGATGTCCATGCAGTCCGCCAGCACCGTCGCATAGGGCACGTCGGCCTGGATCTTCTCGAGATACGGCCGGTAGATGTCGACGCCCACGCGGATATCGGCGGTGATGTACTGCGACTTCAGCGACAGGCCGCAGGCCACGTCGAGCACGCTCCGCACTTTGCCGGTGGGGTACAGCCCCTCGGTCTCGAAGATGCGTTCGACGGTGTTCGCGACCCAATCCTCGCGCGGCATGAAACCCCCTCAGGCTTCAACCGAATTTGCCGAAACCTAGCCGGGGGTTGGTTAAGGGTTCGCTACCATTGCGCCAATTCGGCGGCCAGGCGCTGGATCGCCCCGGTCCAGTCGCCCCGCACCACGAAGCGCGGGCGGACCGCGGGCAGCCAGGGCATGCGATCGGTGCCCAGCGTGGCCCAGTCGTGCTGGGTCGCCAGAAACCGCGTGTCGATCCCCAGCGCGCCGGCCAGCGACAGGATCCAGGAATCGACCGTCACGACCAGGTCCAGCCCGGCGATCAGGGCGGCCACGCCGTCGATGTCGTCGCGCAGATCCAGGCCCGGCGCCTCGTGGAGCGCCTTGCCGGCCAGCTCGCGCTCGGCGTCGTCCATGTTGAGCTGCAAGGACACGAAACCAAGGCCGGGAAGCGCGAAGAGCGGCCGCAGATCGCCGATCCGCGCATAGCGCCGGTCGCGCGCGCCGCCGGCCTGGCTGCTGCGCCAGCACAGGCCTACCTTGCGCCTCTGCCCCAGCCCGTCCAGCCATGTTCGCCAGCGCCGCGCGGCATCGGGGTCGGGTGCCAAATAGGCGCGCCGGTCGGGGAACGCTTCCACGGTCGGATAGAACAGGCGCGGCAGGCTGCCGGCGGCGATCCAGGCCTCGGCGTCGCCCTTCTCCGGCGGCGGCTCCTTCTCGCCCGGGGCGGGCCGGCGAACCGGGCGGATCGTCGCGCCGGCGAAGGACCGGCGGAACAGCGGCGCCAAGCGCGCGTCGCATTCGAACGTCAAGGCGCAGTCGTCGGCCGTCGCGCTTTTCAGCACCTGGACGCAGCCCGCGAACAGGATTTCGTCGCCCAGTCCCTGCTCGCGGCGCACCAGCAGCCGGCAGGGCGTCCGCCCGTCCCACGCCGGCAGGTCGATCGGCGCGGGGGCGCTGGGCAGGCGCAGCCGGAACTCGTAGTCCCGCCAGCCCTCCCGCAGCCGCCCCAGGCCAAGGAGGCTCAGGCCCCGGTTCCAATGCGCCAGGGGATCGCCCGGCGCCTGGTCGGCGCTTGCATCGACCTGGCGCGGCGCCGCCTGGTGCGGGAGATCGTGCTCCAGGTGCGTCCGGAGACTCCCGGCGCGGCCAACCTGTATCGCTCCTTCGGCTTCGTCGAGGC
>CAYMTM010000327.1:2527-3343 GCA_964393375.1 uncultured Rhodospirillaceae bacterium
CAATGCGCCAGGGGATCGCCCGGCTTCAAGGCGAGCGCGCGGTCGAAGGCGGCGACGCTTTCCTCGATCCGGCCGCCCTGACGCAACGCTATACCGTAATTGATGTGGAACGGTGCGGCGTCCGGCCTCATCGCGATGGCGCGCTCGAAGGTCGCGACGGCTTCGGCGCCGCGGCCCTGGCGGTTCAGCGCCGTCGCCTCCTCCGCCAGCAGGTCGGCGAGCGCGCCCAGCGACGGCGCGTGGCCGGGATCGACCGCGAGCGCCATCTCGTAGCGCCCTTTGGCCGCCGCGGCGCGCCCGCCGGCACGCAGCGTCGTGCCGATCATCCAGTGCAATTGCGGGTCGCGCGGCCGCAAGGTCAGCGCGCGCTCCAGCCTGGCCACCGCCTCGTCGGTGCGGCCCTGCTCGGCCAGCGCCACGCCCTCGCGGATCAGGGCCGCGACATCGTCCGGGTTGCCCATCGCGCCCCTGCATAGCATCGACCGGGGCCGCGGTCGCGCCCGGCAAATCCTGCCTAGCCGGCGCAGCAGCAATTTCCGTCCCGGGCAAATTCCCCACCCCGCCCCATCCCGGTTAATGCAGCCGAATCAAGGCCCTCGGCGTTGGCCACGTGCTTGCTCGCTGGAAGCCGGATCAAGCGGACGGGGCGCAATGGTACCCTCCATCGTCGACCTGGCAGGCCAAAGCGCCACTGCCGCCACCAAGGCCAAGAAACCGGCCAGCGACATTTTCGGCGAGGTGCTCGCGCGGCTTCTCGACCGCATCGGTACGTCCGCGCAGGGTGAGGACGCGCTTGGCGAGTCGTTCTTACAGGAG
>CAYMTM010000328.1:0-3305 GCA_964393375.1 uncultured Rhodospirillaceae bacterium
CCCCAGGGGATCGCGTCGAGCCGCCGGTCCGGCGCCATGCGGATCTCGGCCGGCAGGTTCTGCTGCTTCAGGTACTCCGCCACGGCCACCGGCACGTCGTCGACCGAGCGCACGCGCGCGATGGTGGCAAGCGAGAACTCGACCATGCGGACGAAGTCTTCGACGCGCCGACGCCCCGTCACCTGTCCCCGCGCCGGCACCAGATTGCGGGGATGCGCCGTCAGGCGCGCGCGCAGCTTGCGCTGCGTCTCGGCGTCCACGACGCCGCGTCCGAGCGCCAGGCGGATGCTGGTGAGGATTTGCGCGCGCGCCGTCTGTGGATTTTCCCGGCTCACTGCCGCCCCCGGTTCGCCCAAAGCTGGTGGAAGGTTTTGCCCTCGGGCACGGGAAAGTCGCGGAACCGGGTCCAGCCGCCTGCGAGCGGCAGGTTGTGGATGTTGCCGTGGCGCCGGCCCCACAGGCCAAGGACGCGCGCGGCGATCGAGGTCATGAACCGGTAGAGCCGGGGCCGCGTAACGGCGAAGGCCCAGGCCGCGAGCGCCCAGCGCGCCACCGCTGGCGACAGGCGCTGTTCGTATTCCCGCTCGCGCCAGTGGCGCATCATCTTGGGCAGCGGGATCCGCATCGGGCAGACGATCTCGCACTTGCCGCAGAAGGTCGACGCGTTGGGCAACTGGCCGGCCTGGTCGACGCCGATCAAGCCGGGCGTCAGCACCGATCCCATCGGTCCGGGATATACCCAGCCATAGGCGTGGCCGCCGACGGCGTTGTAGACCGGGCAGTGATTCAGGCAGGCCGAGCAGCGGATGCAGCGCAGCATGTCCTGGAACGCGGTGCCCAGCATGGCGGTCCGCCCGTTGTCGAGGATCACCACGTGGTACTGTTCGGGCCCGTCGATGTCCCCGGGCCGCTTCGGGCCGGTCGAAACCGTCGTGTAGACCGAGAATTCCTGGCCGGTGGCCGAGCGCGCGAGAAGGCGCAGGATGGTGGAAACATCCTCGAGCGTCGGCACGATCTTCTCGGGCGTCGCCAGCACGATGTGGACGCGCGGCAGAAGCTGCGTCAGGTCGCCGTTGCCCTCGTTGGTGACGATGATCGACGAGCCGGTCTCGGAGATCAGGAAATTGGCGCCGGTCAGCCCCACGTCGGCGCGCAGGAACTTCTCGCGCAGGATGCCGCGCGCTTCCTCCAGCATTTCGCGCGGCTCGTGCAGCAGCTTCGTCTTGCCATAGGCCGCATGCTTCTCGAGGAACGTCTCCGCCACCTGTTCCTTGGTGACGTGGATCGCCGGCGCGATGATGTGGCTGGGCGGCTCGTCGCGGAGCTGGATTATGTATTCGCCCAGGTCGGTTTCCACCGGCGCGACGCCGTTTTCCTCGAGGAAATCGTTCAGCGCGATCTCCTCCGCCACCATGGTCTTGCCCTTGGTGATCGACTTCGCGTCGACCGAACGGCAGATGTTCAGGATGATTTGCCGCGCCTCCGCGGGCGTGCGGCACCAATGCACCTGGCCGCCGCTTGCGCGCACCTTCTCTTCATAGTGTTCGAGATAGAAGTCGAGATGCGCGAGGGTGTGGTTCTTGATGTCGCGCGCCTGGTCGCGCAGCGCCTCGAACTCGGGCAGGCGCGCCACCGCCTCCAGACGCTTCTGGGTGAAGCCCAGATGGCCCATCGCGCGCTGCAGGGTCTCATTCTTCAAGGCTGCGCTCGCGTTGGCCTTGAACGAGCGGCTGGTGGGGTGCAGCGCCAAGCTCATCGACGACGCCTCATTTGGCCCGCCCGATCGGCGGCACGCCGCCCGTCATGCCGGCCAGCACCTCGGCCACATGCCGCACCTTCACGTCGATCCCGTCGCGCGTGAACTTGCCCGCCATGTTCATCAGGCAGCCGAGATCGCCCGCCAGCAGCGTGTCGGCGCCGGTCCTGGCGACGTCCTTGGCCTTGTCGCCGACCATGCGGTTGGAGATTTCCGGGTACTTCACGCAGAACGTGCCGCCGAAGCCGCAGCAGGTCTCCGCACCCGGCAATTCCTTGATGGTCAGGCCCGCAACCGTGCCAAGCAGCGCGCGCGGCTGGGCCTTCACCCCCAGCTCGCGCAGGCCCGAGCAGCTGTCATGGTAGGTGACGGTGCCGTCATAGCGGGCGGCGACGGATTTCACGCCCATAACGTCCACCAGGAACGAGACCAGCTCGTAGGTCCGCTTGGCGAGGTGGTGCGCGCGCGGGGCCGTTTCCGGCTCGTCGGCGAAGAGCGCGGGATAGTGTTCGCGGATCATGCCCGCGCAGGAGCCGGAGGGCGCCACCACGTAGTCGTAGCTCTCGAACGCGTCGATCACCGCGCGCGCCACGTCGCGGGCGTCCTTGCGGTCGCCCGAGTTGTATGCCGGCTGACCGCAGCAGACCTGCGCCGCCGGCGCCTCGACGACGCAGCCGGCGTCTTCCAGCAGCTTGACCGCGGCGAATCCCACGGTCGGCCGGATCAGGTCGACCAGGCAGGTGACGAACAGCCCGACGCGCGGCCGTTTCCCGGCGTTGTCCAAGAAGCCCTCCCGCCGCGCAAGATGGCCGGGCGGTCGGGCGATGGCAAGGGGGCGGGCTAAGGCGTCCCCTTCGGCAGCAGCAGGAAGTATCTGCCCGTACTGCGCATCCGGCCCGCTTCCGCCAGTGCCGCCTCGCCCGTGCCCCAGTAGAAGTCGCCGCGCACCGGGCCGGTGACGGCGCCGCCCGTGTCCTGGGCCACCACCAGGCGGCGGAGCTTCCTGTCGGTCGAACCGGGCATGGTCGTGTCGAGCCAGATCGGGACGCCCAGCGGCACGTAGCGGCGGTCGACCGCCAGGCTGCGGCCGGCGGTGAGCGCCACGCCCTGCGCGCCGAGCGGTCCGTCGACGGCTTCCGGCGTCACGTCCTTGAAGAAGATGTAGCGCGGGTTCTTCGCCATCAGCGCCCGCGCCTCTTCGGGATTGGCGCGCAGCCAGTCGCGCACCGCCTGCATCGACACGCGCTCGCGCGCGATCTTTCCGCTGTCGACCAGAAGCTTGCCGATGGCAATGAAGCCGTGGCCGTTGTGCGCAGCGAAGCCTACCCGCACGGCGCCGCCGTCCGGCAGAGTCACCTTGCCCGCCCCCTGGACCTGCAGGAAGAAGGCGTCCACGGGGTCGTCGACCCACAGGAGCTCGAGCCCCTTGTCCTTCAAATGCCCGGCCTCGATCACCGCGCGGTCGGCATCGCGCCCGAGCCGCCCGTTCTCCAGCCGGCCGGCGATCGAGCGGCCCTTCATCTCGTCGAGGAACTGGCCGAGATCGATC
>CAYMTM010000329.1:0-3275 GCA_964393375.1 uncultured Rhodospirillaceae bacterium
GACGTGCCACAGCGGCTGCAGCGCCGTGGGCCGCGCGCGCCGTTCGACCAGACGCCTGTCGAAAGCGGCGAGGTGCTCGGCCTCCTGCTTCGCCATGGCGCGCACCGCGTCCTTGGCCGGCCCCTCGGGCAGGACCGCGAGCTGGCCGGCATAGATGCGCACCGCGCCGTATTCGCCCGCCTGGTCGACGCGGATGATGCGGTCGACCAGCGCCTCGGGCGACGGGTCGCCGGGCATCAGCCGGTCGGCAGTATGGCGCGGGCCGCCCTCTGTCTGCTCGCTCATCGCCTCGTTTTCCACGCCCGGCCGGCGAACCAGGCGGCGAGCGCCGCCATGCCGGCCGAGGCCATCAGATTGTAGCCGGCCATCGAGACACCGAACAGCGTCCAGGCGGGCTGGTCGCAACGCACGATCGGCTTGCCGACGAGCTGCGCGCGCAGCGCCTCGATGCTCTGCCCGGTGATGGTGACCGAGCCGCACGCCGCCGGCCCCTCGAACACCCTGTGCTCGACGCCCACATGGTAGATCGCAAGCACGCTGCCGGCTGCGAACAACAGCGCGGCCAGCCCCAGTAACAGGCCGCGCGCGCGCGCCGGGACCAACAGCGCCGGCGCCATCAGCGCGATCACCGCATACCAGGGATAGCGCTGGTAGTAACACAGGATGCAGGGCTCGAGCCCGCCGATATACTGCGAGGCGAGCGCCGTGCCGACAACGAGGATGCTGACCGCAAGCACGAGCGCGGCGGCCTGGCGCGAGGAAGGGTTCATGGCGGTGTGCTATAGGCGCTGCATCGGCCCCGGGGCAAGTACCGGGTGGGTCGACGGCCCGGCCATCGCCGGAACGTGGGCAACCGTGAGGGCGGCATGACGCTGTATCGATACGTGGTTTCCCTGGCGGCGGCTCTGGTGCCGATCGGGCCGATGGCTGCGGTGCAGACTTCCTCCGAACCGCCGCTCATCCGCCACTTTTTCGAGATGGTCACGACCATCGACCGCGCGCCGGTGCGGTTGGAGGCGATGGAGATAAGGCCGCGCGGCCCCGGCCCGTTTCCCCTGGTCGTGATTGCCCACGGCAAGGAGGGCGGCGAGGAAGGCAGGCGCGCGCAACGGGCGCAGGATATGACCCGGCAGGCCGCCATGTTCGCCCAGGGCGGCTATGTCGCCGTTGTCGCGATGCGGCGCGGCTATGGCGCCTCCCTGGGCAACTATGCCGAGGACGACGGCGCCTGCGACGCGCCGCGCTATGTCGAGGCCAGCAAGGCCGCCGCGCGCGACATCACCGCGACGGTCGCTGCGGCCGCGACACGACCTGGCGTCGACCGTACGCGCATCCTGGTGGTCGGCCAGTCCGCCGGCGGAACCGCCGCCCTGGCGATGTCGACGATGCCGCCGCCGGGCGTACTGGGCGTGATCAGCTTCGCGGGCGGGCGCGGCGCCCGGCCGGACGCGCGCGGGACGGTGTGCCAGACCGACCGGCTCCTTGATGCGCTGCGCCAGTTCGGCGCGGCGGGGAAGCTGCCGACCCTATGGGTATACGCGGAAAACGATCCCTTGTTCCGGCCGGATTTGGCGCGTGCCATGCACCGGGCTTTCACCGACGCTGGCGGCAAGGCGACGCTGACCATGCTCGCGCCCGTCGCAGGCAATGGCCATGGGGTATTCGAGCGGGGCTTCGATGCCTGGCGCCCGCAAGTCGAGGCATTCCTGGCGCAGCTGGGATTGCCGAACCTGCGGCGAAAGCATCGCCCGTCGATGCCCGTGCGCCTGGGCATCAATGGGCAGACCGCTTTCATCGAGTATATCGACGGGCCATGGCCGTATCGCGCCTTCGCCAATTCCGGCACCGGGCGGTTCGGCTGGTCGAGCAGCGAGCAGTCACTCGATAATGCGCGCAGGGCCGCGCTCGACAACTGCCAGAAGGATGGGTCGGTCTGTGCGATCGTGCACGAGCAAGTACTGGTCGAAGATCGTTGACCGGCGGGATATCCGATGCCCCTGCGCATGACGTTCCTTGCCCTCCGGGTCGGCCTGATGCTGGCAAGCCCCCTGTTCGTGTCGCCAGCTTTGGCGCAGGACGGACCGCCGCCGCTGCAGCGCAGCTTCTTCCGCCTGCCGGCGCAGTTCGACGGCGCGGTCCTGGCGCTGGAGGCGATGGAGATCCGCCCGCGCGGCGCCGGACCGTTTCCGCTGGCGCTGATTGCGCACGGCACTCCGGGCTTGCAGGCGCAACGCCAGCAATACTCCGTCGACCAGTATGCGACGGTGGCGGCCGACCTGGCGCGGCGCGGCTTTGCCGCGCTGGCCCTCCTGCGCCGGGGCTACGGGTCGTCGGAGGGGTCGTTCGCGGAATCGAACGGCGCCTGCGGCCGCAGCCGCTATGTCGAGGCCGGCATGGAATCGGCGCGCGACCTAGCCGCGGCGATCGGCTTCATGGGCATGCAGCGGCATATCGACCGGGATCGCGTCGTCGTGATCGGCCAGTCGGCGGGGGGCTTCGCCGCACTGGCACTGGCCGCCTCGCCGCCGCCCGGGCTGGTCGGCGTGATCGATTTCGCCGGCGGTCGCGGGCATTTCTCCGAACGCAACGCGGTGTGCGAACCCGAGAAACTGGTCGCCGCCGTCGGCCGGTTCGGGCGCACGGCGCGCGTGCCGAGCCTGTGGATCTATGCCGAGAACGACCGCAGCTTCCCGCCCGCGCTGGCGCGCGCGATGCACGCGGCCTATGTCGCCGGCGGCGCGCCGGCGGCGTTCCTTCTGACCGGGGCGTTCCGCGACGACGGGCACCGTTTGTTCATCGCGGGCATCGATGAATGGCGGACGCCGGTCGACGATTTCCTGCGCCGGCTCGGCCTGCCGACGAGTCCGCCGCGGCAACCGCTCGTTCCGCCGTCGGGGCTGGCCGAACAGGCCCGCAAGGCCTTCGCCGCCTACGGCGACGCGCCGCAGCCGAACAAGGCCTTCGCGCTGGGACCGGGCAGCGCGTTCGGCTGGCGGGCCGACGCCCAGCCGATCGACGCCGTGCGCCGGGAGGCGCTCGCCATGTGCCAGCGCTCCGGCCAGCGCTGCTGGGTCATGCACGAGGCCGCCGAGCTTGGCGACGAATAGCGCCGTCAGTGCGCTTTCAAGAAGGCCAGGATCGCCGCGCGGGCGCGCTCGGCGTTCGCCAAGTCCGTCGCGCTGAAGATCGAATGCCCGCTGCCCGGCAGCACGATCGATCGCGCATCGCGCCGGCAGGCGAGGACTTCGCCGCAATGCCGGCCCGCGCGCGCGCGA
>CAYMTM010000330.1:0-3273 GCA_964393375.1 uncultured Rhodospirillaceae bacterium
GGTGGCCTACGACATCGCGTTCGCGTTTGCCTATCCGGCCGTCCTGGAGGGCTGGCGCGGCGCCGGCGCACAGGTATCGACCTTCTCGCCCCTGGCGGACGAAGCGCCGCCGGCGGATGCCGACGCGGTCTACCTGCCGGGCGGCTACCCCGAATTGCACGCCGGGCGGCTGGCGGCGGCCGGGCGTTTTCTCGGCGGCTTGCGCCAGGCAGCCGGCCGGAACGCCGCGATCTATGGCGAATGCGGCGGCTACATGACCCTGGGCCGGGGCCTGGTAGACGCCGACGGCAAGCGCCATGCGATGGCCGGCCTGCTGCCGGTCGAAACCTCCTTCGCCAAGCCGCGCCTGCATCTGGGCTATCGCCGGGCAACCCTCGCCGCCCCGACCGTCCTGGGGGCCGCCGGCGCGGCGATGCGCGGCCACGAGTTCCACTACGCGACGGTCGACGAGGAGGGCCCGGGTGCCGCGCTGTTCACCGTGGCGGACGCCGACGATACGCCGCTGGGGCAGGCGGGCCGGGTCGCCGGAAAGGTGATGGGCTCGTTCATCCACCTGATCGATCGCGAATGAGCGCGAATCGGTGTGCCGCACCCCTGTTCTCAGCCGGCGGCGGCGGCGGAAGGCCGCGCGTTCTGGACGCGATCCTGTGTTCCCGGTATCAACGCCTGGCGTGCAATCTCCCGGCGGCATAAGCGGCGCTCGGCGCCTGTTGCAGGTCGCACCGCCGATGGGCGGCGACCCGGTCGAGGTGGCGCTGCGGCGCAATCCGCGCGCGCGGCGGCTGGTGCTGAGCATCGACCCGGCCGACGCCGTGCCGGCGCTGGTGATCCCGCCCTTCGTCTCGCTCGGCGAGGCGCAGGCGTTCCTGGACAGCCGGCGCCACTGGCTGTTCCGCCGGCTGGCGGCGATGCCCCGACGAATTCCATTCCTGGACGGCGCCACCATACCGTTCCGGGGCGAGACCCTGACCCTGCGCCACCTTGCGGGCAGCCGGTCGGCCGCCATGCGCCAGGGCGATGTGCTCGTGGTCGGGGGCGAGGCGGCCCACTTGTCACGACGAGTGAGCGACTGGCTCAAGGTGCAGGCCAAGCAAAGCTTCTCTGCCATCGCCGCGCAGAAAGCGCCGCTGATCGGTCGCCCGGCGCCGCGCGTCGCCGTGCGCGACCCGCGCCGGCAATGGGGCAGCTGTTCGGCGGACGGAACGCTTCGGATTTCCTGGCGCTTGGTGCTGGCGCCGCCGCCGGTCACCGACTACGTCATCGCGCACGAGGTGGCGCATCTGGCCGAGATGAACCATAGCCGCGCGTTCTGGGCGATCGTCGCGCGGCTGACCCCGCACATGGCGACGGCCCGCATCTGGCTGCGCCGGCACGGACAAACCCTCTTGCGCTACGGATGAAGATCGCGGCATTCTACAACCAACCGTAACCAAAGGCCTCCCCTGATGCGCCGCCCCGAATCCCTGCGCATCGCCGTGCTGCTGACGGCGGTGGTGGCCTTCGGCCCGATTTCGACCGACCTGTACCTGCCGTCCCTGCCCGGCATCGCGCGGTATTTCGGCACCGACGCCGCGGCCGCGCAGGCAACTTTGAGCATATTCCTGCTGGGCTTCGCCGGCGGCCAGATCGTCTACGGGCCGCTGTCCGACCGCTTCGGCAGGCGGCCGATCCTGGTGGCGGGGGTGGCGGTCTATCTGGCCGCAACCATGGCCTGCGCCATCGCCGAATCGATCGAGGCGCTGGTCGGCGCGCGGTTTTTCCAGGCGCTAGGCGCCTGTTCGGGCGTGGTGCTTGTGCGCGCGATCGTGCGCGACCTCTACCCGCCCGAGCGCGCAGGCTCGGTGATGGCATACATGGGCTCGGCGATGGCGGTCGCGCCGATGATCGGGCCTGTGATCGGCGGGCAGCTCGAGATCCATTTCGGCTGGCGCGCGAATTTCGCGTTCCTGATGGCGTTTTCCGCCGCCATCCTGCTTGCGGTCGTCGGCGTGCTGGACGAAACCAACAAGCAGTTGGATTCGACGGCGCTGGCGCCCAGGCGCATGCTCGCCAATTTCCGCGAGATGCTGGCCAGTCCGCGCTATGTCGGCTGTCTGGCCGGCGCGACGTTCTGCTACAGCGGCCTGTTCGCCTTCATCTCGGCGTCCTCGTTCGTGCTGATCGACGTTGTCGGCCTGACGCCCGACGCCTTCGGCATCTCCTTCGCGATTATGGTGTTCGGCTACATGCTGGGCGCGGTCAGCGCGGGCCGGCTGATCCTGCGCCTGGGGCTTGATCGCACCATGATGACCGGCGGCATCCTGGCGGGGATCGGCGGCCCCTTGATGGCCGCGTTCGCCATCGCGGCCGGGGAGGAGATCGCGGCCGTCGCGATCGTGATCCCGATGATGTTCTACGCGGCCGGGGTGGGCCTAGTCATGCCGTCGACCACTGCCGCCGCGATCGGCCCCTATCCGGAGAAGGCCGGTGCGGCCTCCTCGCTGCTGGGTTTTTTCCAGATGTGCTTCGCCGCCGGCATCGGCGCCACGGTCGCGCATATCCTTGACGGGACCGCGCGTCCGATGGCGATCGCCATCGCAATATGTGGGCTGGCAACCCTGGGAACGATCTTGTTGCTGCGCCGGCGCGTGTAGGGTGTCAGTTGCTGTCGCGGCTGAAACCGGCCGGGCGACCCTCGGGGTTGCTCGATGGCGCCCGGGCCGCCGGTGCATCGCCCGCGCTTGCGCCGGGAAGCGGCGCGGGCTGGTAGGCCGGTTCGTTGCTGGCCACCGCCATAGCCGGCAGTGGCAGGGGCCGCGGCGGCAGGCCCGCATGGGCGGCCTGCATGAAGTCGCGCCACAGCCTGGCCGGCATGCCGCCGCCGGTCACGTTCCGCATCGGCTTGGCGTCGTCGTTGCCCAGCCACACGCCGGTCACCAGGTCGGCGGTGTAGCCCATGAACCAGGCGTCGCGGAAATCCTGGGTCGTGCCGGTCTTGCCGGCGACGGGGCGATCGAGGCGCGCGGCCTTGCCGGTGCCGACGGCGATGGCCTGGCCCATCATGTCGTTCATCGCCGCGACCTCGTTGCGCCCGGCAACCTGGCCCAGGCCCGAGCCCGCGCGGCGGTAAAGCACCGCGCCCGCCGTGTCGCGTATCTCGCGGATGCCGTAGGCGAGCACCCCCTCGCCGGCATTGGCCAGCGCCGCATAGGCCGCCGTCAGCTCGAGCGGCGTCACCTCGTAGGTGCCGAGCGCCAGGCTGGCATCGGGCTTGACCGGGCTGGTGATCCCCAG
>CAYMTM010000331.1:0-3269 GCA_964393375.1 uncultured Rhodospirillaceae bacterium
GGCGGCGTACGGCCACGATGACCGTTCGAACGGCTACGCGGCGTTCCGGGCCATCACCGAGGTGACGACGCCCGCGCGGACGGCGATGGCGTACGGCGTCAACAACGAAGAGGTCAGTTCGTGGACGACCGGCGTGAACGCCGAGTGGTTCCGGACGCTGGTCGCCGAAATCATCGCTGCGCAGGAGCCGAACTACACGGACCTCGTGCTGCGGCGCGCGCTCCAGGCGTCGAAGGCGCTGGTGGCTGACTGCACGACGGCCATCAACCCGGTCTTCCCGCAGCCGTTTCTGCCCGGGGGATCGGCGCGTCTCGGCTGGGGGCTCGTGTTCAAGGAGTACGGCCCCGGGCGCGAGGCCGACAGCGAGTACTTCGCCGAGGTGCGCGGGCTGCTGAACCGCGCTGGTGTGCGCTGGCAGACCCACGCGTACCGGGCGGGCTACGGCGGCAGCACGATTGCGCAGTGGTTCGCGAACGCCGGCATGGACGCGATCGACGTCGGCATCGGCCTGCTGAGCATGCACTCGCCGATGGACGTTTCGGCCAAGGTGGATCTCTGGGAGCTGTACCGCGGGTTCAAGGCCTTCTTCGATGGACCATGAACGGCCGACTCTGACGTTCTGCGTGACTTCGTTCTGCGTTCTCCGTTCGGGACTGAGACGCTGACGCCGAACGCCGAACGCCGAACGCCGAACGAGAAGAACGTAGCACGTAGAACGCAGTCGAGCATGTCACCGCGGACGGTGACGCCCGCAGAGGATGAAGATGAGGGCTGTCGGGGATAGAGTACGGGCGTGGAACCGCCAAGGCCAGAGGTCGTCGTTCAGTGAGCGCGGCAGCTCGCAACGCAGTCGGACCCGGACCGCGCTGGGTGCCCCAGACTGTCCCCATCGAGGACGCGTAGCAGATTCCCGAGAGTGGCCGGTCCCCTTGGTGGTCTCCCGGAGGAGGGCGCCTATGGACGTGATGCATGCCCACTGTTGCGGGGTCGACGTGCACGCGAAGTTTCTGGTCGCGTGCGTGCGGCACGTGGGGTCGGGCGGCCAGGTGACAAGCGAGACGCAGCGGTTTGGGACGATGACGGCGGACCTGGAAGCATTGGCCCGCTGGCTGGGCGCCACGGGGGTCACCCACGTGGCGATCGAATCGACGGGGGTGCTGTGGCAGCCCGTCTGGAACGTGCTGGAACCGCGGATGACGATCGTGCTGGTGAATCCGCGCGACGTGCGCCAAGTACCGGGTCGGAAGACGGACACGACCGACGCGGCGTGGTTGGCGCAGCTGCTGCAGCACGGGTTGCTCCGGGCGAGTTTCGTGCCCCCGCAGGCCATCCGGGACTTGCGGGATCTCACGCGGGGCCGCGCCAAGCTGGTCGATCAGACCACCGCCGTGGCGAATCGGATCCACGCGGTCCTGCACGACGCGAATATCAAGCTCGGGAGCGTGGCGAGCGACATCCTCGGTGTGTCCGGGCGCGCCATGCTGCAGGCGCTGGCGGCGGGCGAGACCGACCCGACGCGCCTGGCGGACTTGGCCCGGCACACGCTGCGGAAGAAGCTCCCGCAGTTGCGCGTGGCCCTCGAGGGGCGCGTCACGGCGCACCATCGGTTCCTGCTCACGCGGCTGCTCGGCCAGCTGACCTTCCTGGAAACCGAGATCGCGGCGTACGACACGCAGGTCGCTGAGGCCAGCCGCCCTTTTGCGGCGCACCTGACCCGCTTGGACACGATGCCGGGGGTGGATCAACGGACCGCTGAGAACATCCTCGCGGAACTGGGCGTCGACATGACCGTGTTTCCCAGCGCCGCCCATGCGGCGTCGTGGGTCGCGTTGTGTCCCGGGAATCACGAAACCGGCGGGAAGCGCCGCGCCGGCACGACGCGGCACGGGAACCGCTGGGCGCGGCGCGCGTTCACCGAGGCGGCGTGGGCGGCCAAGCAGACCAAGGGGACCTATGCCGCTGCCCAGTTCCGGCGACTGGCGCGGCGCCGCGGCGCGAAGCGGGCGATTGTCGCCACCGCCCACGGCCTGCTCGTCGCGGCGTACTACATCCTCCGTGACGACGTCGCGTATCACGACTTGGGGGCCGACTACTTCGACCGCCTTGCGCCCGCCCAGCTCACCCGCTCTCTTGTCCGTCGCCTCGAACGACTGGGCCACAAAGTCACCTTGGAGCCCGCAGCGTAGTCGCAACTCGAATCTTCGTAGCAGAACGACCGTGTTCACGATCATGCCCCAATCTGATCGGCGAGGAGCCCGACGCTAATCGCGTAGGCGTGCGCGCAGTTGTAGTCGAGGAGCGCCTCGTAGTTGCCGTACACGAGGAAACGCCGCTTCGTGCCTGACACGAGCGCGGCCTGTACGTCGACCTGGGGCAGCGCCGCGCCGCCCGGGAGCCGGATGCCGAGGTCCTGCCAGGCGGCGAGGGGCTGGCCGATCGTCATGTCCCGCCTCGCCTGGCAGGTCCCCGCGCGCCGTTCGACGGATTCGGCAATGCGCGCCGCGGCCGCGTCGGGCACCTGCACCTCGCGTCCCCAGCGATAGCCTTCGGTCCAGCCGTAGCCCTTGAGGTAGTTGGCAATCGACGCGAAGACGTCCGGTTCCGACTCCCAGATGTCGCGGCGGCCGTCGCCGTCGAAGTCCACGGCATGCTGCAGATAGCTCGAGGGCATGAACTGCGGCTGTCCCATGGCGCCCGCCCACGACCCCTGAAGCCGCTCGAACTCGATGTCGCCGCGGTTCAGGATCTCGAGCGCGCTGAACAGCTCGCGCCGGAACAACGTCGCGCGGCGCGGATCCCACGCGAGCGTGGCCAGGGCCGCGATGACGGGGCGCGTGCCGACGAAGCGCCCGAAGTTTGATTCCATGCCCCAGATGGCCACGATGATCGGCGGCGGCACGCCGTAGGCCGCCGACACCACGTCGAGGATCATCCGATGGCGGGCCAGCATCTGTTGCCCCGTGCGGACGCGCTCGCTCGTGACCTGGCGGGCGATGTACTCCTCGAGCGTCAGGACGACTTCGGCCTGCGTGCGGTCGCGCTCGATCGCCACGGCGAGCGGCTCGGTGAGCCCACCCAGCGCCTGTTCGACAATCTCGGGTCGAATACCGCGCGTCAATGCCTCGGCACGGAGCTCGGCCAGCCAGTCGGCGAAGGCCGGCGGCGCCGGCGGGTCCTGCGCGCGGCCACCCGCGGGCGCAGTCGCGCCAAGCGCCAACGCCACCAGGATCGACACGAGGCCGCGCATGAGGGGGAGTGTAGCAGCCTGA
>CAYMTM010000332.1:0-3267 GCA_964393375.1 uncultured Rhodospirillaceae bacterium
GCGATCTTCTGCATCGTGCCGCGCAGGATCTTGCCCGAGCGCGTCTTGGGCAGGCGCTTGACCACGGTGGCCACCTTGAAGAAGGCGACCGGCCCGATGCGTTCGCGCACCATCTTCACGACCTCGGCCACGATCTCGGCGTCCGGGCGATGGACGCCCGCCTTCAGCACCAGGAAGCCCAGCGGCACCTGTCCCTTCATGCTGTCGGCCGCGCCGATCACCGCGCATTCCGCCACGTCGGGGTGCGAGGCCAGCACCTCCTCGATCGCGCCCGTGGACAGCCGGTGGCCGGCCACGTTGATCACGTCGTCGGTGCGCGCCATCACGAACACGTAGCCGTCCTGGTCGATGAAGGCGACGTCGCCCGTCTTGTAGTAGCCCGGGAACTCGCGCATGTAGCTGTCGACATAGCGCTGGTCGGCGTTCCACAAGGTGGGAAAGCTGCCGGGCGGCAGCGGCAACTTGGCGACGATGGCGCCGATTTCGCCGGGCTTGACCTGCGTGCCGCTGGCGTCGAGCACCTGCAGGTCGTAGCCCGGCGCGGCCCGGGTCGGCGAGCCGGGCTTGACCGGCAGCATGCCGAGGCCCACGCAGTTGGCCGCGATCGCCCAGCCGGTCTCGGTCTGCCACCAGTGGTCGATCACCGGCACCTTGAGCTGCTGCTCGGCCCAGTGCAGCGTGTCAGGATCGCAGCGTTCGCCCGCCAGAAACAGGGTGCGGAACTTGGACAGGTCGTATTTGGCGATCAGCGCGCCCTTGGGGTCGTCGCGCTTGATCGCGCGGAACGCGGTCGGCGCGGTGAACATAGCCGCGCACTTGTATTCCGAGATCACGCGCCAGAACGCGCCGGCGTCGGGCGTGCCCACGGGCTTGCCCTCGTAGAGGATCGAGGTGCAGCCATAGATCAGGGGCGCGTAGACGATGTAGGAGTGCCCGACCACCCAGCCTACGTCGGAGGCCGCCCAGTACACCTCGCCCGGCTGCATGCCGTAGATGTTCTTCATCGACCAGTTGAGCGCAACCAGATGCCCGCCGTTGTCGCGCACGATGCCCTTCGGCTGGCCGGTGGTGCCGGAGGTGTAGAGGATATAGAGCGGATCGGTGGCGGCGACCGTCACGCAATCCGCGGGCTTGGCGCCGGCAACCGCTTCGTGCCAGTCGCGGTCGCGGCCCTTCACAAGGTCGCAGCGCTGCTGCTCGCGCTGCAGGATGAAGCAGGTCCTGGGCTTGTGCCTTGCGAGCTCGATCGCGCCGTCGAGCAGCGGCTTGTAGGCGACGATGCGGCCCGGCTCGATGCCGCAAGATGCGCTCAAGACCATCGCCGGCTTGGCGTCGTCGATGCGGGTCGCCAGCTCGTTGGCGGCGAAGCCCCCGAACACGACGGAGTGGATGGCGCCGATGCGCGCGCAGGCCAGCATCGCCATCACCGCCTCTGGCACCATCGGCATGTAGATGATGACGCGGTCGCCGGCCTTGACGCCCTCGGCGGCGATCGCGCCGGCGAGCACGGCCACCTGATCGCGCAGCGCGCGGTAGGTGAAGGTCTTCTTCTGCCCCGTAACCGGGCTGTCATAGATCAGCGCCAGGCGCTCGCCGTGTCCGGCGTCGACATGGCGGTCGAGCGCGTTGAAGCAGGTATTGACCCGCGCGCCGGGGAACCAGCGATAGAAGGGCGGCCGGGAGGCATCCAGCACCTTGTCCCAGCGCTTCTCCCAGTGGATGTCCTCGGCTGCGCGCGCCCAGAACCCCTCGGGATCGCGCCGCCATTCGCCGTAGACGGCGTCGTACCGGCTGGTCATCGGCGTTTCCTCTCCCTATCCTTGCGCGGCCGGCGCAGCCGCGACGCTTCGCGCGCAGTCTGCCCAGCGCACCGTGATTTGGCAATTTCCCCCCAAGGCACGCCCATGCCCCGCTCGCCCTACGACACCGGCCTCGACCGCACCGCGGCCAATTTCACGGCGCTGACGCCGCTGGATTTCCTGGCGCGCGCGGCCGAGGTGCATCCGCGGCGGACGGCCGTGATCCACGGCAATCTGCGCTACGACTGGGCGACGGCGGAGCGGCGCTGCCGCCAGCTCGCCTCGGCCCTGGCAAAGCGCGGGATCCGGCGCGGCGACACGGTGGCGGTGATGGCGCCCAACATCCCGGCGCTGTTCGAGGCGCATTTCGGCGTGCCGATGGCGGGCGCGGTGCTGAACGCCATCAACACGCGGCTGGACGCGGCGACGATCGGCTTCATCCTGGAACATGGCGAGGCCAAGGCCGTGATCGTGGACGGCGAGTACGCCCAGACCATGAAAGCCGCCTTGAGCCAGATCAACAGCCGGCCGCTGGTCGTCGATATCGCCGATCCCCTGAAGCCGGAGGTCGGGCGCGTCGGGTCGATCGACTATGAGGCGCTGCTCGCCGAAGGCGACCCCGGGGCCGAATGGCTGAGGCCCGGCGACGAGTGGGATGCGATCGCGCTCAACTATACCTCGGGCACCACCGGCAATCCCAAGGGCGTGGTCTATCACCATCGCGGCGCCTACCTGAACGCGATCGGCAACGTGCTGACCTGGGCGATGCCGCGCCATCCGGTGTACCTGTGGACCCTGCCGATGTTCCACTGCAACGGCTGGTGCTTTCCCTGGACCGTCACGGCGCTGGCCGGCACGCATGTCTGCCTGCGCCGCGTCGAGGCCGCCACGATCTTCGACGCCATCGCCCGGCACGGCGTCACCCATTTCTGCGGCGCGCCTGTCGTGCTGAACATGCTGGTCAACGCACCCGAAGATGCGCGCGGCAGGCTCACCCGGCGCGTGGCGGTGATGACCGCCGCCTCGGCACCGCCGGCGGCCGTGCTGGAGAAGACCGAGGCGACGGGCTTCGACGTCACTCATGTCTACGGGCTGACCGAGGTCTATGGTCCCGCCGTCGCCTGCGAGTGGCATGCCGAATGGGATGCGAAGCCGCCGGCCGAGCGCGCGCAGCTCAAGGCCCGCCAGGGCGTGCGCTACGCGGTGCTGGACGGGCTTATGGTGGCAGACGCCAAGACGCTGGCGCCGCTGCCCGCCGACGGCAGGACCATCGGCGAGGTATTCATGCGCGGCAACATCGTGATGAAGGGCTATCTGAAGAACCCGCGCGCGACGGAGCAGGCGCTGGACGGCGGCTGGTTCCACACCGGCGACCTGGGCGTCATGCACCCCGACGGCTATATCGAGCTGAAAGACCGCTCGAAGGACATCATCATCTCGGGCGGCGAGAACATCTCGACGATCGAGG
>CAYMTM010000333.1:0-3215 GCA_964393375.1 uncultured Rhodospirillaceae bacterium
GCGCGTACTCGATGCGGCCGCGCTGTGTCACGCCCAGATTGGCGCCCTCGCCGATCGCCTTGGCGCGGATCTGGCCGGCATCGACGCGCAGCGCGTCGTTGGCGCGGTCGCCGACCTCGGCGTTCGTTTCTGCCTTGGCCTTTACGTAAGTTCCGATGCCGCCGAACCACAGCAGGTCGACCGGCGCGGTCAGGATTGTGCGCATCAGCTCGGCCGGGGTCATGCTGTCCTGGGCGGCGCCCAGGCACTGCTTCACCTGTGGCGTCAGCTTGATGGTCTTCAGGCTCCGCTCGAACACCCCGCCGCCCGGAGAGATCAGCTTCTTGTCGTAGTCCGCCCAGGACGAGCGCGGCAGGTCGAACAGGCGCTTGCGCTCGGCCCAACTGGTTGCCGCATCGGGATCGGGATCGAGGAATATGTGGCGATGGTCGAAGGCCGCGACAAGGCGGGTATGCTTGGACAGCAGCATGCCGTTGCCGAACACGTCGCCCGACATGTCGCCCACGCCGACCACCAGGAAGTCCTCGCTCTGGATGTCGCGGCCCATCTCGCGGAAGTGCCGCTTGACCGATTCCCAGGCACCGCGAGCGGTAATGCCCATCTTCTTGTGGTCGTACCCGGCCGATCCGCCCGACGCGAACGCATCGTCCAGCCAGAATCGGTATTCCTGCGACACGCCGTTGGCGATGTCCGAGAAGGTGGCCGTGCCCTTGTCGGCGGCGACGACCAGGTAGGGGTCGTCGCTGTCCCGCCTTACCACGCGCTCGGGCGCGCGGATGCCGCCGGGAATATAGGAATCCGTGACGTCCAGCAGGCCGCGCATCAGGGTCTTGTAGCATTCGATGCCCTCGGCCATGAACGCCTCGCGGCCGCCCGCGGCCGGCGGCCGCTTGACCACGAACCCGCCCTTCGATCCCACGGGAACGATGACGGCGTTCTTTACCATCTGCGCCTTCATCAGGCCCAGAATCTCGGTGCGAAAATCCTCGCGCCGGTCCGACCAGCGGATGCCGCCGCGCGCGACGCGTCCGCCGCGCAGGTGGATCGCTTCGACGCGCGGCGCGTAGACGAACACCTCGACCAGCGGTCGCGGCAGCGGCAATTCGTCGATCGCGCGGCTGTCGAGTTTCAGCGACAGGTAGGGCTTCGCCCGTCCCTTGGCGTCGCGCTGGTAGTGGTTGGTGCGCACCGTCGCGCCGATCAGGTTGAGGTAGCGCCGCAGGATGCGGTCCTCGTCCAGGTTGGTGACGGCGTCCAGCGCGTGCTCGATCTCCACGACGATTCCCCGCTCCTTGACCGTGCGATCCTCGGGTTTGCCCGGGAGGTCGGGATCGAAGCGGGCGGCGAACAATTCCGCCAACAGCCGAGCAATCTTCGGATGGTTGGCGAAGGTCTCCTCGATATAGGCCTGGGAAAAGGTAAAAGCCGCCTGGCGCAGGTACTTGGCATAGGCGCGCAGCACTACGATCGCAGCCGCGTCGAGTCCGGCCAGCAGGACCAGGCGGTTGAAGCCGTCGTTCTCCATCTCGCCGCGCCAGGTCCGCGCGAACACGTCGTGGAAGACCTCGCGCACGGCGCTCAGGGCTACTTCCGGTCCGGGCTCGGCCTTGGCGCGCGGGGCCAGGGTCAGGGTGAAATCGTGTATCCACACCGCCTCGGCCGCCTGGTTGTCCGCGGGGCGCGGCGCCACGCGGTAGGGCATCTCGCTGATCGCGCGCACGCCCATGTGCTCGAGCATCGGCATTACGTCGCTCAAGGCGAGCGGCGCGCCGCGATGGAAAATCTTGAAGCCCAGCTCGTCGCCCGCCGCCTCGATCGGACGGTAGAGCGTCAGCGCCATGCCTTCGCCGCCGAGCGCACGCTCGAGCAGCAAGATATCCTCGACGCCGACCCCGGCGTCGAAGCGCTCGCGATATCCGGTCGGGAAGGCGTCGGCGTAGCGGTCATAGAGCTTGCCCGCCTCGGCGGCGCTGAAGCGGTCGGCCAGCGACTGGCGCAGCCGGTCGGACCAAGTGCGGCCGGCCTCGATCAGCCGCGCCTCCAGCTCGGCCACGTCGACCGCGGGTACCTGTCCGCGCTTGGTACGGATGATGACGTGCAGCCTGGCCAGGGGCTCGTCCGTCATGTGCGTGTAGAACACGCTGACCGTGCCGTTGTAGGCCTTCGCCACGATCGCAAGCAGGCGCACGCGCAGGTCGGTGTTAAGCCGGTCGCGCGGCACGTAGATCAGCGCCGAGACGTAGCGCTCCAGCGCGTCCTTGCGCACGAACAGCGCGATGCGTTGGCGTTCCTGCAGATGCAGGATGCCGAGCGCGGTGTCGCCGAGCTCGGCCGTCGTGGTCTGGAACAGCTCGTCGCGCGGAAACGTGTCCAGGATATGCGCCAGCGCCTTGCCGTCGTGGCTCTGCGGCGGGAAGCCGGCGTTCTTCAGCACCAGGTCGACCTTGCGGCGGACCAGCGGGATGGCGCGCGGATTCAGACTGTAGGCGATCGAGGTGAACAGGCCGACAAAACGCCATTCCCCCACGACCTTGCCGTCCTTGCCGATCTGCTTGATGCCGATGGTGTCCATGTGGACGGGGCGGTGGACGGTCGAGCGGCGGTTTGCCTTGGCCACGGTCAGGAGCTGCGGCGCCAGCATGTAGCGCACGATCTCCTCGCCCAGCTGGCCGAAGTTGCGCCGATCGTCGAACACGCGCCGCTCGGGGTCGGCCAGGATGCCGAGCTGGCTGCCCTCGACGATCTCGAGATGGGCGTCCTTGCCCTCGCCGGCGAAGCGGTATTCGCGGAAGCCCAGGTAGGTGTAGTGATCGTCGTCCAGCCAGGCGAGGAAAGCCAGCGCCTCGTCCAACTCCTCGCTGGGGACCGGCGGCGGGTCGGCCTTGAGCGCGGCGGCCACCGCGCGCAGGCGCTCGCGCATCGCAGGCCAGTCCTTGACCGACGCGCGCACGTCCTTCAGCACGCGGTCCAGGTTGGCGCGGATGCTCTCCATCGCCTGCGGGTCGGTCTGGGCGTTTATTTCGACCCGCATGATCGATTCCGGCTTGGCCTGCTGATCGCCTGCCGCCGCCAGCGACGCCAGCCTGCCCTCGCCGTCGCGCACCACCCGCATGATCGGGTGGACCACCAGGTGGACCTGCGATCCCAGCCGGTTCACCTCCGCGGTGACCGAATCGACCAGGAACGGCATGTCGTCGTTGACGATCTCGACGATG
>CAYMTM010000334.1:0-3198 GCA_964393375.1 uncultured Rhodospirillaceae bacterium
GCGACGTGGTGATCCTGCTCGATTCGATCACGCGCCTGGCGCGCGCCTACAACACCGTGGTGCCGAGCTCGGGCAAGGTCTTGACCGGCGGCGTCGACGCCAACGCCCTGCAGCGCCCCAAGCGCTTCTTCGGCGCGGCGCGCAACATCGAGGAGGGCGGATCGCTGACCATCATCGCGACCGCGCTGATCGACACCGGCAGCCGCATGGACGAGGTGATCTTCGAGGAGTTCAAGGGCACCGGCAACTCGGAAATCATCCTCGACCGCAAGCTCTCCGACAAGCGCACCTTCCCGGCGATCGACATCACCAAGTCCGGCACGCGCAAGGAGGAGCTGCTGCTCGACAAGGGCATCCTGTCAAAGATGTGGGTGCTGCGCCGCATCCTGATGCCGATGGGCGTGGTGGACGCGATGGAGTTCCTGCTCGACAAGCTGAAGACCACGAAGTCGAACGCCGACTTCTTCCAGTCGATGAACCAGTAAAAGAAAAGGCCGGGGACGAACCCCGGCCTTTCCCGTTTGCGCGGCCGCCGCCCTACGGCAGCAGCACCGTCGAGCCGGTGGTCTTGCGCGCCTCGAGGTCGCGGTGGGCCTGCGCCGCCTCGCTCAGGGGATAGGTCTGGTTGATCGAGACCTTGACCTTGCCGCTCTTGATCACCGCGAACAGGTCCTTGGCCGCCTTCACCAGGTCCTCGCGTTTGGCCGTGTAGGTCATGAGCGTGGGCCGCGTCACGAACAGCGAGCCCTTCTGCGCGAGGATGCCGAGATTGACCGGCGGCACCGGGCCCGAGGCATTGCCGTAGGTCACCATCAGGCCGAGCGGCGCCAGACAGTCGAGGGAGTCGTTGAACGTATCCTTGCCGATGCCGTCATAGACCACCGGCACGCCCTTGCCCTTGGTGATCTCCTTGACGCGCTGCGGCAGGTTCTCCTTGCCCAGAACGATCACGTGCTTGCAGCCCACCTTCCTGGCGATCGGCACCTTGTCGTCGCTGCCCACGGTGCCGATCACCGTGGCGCCAAGCGCCTTGCACCACTGCGAGAGTATCTGCCCCACGCCGCCCGCTGCCGCATGCACCACCACCGTATCGCCCTTCTTGACCTTGTGGGTCCGCCGACAGAGATACCAGCTCGTCATGCCCTTCAGCATGATCGAGGCCGCGAGCCTGTCGTCGATCCCCGCCGGAACCTTCACCAGCCGGTCGGCGGGCCTGAGGCACTGCTCGGCGTAAGAGCCCACCGGCGCCGCGTAGGCCACGCGGTCGCCCTTCTTGAACTCGCGCACCTTCGGCCCGACCGCCTCGACCACGCCGGCGCCCTCCATGCCGAGGGTGAGCGGCATCGGCATCGGGTAGAGCCCGCTGCGGTGGTAGGTGTCGATGTAGTTGAGGCCCACCGCGGTGTTGCGGACCAGCACCTGGCCCGGGCCGGGCGGGTCGACCGTGACGTCCTCCCAGTGCATTTCCTCCGGACCGCCGGGCTGATGGATGCGGATTGCCTTGACCATGGTTCCGTGCCCCCGTGATGGATGAGTTGCTAGTGCAGGTGCTTGCGGAAGAATTCCGCGCTGCGTTGGTTGGCGAGGATCGCCGCCGGCGCGTTCCAATGCTCGCCGCCCTCGCGCGCGAAGGCATGGTCCACGCCGGGATAGGAATGGATGGTGACGTGCTTGTTGCCCTTCAGCCCGTCCTTGATCTTCGCCTGCGCCTCGGGCGGGACGAACTTGTCGAGTGCTGCGATGTGCATGAGCAGGGGCTTGGTGATCTTGCCGGCCTCGCCCAGCAGGCCTTCGATGCCCACGCCGTAATAGCTGACGTTGCAGTCGGCCGAGCTGCGCGTCGCCATCAGGTAGGCGAGCTTGCCGCCCAGGCAGTAACCCACCGTGCCGGCCTTGCCGCTGCAGCCCTCGGTCTTGCGCAGGTGGTCGAGCGTGGCCTTCAGGTCGTCGACGCCCTTCTCGAGGTCGAAGCCGTTGAACAGCTTGAAGGCAAGCTGCCATTCGGCCTCGGTCTTGTCGGTGATTTGGATGCCCGGCTGCTGGCGCCAGAACAGGTCCGGGCACAGCGCCAGATAGCCCTGCTTGGCAAGGTTGTCGGTGATGTCGCGCATCACCTTGTTGACGCCGAAAATCTCCTGGATGACGACGATGCCCGGCCCGCGGCCGGAAGCGGGCTTGGCCAGATAGCCGGTGAAGCTGCCGCCGTCGCGTGCGGCGATCTTGATGTCTGGCATCGGTGCTCCTCCTGGACGGATTGGTTTTTTCGAACTCTAGCGGGCGGCGGCGAGGCTGTCACGGATAGGAGGCAGCAACCTCCGAGCTAGAGTCCAGCAAATCGATGCCGATCCCAACCACTTGGCACTTCGCGATCTGCAGTTGCAGGATCGAGAATGGCAGTTGGTCCGTCTATTTGATATGAGGAGTCTTGGACTTCCTCGGCCCTTACGAAATTCGCGAAACCCCAAGGACACATCAGAATTGTCTGACCTGGGCGTCGTCTTGTCGCAATCACGAATGCAATCTTTGCTCGCCACCGAGCAATTCGCTCAGTTGGCGCGCGAACCACGACAGACCCTCGCCAAGTGCTGGCTTCCCAATTTTCGTTGCTCGGATCAATGGGCGTGAGTCGCCATATTCTTTGGGACAGTTCAACGCCCAAGCTCCCGCGAATCGATCCCTGAAATCGAATGCCGTTGTTCTCCAAAGCTTGACGCATGCGGTCGACGCTTTCCGTCTGTGTGTTACCTCCCTCTTCAAATCGGTTCACGGTGTTCAATCCTACGTCAGCTCGTTCGGCCAATTGCTTGGTCGACCACTTCAGGGCAGCGCGGGCCATACGGCATTGCTCAGGGGTCATTTACACCTCATGTGGTGATAAATAACCCATTCTAGGGGGGATGTCAACCTGCATTGCTGTCAAACAGCGCCAGTTGCGCGGGGTCCTCGCGCGGCGGGCGCCAGCCCTCGTGGACCAGCAGCCAGGACTTGGTCCTGACACCCTTGCCGCCGGAATACCCGATCATCCGCCCGCCCGCCCCGATCACGCGGTGGCAGGGGATGACGATCGCGATGGGGTTCGATCCGCAGGCGATGCCCACCGCGCGCGCCACGCCGCCCAGCTCGTCCGCGATTTCGCCATAGCCGCGCGTCCGGCCATAGGGGATGCGCAACATCGCCTCCCACACCGCGCGCTGGAAC
>CAYMTM010000335.1:0-3175 GCA_964393375.1 uncultured Rhodospirillaceae bacterium
CATGGCCGGCGTGGCCTTGAGCCAGATCGGCAACGTCAGCCCCAATCTCGGCCAGATCTACATCGTCGACAGCTTCATGGTCGTGGTGTTCGGCGGCGTCGGCAACCTGTTCGGCACGCTGATCGGCGCGATGACCTTGGGCGTCGCCAACAAGGTGCTGGAGCCGATGGCCGGCGCCGTGCTCGGCAAGATCGCGGTCCTGGTCGCCATCATCCTGTTCATCCAGAAGCGGCCGCGCGGCCTGTTCGCGCTCAAGGGCCGCGCGGTGGAGAGCTGAGCCGATGACACCGCTCAAGGGCCGCCTCGCGCGCGTGCTCGACGCCAAGGGCTGGGCGGTGTTCGCCGCGCTGGCGGTCGCGGCGGCGGCGGTCGTGCCGCTGTTGAACCTGGCGCTGCCGCCCGGCGCGCCGTTCCGGCTGCCCGACTACATGGTGCCGCTGCTCGGCAAGTACGCTTGCTACGCCATCCTGGCGCTGGCGATGGACCTGGTGTGGGGCTATGCGGGCATCTTGAGCCTAGGCCACGGCGCCTTCTTCGCGCTCGGCGGGTACTGCATGGGCATGTATTTGATGCGCCAGATCGGCACGCGCGGCGTCTACGGCCACCCGGTGCTGCCCGACTTCATGGTGTTCCTGAACTGGAAGGCGCTGCCCTGGTACTGGTACGGCTTCGACATGTTCTGGTTCGCGGCCCTGATGGTGATCGTCGTGCCCGGGCTGCTCGCCTTCGTGTTCGGCTTCTTCGCCTTCCGCTCGCGCGTGACGGGCGTCTATCTCTCGATCATCACCCAGGCGCTGACCTTCGCCATGATGCTCGCCTTCTTCCGCAACGACATGGGATTCGGCGGCAACAACGGCATGACCGACTTCAAGGAGATTCTCGGCTTCGACGTGCAGGCCAAGTGCACGCGCGTCGCGCTCTACGTGGCCTCGGTCCTGGCGCTCGCGCTGGCCTTCCTGGTCTGCCGGTTCGTGGTGACGTCCAAGCTGGGCCGCGTGCTGCTGGCCTTGCGCGACGCCGAAAGCCGCGTGCGGTTCCTGGGATACTCGGTCACCTTCGCCAAGCTGTTCGCCTTCACGCTGTCGGCGGTGCTGGCGGGCATCGCCGGCGCGCTCTACGTGCCGCAAGTGGGCATCATCAACCCGGGCGAATTCTCGCCCGCCAACTCGATCGAGATCGCGATCTGGGTGGCCGTCGGCGGGCGCGGCACGCTTTACGGCGCGGTCCTGGGCGCCTTCCTCACCAACTTCGCCAAGACCTGGCTGACCGGGGCGGCGCCCGAGATGTGGCTGTTCTTCCTGGGCGCGCTGTTCATCCTGGTGACGCTGTTCCTGCCCGGGGGCATCGCGGGCCTGGCGGCGCAATGGCGGTCGGCGCTGCGGCCCAAGGCGAAGCAGGCGGCGACGGCGGCGGAGGCGGCGCATGACTGACGCCGCCGCCGGGATCGCCGCCGGCGACCCGCTGCTCTATCTCGACGGGGTGACGGTCAGCTTCGACGGCTTCAAGGCGCTGAACGCGCTCTCGCTGGTGGTCGGCAAGGGCGAGTTGCGCAGCATCATCGGCCCGAACGGCGCCGGCAAGACCACGATGATGGACGTCATCACCGGCAAGACGCGGCCGGACGAAGGCAGGGTGTTCTTCGCCGGCCGGATCGACCTCACCCGGCGCGACGAGGCCGAGATCGCCAATCTGGGCATCGGGCGCAAGTTCCAGAAGCCGACCGTGTTCGAGAACCTGACCGCGTTCGAGAACCTGGAGCTGGCGCAGAGCGGCCCGCGCGGCGCCTGGAAGGCGCTCGTCGCCGCGCTCGACCGCGGCAAGGCGCGCGGAATCGAGGCGACGCTCGAACGCATCGGGCTCGCCGACCGGCGCTTCAGCCCGGCAGGCGCGCTCAGCCACGGGCAGAAGCAGTGGCTGGAGATCGGCATGCTCTTGATGCAGGACGCCGCGCTGCTGCTGCTCGACGAGCCGGTCGCCGGCATGACCGACCACGAGACCGAGGAAACCGCGAAGCTCGTGCTGGGACTTGCCGGCGAGCGGACGGTGGTGGTGGTGGAGCACGACATGGAATTCGTGCGCGCGCTGGGTGCCAAGGTGACGGTGCTGCACGAGGGCAGCGTGCTTGCCGAAGGCTCGATCGACCACGTGCAGGCCGACCCGCGCGTGGTCGAGGTCTATCTGGGGCGCTAGGCGATGCTCGAAGCGACGGCGATCGACCTCTACTACGGCGCCAGCCGCGCGCTGCGCGACGTGTCGCTTCACGCCGCGCTGGGCAAGGTCACCTGCGTGCTGGGGCGCAACGGCGTCGGCAAGACCAGCCTCTTGCGCGCGCTGTTCGGACTGGAGCGCGCGCGGTCCGGGACGGTGAAGCTGGGCGGCGAGGATGTCAGCGCGCTGCCGCCCCACGAGCGCGCGCGGCGCGGCATGGCGCTGGTGCCGCAGGGGCGCGAGATTTTTCCCCGCCTGACCGTGCAGGAGAACCTGATGACCGGCTTCGCGCCGCTGCAGCGCGAGGACCGCCGCATCCCCGACGACGTGTTCGCGCTGTTTCCGGTGCTGCAGGGAATGCTGCGCCGGCGCGGCGGCGACCTGTCGGGCGGCCAGCAGCAGCAGCTCGCGATCGGCCGCGCGCTGGTGATGCGGCCCAAGGTGCTGATCCTCGACGAGCCGACCGAGGGCATCCAGCCCTCGATCATCAAGGACATCGGCCGTGCGCTGAAGACCCTGGCCCGGCGCGGCGACATGGCGATCGTGCTGGTGGAGCAGTATTTCGACTTCGCCCGCGCGCTGGGCGACGTGTTCCACGTGATGAGCCGCGGCAGGATCGTGCTCTCGCAGACCGCCGGCGAGGCGAAGGACGACGAGATAAGGCGGCTCTTGACGGTCTAAGGGCGCGCGCGACCTCATCCTTCGACAGGCGCGGGACGAGGGCCATGCCGCCGCGGACGGCGGTTTGTCGTTTGCAGGGATCCGCGTATAGGCTCCCCCCGACGCCCGGGGGAGAGTGGCATGGCCGACCGCACCACCGTCATCCGCAACGCCGACCGCATCGTCGCCTGGAACGCGGCGGCAAAGACGCACGAATACCTGACCGGCGCCGACCTGGCGTTCCGCGGGCGCGACATCGTGTTCGTCGGCAAGGGGTACAAGGACAAGGCCGACGCGGAGATCGACG
>CAYMTM010000336.1:0-3173 GCA_964393375.1 uncultured Rhodospirillaceae bacterium
TTTCGTAATGGGACAGGATTTCACGGACTTTGCGGGTCGTCTTCATGGGGCGTTTCTTTCTCGCGTGGGGCTTCGGGACCGGGTAGCGTGGCGTTCATAGCCAAGCCGGGCAGGGTTTTCAATATCGGGCCGCCGTCAAGCGCGCTCCGTCAGGGTTAACGGCGGCGGCGAATGCGGCCCATGCGCCGGCGGTCGTGGCCGACCCGGCGAATCATCGCTAGGGTTTCGCGCGTGAGCCCCGCCCTGCGCATGTGCCTGGTCTATGGCGCGATGTTCGCCACGATCGGCGTGCATCTGCCTTTCTGGCCGGTCTGGCTGGCGGGGCGCGGCTTGTCGGCCTCCGAGATCGGGCTGGTCATCGCGACCGGCTTCGTTGTTCGCGGCGTTACGGCACCGTGGATTGGCAGCCTGTCCGACCGGGCGCCCGACCGCCGGCTGGTCCTGGGCGCAGCGGCATGCGTCGCCCTGCTGGCCGGCGTTATGTTCCATTTCTCCGGCGGGCTGGCGTCGATCCTGCTTGCCAGTGCAATCATGTCGGTCGCCTTCGGCGCGGTCGGCCCGCTGTGCGAGAACCTCGCCATGCTGCTGGCGACCGCGCGCGCCTTCGACTATGGCCGGGTGCGCGCCCTCGGCTCGATCGCCTTCGTGGTCGCCGCGGTGGCCGGCGGCTGGGTCCTCGTCGGCCGCAGCTCCGAGGCGGTACTGGCCCTGATCCTGGCCTTGCTCGGGTTGGTCGTGGCGAGCTGCCTGGTGCTGCCGGCGGCTCCCCCTGCGCCGCCGGCGGCCGCGCGCGGCGAGGTATGGCCGCTGCTGCGCCAGCCGATGCTGTTGTGGCTGTTGGCCGCGGTCACGCTGATCCAGTGCAGCCACGCGTTCTTCTATGCCTTCGGCACGCTGGAGATGCGCCGGATGGGCATCCCGGAGGGCGCGATCGGCGTGCTGTGGTCTTGCGGCGTGCTGGGCGAGATCGTCCTATTCTGGCGCGGGCAGAGCGTGCTGCGCCGCTTCGACCCGGTGGCGTTGGTGGCGATCGCGGGCGCTGGCGGGATCGCGCGGTGGTCGTTGATGATGCTGACCGCCTCGGTTCCGGTGCTTGCCCTTGTGACCATGCTGCACGCGCTCACCTTTGCGTGCTGTCACCTAGGGATGATGATCCTGATAGCGCGGGCCGTGCCGGTCAGCCACTCCGCCACGGCGCAAGGGCTGTTCGCCGCCGTCTCCAACTCCTTCGGCATGGGAGCAGCGATGGCCTTCGCCGGCTGGCTCTATGCCGGCTTTGGCGCCCTGGGTTATGTGGGCATGGCTGCGATGGCGGGCATCGGCATCCTCGCCGGCATCATGGTCGGGCGCAATTGGGACGGCGAGCAGCTGGACCTCGCGCGCGGCAGGCGCGCGGCTCTATAGTGACGGCGGGAGGAAGAACGCCACATGCACGATCTGGTGATCCGCGATGCGCTGATCTGCGACGGCACCGGCGCGCCGGCCCAGCCTGGCGCGCTCGCCGTGGCGGGCGGCCGCATCGCCGCGATCGGCGCCGACGTGGGACAGGGGCGGCAGGCCATCGACGCGCGGGGCCTGGTGCTGGCGCCCGGGATCATCGACGTGCATACGCATTTCGACGCCCAGATCACATGGGATCGCTGGCTCCATCCGTCCTCTTCGCTGGGCGTCACCACCGCGGTCATCGGCAATTGCGGCTTCACCATCGCACCGTGCAAGCCCGAGCACCGCGAACTCACCATGCGCAACCTGACGCATGTCGAAGGCATGTCGCTGGAGGTGCTGCAGCGGGGCATCGACTGGAGCTTCGAAAGCTTCCCCGAATACCTGGCGATGATCGAGCGGCGGGGCGTCGGCATCAACGTCGCGGCCTTCGTCGGGCATTCGTCGATCCGCACCTTCGTTATGGGAAAGGCCTCGCATCAGCGCGCAGCGACGCAACACGAGGTGGCGCGAATGCGCGCGCTAGTCGTGGATGCGATGCGCGCCGGGGCGGTCGGCTTCGCCACCTCGACGGCCGATCAGCACAACGGCGAGGCCGGCATTCCCATGCCCTCGCGCATGGCCGCCCCGGAGGAGCTGCGGACGCTCGTTGGAGCCCTGGGCGAAGGCAATTCGGGCGTGTTCATGCTGACGAAGGGCAGCGCCACTACGGTCCCGTTCCTGGAGGCGCTGGCGGCGCAGTCGGGCCGGCCGGTCGTGATCGCCGCCCTGCTGCACAACAGCACCAACCCCGAGGTCACCTTCGACGATCTGCGCGACATCCAGGCGGCGCAGGGGCGGGGCCGGCAGCTCTGGGGCCAGGTGTCGCCGTGCCCGCTGACCAACGAGTTCACGCTGAAGTCCCCCTATCCGTTCGAGGGGCTCAAGGCCTGGCGGCCGGCCATGGAGGCGCCGGAGGAGAAGCTGCCAGGCATCTATGCCGACCCCGGGTTCCGCCAGGCGGTGCGTGCGGAATTGCGGCAGCCGGCCAAGGTCAGGCTGTTCAACGGCGAGTGGAACAAGCTCAATCTGCTGGAAGTGAAGAAACCGCAGCATCGCGCGCTGGAAGGTCGCTCGGTCGGCGATCTGGCGGCCAAGGCGGGACAGGACCCGCTCGATTTCATGCTCGACCTCGCGCTCGCGGAGGACCTCGAGACGATTTTCGCCGCCGTGCTGCTGAACTCCGACGAGGAGGCGGTCGGGCGGATGCTGCAGCACCCCTGCGCCAATATCGCGCTTTCGGACGCCGGCGCGCACCTCACCTTCTTCTGCGATGCGGGCTTTGGCCTGCACCTGCTGGGCCATTGGGTGCGCAAGCGCGGCACGTTGACGCTGGAGCAGGCCATATACCACCTGACCGGCCGGCCGGCTTCGATCTTCGGCATTGGCGACCGCGGCGTGTTGAAGCCCGGCAACGCAGCCGATCTGCTGTTGTTCGATTCCGCGACCGTCAATCGCGGCGAGAAGCGGCGCGTGTACGACCTGCCGGGCGGCGCGCCGCGCCTGACCACGCCGGCGATCGGCGTGCACGGTGTGTGGGTCAACGGCGACCGCATCGTCGGCGAGGACGGCACACTGGACCTGGACGCACCGCTGGCGGGGCGTTTGCTGCGGGGCTTCGCTGCATAGCGATCAGGTGTCCTCTTAAGCTTCGTTCCTTGCTATATTTGAGAAGGGGACCGAAGCGATGT
>CAYMTM010000337.1:0-3172 GCA_964393375.1 uncultured Rhodospirillaceae bacterium
TGTTCGAGCAGTTCCTGCGCTGGAACGCCCAGCAGCGGCCAAAACAGTAGCGCCGGCCTCTACTCCGTCCGCGCGACGCGGAAGCCGAAATTGTTGTAGCGCGTGGTGGTCGCGCTCTTGCTCCTGAACGCCGAGCGGATGCCGCCCGGGAAATTGGACCACGAGCCGCCGCGCACGACGCGCTTGCTGCAGTCGCCGCTGGTCCATGCCGCGCCGTTGGTCGGCGCTTCGGCGTAGTTCGGGTTGAAGCAGTCCTCGACCCATTCCCACACGTTGCCGTGCATGTCGTGCAGGCCGAAACGGTTGGGCGGGAAGCTTCCCACGCTGACGGTCTGCTCGTGATAGACGCCCTTGCCGTCGACCGCGAAGTTCGCCTGGTCCTGGGTGATGGTCGCCCCGGTATGGAAAGGCGTCGTCGTGCCGGCGCGTGCGGCATACTCCCATTCCGCCTCGCTGAGCAGGCGGTACTGCTTGCCAGTCCGCCGCGACAGCCATGCGACGTACTGCTTGGCGTCGTCCCAGCTGACGTTGATGACGGGCCGGTTGCCGCGTCCCCAGCCGCTGTCCCAGGCTTTCTCCGCGGGCTGGTTGCCGCAGCCGCCCGCGGCCACGCAGGCGTCCCACTCCGCGAACGTGACCTCGTATTTCCCGGCGGCGAAGCTGCGCACCACCACCACGTGCTGCGGCGCTTCCACGTCGCTGTGGCCGAATTCGCCGGGCGGCGAGCCCATCATGAAGCTGCCCGCCGGTATGAGCACCATCTCGGGACAGACCGAGCAGTCGCGGAACGTGCGCTCCGGGGCGGAGCTCCAGGCCGGCAAGGCCGTCCCCGCGCCGGGCGGCACGAACACCTGCTGCTGCAGCTCCGCCGGCTTGCGCTCGACGAGGAGTTCGGCCTTGGTCAGCAGCGCCGGCAGTGTCGGAGCCGTTTGTAGGGGCGGTTGCGCCTTCAGCGCCGCCAGGCGCGAGCGGGCCAGCGCGGCGAATTCGCCCGCCGGATATTGCCGCAGATAGGCCTCGTACTCGTCCGCCCGATTGGTGGTCTGCGCGGACTGCCAGAAGACCGTCTCGCGGTCGGGCTGCAGGGCCATGCCGAAGGCGGAGGCGGGCATGATCGGGTTCAGCACCAGATCGCCGGTCAGCGCCGACTGCTCCCACGGCGTCTGCGCGCCGCGCGTCTGGTCCAGCACGATCAGCCGCGTCCGCTTGAACACCTCCTCGGCCTTCAGCCCCGGCTGCTCGAGCGCCTTCAGCAGCGCGCCGGTATAGACGCTGTTCGGGCCGTCGCCGTCCGCCGCCACGCTGCCCGGCGCGGTGGCGAACGCCACCAGCGACCCGCGCGCCGCATCCATCGGCGCGAGCCCGCGCGCCGCCCCGCCGCCGCGCCTGCGCTCGAACGGGTTGTTGCGGCATGCGTCCAGCACCAGCACCTTGGCGCGTGCGCCGGTCTGGTCGATCGCCTCGTTGACCAGCGCGACATCGATGGCGCTGAACGGCACGGCCGATTCCGATTCGATCTCGGCATCGACCGGGACAAGGTAGTTGCGCCCCCGTATCTGCATGCCGTGCCCCGCATAGAAGAACAGCGCCACCGTCGACGGCGTAATCTTCGCCGCGAACTCCGCGATCGCCGAGGAGAAATGCGCTCGTGTCGCATTCTCACGAACGACGACGTCAAAGCCGAGTTGGCGCAGCCGCGCCGTCATGGCGCGGGCGTCGTTGATCGGGTTCAGCAGCGGCTGGTCCTTGTAGGCCGCGTTGCCGATAACCAGCGCCGCGCGTTTCTCAACCTGCGGCCAGGCCGCGCCCGGCGAAAACAGGCACAATGCAAGCGCCAATGCTCCGCGCGCGAACCATCCCAGCCGCTTCATGCCGCGCTGTCTCATGCCAAGTCCCCGCGATGGTCGCCGATTCGAAGACGCCGTCGACTTGTGCGCGACCCGCATTCTTGCGGCCCGGCGATTCGGCGCGCCAAGATCGGCCGGGCGATCGTTGGTGCGACGCTGTCGGGCGTTCGACGGCCTGGATCGGCAGCTCCATCGGCCGGGAAAGCGAGCCGCAAGCGCCGGCTTGCGTCGGAGGCGGGGCGACGGCCACGGCCTGACACGCATGGCGGCGCTGCTTTTCTTGTTGGGCCTTACCTTCGGCGCGATCTCCTAGAATTACCCCTACCTGTCCTCCGCACGGTCGAGCGTCCGCCCGGTGCTTGCCGATGCGCTTGCTCCGGGAAGTCCGCCTGCCGGCTCGATTGTTCGGACTGCGCGAGCCTGGAAGGCGCAAATAGTACGCGCGACGCGGCTGCGGTCCTGTGACCAACGAGAGCGCGGATACCGAGTCGCGGGCGCGACGGCGCCGGAGCCCGCTCCGACGCGCCGCCCGACCCGCGCGCGAACGGCTTGATCACGACTGGCCAAGAATGTCGTCCCCCAAACACGGCAGCCGTTATCGTGTCCCGGTTCGTTTCCGGGCGTTCTTAGAGTATCAGGCTAGCGGCACCGCGTCTTTGCCCTTGTGACAAACCTGTGGCCTCGGCATGCGGCGCTCGGTTTCATTCGCGCTGTTGCGCCGACAACTTTGAAATTCGGCAAACTGATGCTGAAAATTGCCTCAAAATGCGAGTCGGACATGCGCGACACTCGTGGTGAAGAAGCGTAAACTATAAAGATGCTCCGGCGACTCTGCATGACGGTCGGCATTGGATGGGCTGCCGCGACGGCGGCGTGCGCCGACGACTCGCCAGCCGCGAACCGGGCGCTTAGCCGATTCCACGACGAAATGGTGCAGTGCTTCGCGCTGTACGGGATCAGCGCCGAAGGCATGCGGCGCAGAAACCCGAAGGACGGCCAGATCGGCAAGACCGAGGCGATGCTGCAGGTTCTGCTCGACTCGATGGCGATCGTTCAGAAGCAGACGGGCATGAACGACGCCGACGCGCAGGCGCGCATCCAGGCGCGCACCAAGCAGCAGCTGGAGGAGATCGGCGAATCGTTCGACTACTCCATCCTGCTCGACAAGTACGGTCAGGTTTGCAAGAGCATCGTCGAGGATCCCGCCGCGCGACAGCGATATTGGGTCGAGTTGGAAGCCGCGCGCGCGCCCGATCCGTCCCGCAAGCCGGCGGCGGGCGCGAGCGCGCCGGCCGCGAGTCCCGCGCCGCCGAAGGTCGCGCTGT
>CAYMTM010000338.1:0-3171 GCA_964393375.1 uncultured Rhodospirillaceae bacterium
CCGCACGCATCATCGCGGGCAGGCTGATGAGGCCCATCGTCACCACCGTCGCGCCCACCACGCCAGTAGAGGCGGCCAGCAGGGCGCCGACCAGCACGACGGAGATGCCGAGGCCGCCGCGCAGCTTGCCGAATAGCTGGCCCATGGTGGTCAAGAGCGCCTCGGCGATGCCCGACCGCTCCAGCACGAAGCCCATGAAGACGAACAGCGGCACGGCGACCAGCACCTCGCCCTGCATGATGCCCAGGTAGCGGCTCGGCAGGGCGTGCAGGATGCCCAGGTCGAACGCCCCGAGCAGGCTGCCCAGGAAGGCAAACAGGAGCGAGATGCCGGCCAAGGTGACGGCGATCGGATAGCCCAGCGCCATCGTCGCGCACATCCCCAGGAACAGCAGGATGCTGAGCCAGTCGCCGGCGGTAAGCGGCCCGCCCATCAGGGCACGTCGCGGCCGGTGAGCAGCAAGGCGGCCCGCGCGGCGCGCGCCACTCCCTGCAGTCCGAACAGGATGGCGAAGACGATCAGGACCGACTTGAGCAGGAACAGCGCCGGCAGTCCGCCGACCTGCGCCGAGGGTTCCAGGATCGCCCAGGACCTGGCGGCGAAGGGCAGGGCGGTCCACAGCAGAACCGCGATCCAGGGAAGCAGGAACAAGGCCGCTCCCAGGAGCTCGACGACCGCCTTGGTGCGCGCGGTCTGCTTCCCGTACCACAGGTCGACCCGGACGTGCTTGTCGGCCAGCAGCGCATATCCGGCACCCAGCATGAACACGCAGGCGTGGATCCAGACATAGAGCTCCTGCGTCCACACCGAACCGGACTTCAGCACATAGCGCAGGAACACCACGCCGGCGCAGACGAGCACGGTGGCGACCGTCAGCCAGCCGACCGCGCGGCCGATGGCCTCGTTCGCCGCGTCGACCCGGCGCACGAACCGGCCGAGGATGCCGGCGGCGCTTGCGCGCCAATCCCCCGCTGGGCTGCCCGTCGGCGTCATTTCGGCGTTTCGGTCTCGTCGTCCTCGAGCTTGTTCATGCTGTCGTCGATCTTCTCGACTTTTTCGGCCCTGGCAATATCGCGCAGCACTTCGGGAAAATAGGTGGCAATGGATGGAAACGCCATCACCAGCCCGATCGCGACGATTTGAAGCACCATGAATTCGAACATGCCCTTGTAGATCGTGGCCAACGGCCATTCCTTCACGACCTGCTTCAGGTAGTAGGCCGACATGGCGACGGGCGGAGAGAGGAAGGCGGTCTGCAGCACAACTGCGACCAAAGCGCCGAACCAGACCATGTCGAATTTCAGCGCCGCCACCACCGGGTAGAAGATCGGCAGGAAGACGAGGATGATCGCCGGCCACTCGAACGGCCAGCCGAGCAGGAAGATCAGCATGACCACGACAAACAGCATCCCCATCGGCGGCACGGGCAACGCCAACAGCGTGTCGGTGATCCAGCCCGCCGTGCCGAGGCGCGAAAAGACGGCGCCGAACACGTTCGAGGTCACGGCCAGCAGCAGCACCATGCTGGACGTGGCGGTGGCCGAAAGGACGGCGCGCTTGAGGCTTTCATAGGTCAGTCTGCCATAGGCCGCGGATAGGAACAGGGCGCCCAGGGCGCCGACGCCGGCGGCCTCGGTCGGCGTGGCCAGGCCGGCGAGGATCGACCCGAGCGTCGCTGCGATCAACCCGCCCAGCGGAACGACGCCGATTACGATCTCGCGGATGAGCGTGCCCATGCCGTGGATACGCTCTTCCTTCGGCACCGGCGGGCCGAGGTTCGGATTGAAGAAGGCGCGTCCCATGAGATAGGCGAGATAGAGGCCGGCGAGCAGGAACCCCGGGCCAAACGCGGCCGCGTAGAGATCCGCGACCGAAACGCCCAGCACCGGCCCCATGACGATCAGCATGACCGAGGGCGGGATCAGGATCCCGAGTGTGCCGCCGGCGGTGATCGCGCCGGCCGCGAGCTTGGCGTCGTAGCCCGTCTTGATCATGATCGGGCTGGCCATGATGCCGAGCACGGTGACGGCGGCGCCGACGATTCCCGTCGCCATCGCGAACACGGCGGCGGTCAGGATCACCACCGCGAACAGCGCGCCGCGCACCGGCGCCAGCAGGTCGCGAAATGCCTTGAAAAGCCGCTCCATCAACCCGGCCTGCTCGGTGATGAAGCCCATGAAGATGAACAGCGGCACCGCGGCCAGCAGCTCTTCCTTCATCAGGCCGATGACCTGGAAATAGGCCAGGTCGAATACCGTGTGGCCCAATCCGAAGTAGCCGAAGGACAGGGCGAGGAAAAGCAGGGTGAAGCTGATCGGGAAGCCGATGAAGATCGCGCCGATCATGACGACCAGCATGACCAGGCCGAGGAAGACGAGCCCGGTCATGCCCTAGACCTCGACCTTCTCTTTGTGTTCGAACTCGACGCCCGTGCGCCAGGCGAACAGGCTCTTGATCGTCTCGGAAACGCCCTGGATCATCAGCAGAAGGCAGGTCAGCGGCACCACCATCTTGAACGGCCACAGGATCGGCCGCCACGGCGTCTGCTCGGAGGTTTCGTTGATTTGGAACGCGTACCATCCCTCCTGGCCGCTGACGACCAGGAACAGGATCAGCGAGGGGAAGAAGAAGACGAGATAGGCGATCGAATCCACAATCCCTTTGGTCCGGACGGACCATTTCTCGAAGAAAAAGTCGGTGCGGATATGCGCGCCGCGGTGCAGCGCATAGGCCGCGCCGAGCATGAAGATGGTGCCGTAAAGCATATAGGTCAGATCGAACGACCAGATCGTCGGCGCCTCGAAAAAATAGCGCGCGAGCACCTCGTAGCTGACGATAAGGACGAGCGGGACATTGAGCCACGCCACCGCAGTGCCGATCGCGTCGGTGAACCGGTCGATGCCGCGGACGAAGCTGGTCAGCTCCCTGGAAGGCTGGGTCATGCCGCGGTTGGTCTGGCGCGTGTTGGCCGGAAACGGTTTGATCTGGCGATCGCTAAAGAGGAGGGGGCGGTTCCACCGCCCCCGTCTCCATCTGCTGCTACTTCTTCTTCTCCGGCCAGTAGTGGTTCGCCGCGAAGGAGTACGGCGGGAACATGAAGCGCTTGGCCGGCACCACTTTGGCCGCGTAGGCGCGCTGCGAGTCGAGCACCTTCTTGAAGAACGGGTTCTT
>CAYMTM010000339.1:0-3139 GCA_964393375.1 uncultured Rhodospirillaceae bacterium
GACCGCCGTGCAGATCGGCGAGAATTTCTGGTCGGCTTCCGACATGGCCAAGGCGATCGCGGCCGGGGCCTGTGACTACGTCATGCCCGACGCCAGCAAGATCGGCGGCATCACCGCCTGGATGCGCTGCGCCGCGCTGGCCGAAGCGCATGGCGTGCCGATGTCGACGCATCTGTTCCCCGAGGTCAGCGCGCACCTGATGACCGCGACGCCGACCGCGCACTACCTGGAATGGGTGGATTGGGCAAATCCGGTGCTGGAAGAGCCTTACACGGTCGACAAAGGGCATATCGTTGTTCCCGACCGGCCCGGCGCCGGCATCACCTGGAACGAAGCCGCGATCGCCAGATTGCTGGTCGCGTGACGCAAGCCGCGGCCCGCGCCTCAGCCCCGCGGCGTGGCGCGCCGTGTGGGCGGCGCGGCGAGCGGGTTGTCTGGCCAGGGGTGCCTGGGGTAGCGGCCCTTCATCTCGGCACGCACGGCCTGGTAGGAGCCGGCCCAGAACCCGGGCAGGTCGCGCGTGACCTGCACCGGGCGGTGCGCCGGCGACAAGAGGTGAAGCGTCAGCGGAATGCGGCCCTGCCGGACGGTCGGGTGCTTCGCCAAGCCGAACAATTCCTGGACGCGCACCCGGACCGATGGCCCGCCCTCCGCCAGGTAGTCGATCGGCAGGCGCGAACCGGTCGGGGCGACGAAGTGCGACGGCGCCTCGCTGTCCAAGCGCCGCCGCTGGTCCCAGGACAGCATGGCGTCGAGCGCCGCCGCCAAGTCGCCCTCCGCGATTTCTCCGATCGCGCGCTTGCCGGAGACGAACGGTCCCAGCCAGTCTTCCAGCGACGCCGCAAGCGCGCGATCCGACAGGTCCGGCCAGGCGGCGGCCGCGGAGGCCTGCAGGAACGCAATGCGCGCGCGCAGCCGTTTCTGCTCGTCGCTCCACGGAAGGTGCTCGACGCCGACCTGGCGCACGCCATCGAGCAACGCGCCGCGCAGCCGTTCGGTATCGATCTGCGGCAGGTGTTGTTCGGAAAGTACCAGCGAGCCGAGCTTCCGTACCCGGCACGCGCGGACGCCCTGCGTCTGCGGATCGAAAGCGACCTCGTCTTCCGTCGCGATCGCTTCGGCGAATTCCTCGAAGATTTCCGCATCGCCGAGAGGAGCGGCGAGCAGGATGCGGCCGGTAGACCCGCTATCCGCGAGATCGGCCACCGCCAGGTAAGGTTCGCGGGCGAGAGGGTCGGCCGGGTCGAGCGCCGCGCCGCGGCCGTTGGCCAGCAGGAACTCGCCCGACCGGCCGGCCCTAGCCTTGGCGACTCGGTCCGGGTAGGCAAGCGCCAGCACCGCGCCCGCGCGGTCAGGGTCGGGCCGCTCCTCGCCGGCACCGCCGGTCAGTCGGCACCAAGTCTCGGCCATGCGTCGCGCAGCCCCGGCTCTTTCGCCGCGATCGTGGTCGAACGCCGCAAGGCGATGGCGAATGTCGACATCGCGGCCACCCAGGCCGCGCTCTGTCAGCAGCACCGCGACACGCGCCGCAAGCGCACCCCAGCCGCGCGCGGCGGCAGCCTGCAGCATATGCCCAAGACGCGGCGGGAGCGGCAGGCGAGCCAGCGCCCGGCCCGCCTCGGTCAGGCGGCCCTGGGCGTCGAGCGCCTCGAGCGCGCGCAGCAGCGCCTGCGCCTCGGAAAATGCGCCCGTCGGCGGCGGGTCGAGGAAGTTGAGGTCCGCCGGCCCACTAACGCCCCATTCGGCCAGCGCGAGCGCGAGGGGCGCTAGGTCCGCCTGGAGGATCTCGGGCGGCGCGAAGGCCGCAAGCCCGCGGTTCTCCGCTTCGTCCCACAGGCGGTAACAAACGCCTGGTTCCAGCCGCCCGGCGCGGCCGCGTCGTTGATCGGCCGAGGCGCGCGATATGCGCACCGTCGCAAGGCCGGCCAAACCGGTCTCGGGATCGTAACGCGGCACGCGCGCCAGTCCGCAGTCCACCACCACCCGCACCCCCTCGATGGTGAGGCTGGTCTCGGCGATCGACGTTGCCAGCACGACCTTGCGCCGCCCGGCAGGCGCGGGCGCGATCGCGCGGTCCTGCGCCTGCGGATCGAGGGTGCCGTAAAGCGGCGCCAGATCGACCGACGGATCGGTGATGCGCTCGCGCAGCAAGCTCTCGGTGCGTCTGATCTCGCCCGCGCCGGGCAGGAAGGCCAGCACCGAGCCATCCTCGGCCCGCAGCGCCGCCAAAACGGCATCGGCCACCTGCGGCTCGATCGGCTGGCGCGGCGCGCGGCCTACATAGCGCGTGGCGACGGGAAAGACGCGGCCCTCGCTTTCGATCACCGGCGCCCCGCCAACCAGCCCCGCCACCCGCGCACCGTCGATCGTCGCGGACATGACGAGAATACGAAGCTCGGGACGCAACGCCGCGCGCGCGTCGAGCGCCAGCGCCAGGCCCAGGTCGCCGTCCAGGCTGCGTTCGTGGAACTCGTCGAAGATCACGCAGGCCACGCCGTCGAGTGACGGGTCCGCGAGTATCCGGCGCGTCAACACGCCCTCGGTCACGATCTCGAGCCGGGTATGCGGGCCGACGCGCGAGTCCATGCGGACCCGGAAGCCGACCGTCGCGCCGACCCGCTCGCCCAGGCCTCGCGCCATGTATTCGGCCGCAGCGCGCGCGGCCAGCCGGCGCGGCTCGAGCATCACGATGCGGCGGCCCTTGACCCACGGCCGGTCGAGCAGGGCCAACGGGACGCGCGTGGTCTTGCCGGCGCCGGGCGCTGCCACCAGCACGGCCGAGGTACCGGCGTCGAGCGTCGACACAAGGCGCGGCAGCACCGCATCGACGGGCAGGGGTTGGTGGTCCGGCATGGCCTGGATAGTCTTAGGCGGAATCGGCCTCTGCGGGGAAACGATGGATCGGAGCCTGCCGCCGCTGGAACTTCATGCCGGCCCGTCGCGACTGGACCTTTCGCCGGATTTCGGCGGAACGATCCTGCGCTACGCGACACGGGTCGGGGGCGGCTGGATCGAATGGCTGCGGCCGACGCGCGTCACGCCCAAGGTCCCCGGCGACACGGCCTGCTTTACCCTCGTGCCTTTCTCCAATCGCTTTCGCGACATCAGTTTTTCATTCCATGGCCGCGAGGTGCGCCTG
>CAYMTM010000340.1:0-3115 GCA_964393375.1 uncultured Rhodospirillaceae bacterium
GCCAGGCTTGCCCGCGCGCAGTTGGCCGCCAAGCAGCACAAGCAGGCGCGCGACACGCTGGCCGCGATCACGGCCGACAAGATGAAGGACCCGGCGGTCGCCGCGGAAGCGAACGCGGTCAAGGCGGCGCTGGAGCTGGCGGAAAGCGCGGGCGCGGCCGGGTCGATGCAGGAATTGAAGGCGAAGGTCGCGGCCGATCCGAACGACCACCAGGCGCGGCTCGACCTTGCGAGCGCGCTCTATGCGGCGGGCGACGGCGAAGGCGCGATCGACACCCTGATCGACAGCATCCGGCGCAACCGCGCCTGGAACGAAGAAGCGGCGCGCAAGCAGCTCCTGAAGCTGTTCGAGGCCCTCGGGCCGACCGACCCGCGCACCGTCCAGGGCCGGCGCAAGCTGAGTTCGGTGCTGTTCTCGTAGCATCGGGGCCATGAATCCGGTGGTCCGCTCGCCGTTCGATCCCGACTTCGCGACCTTGCCGCAGGTCATCCCGATCTTCCCGTTGAGCGGCGTACTGCTGCTGCCGGGCGGCAAGCTGCCGCTCAACATCTTCGAACCGCGTTATCTGGCGATGGTCGCGGACGCGATCGCCGGCCCGCGCGTCATCGGCATGATCCAGCCGGTGAAGCGGGACGCCGAACCCGGCGCCCAGCCGGCCGAGACCGCGGCCGGCGATCCCGTGCCGCCGGGCGCCGGCAGCGTGGGCGACGATGCGGCGGTCTATCCGATGGGCTGCGCCGGGCGCATCACCCAGTTCAGCGAGACCGAAGACGGCCGCTACCTGCTGACGCTGTCCGGCCTGTGCCGCTTCACTATCATCAAGGAGCTGCCGCCGCATCGCGGCTATCGCCGCGTGATACCCGGCTGGACCAGGTTCGAGGCCGACATGGCCGAAAAACCCGCCGCCGTCGCGATCGATCGCGAGCGCATGGTGCGGGCCTTGAAGTCGTATTTCCAGCTCAACGAGATCAACGCCAACTGGGACGCCATCCGCGACACGCCCGACGACCGGCTGGTCACGTCGCTTGCGATGATCTGTCCCTTCGCGCCGAGCGAGAAGCAGGCGCTGCTGGAATGCCCGGACGCCGGCGAGCGTGCGCGGGTCTTGACCGCGCTCTTGGAGATGGCGCTCCTGGGCGCGCGGCGGGGCAGCGATACCGCGCGCCACTAGGCTGTTGGTGGAGGTGGGCGATGACCGACAAGACATCCGCGCCCGTCGATCCGAAGCTCCTGGAGATCCTGGTCTGCCCGCTGACCAAGGGGCCCTTGCGCTACGACGCCCGGCGCCAGGAATTGATCAGCGAGCGCGCGGGCCTGGCCTACCCGATCCGCGACGGCATCCCGATCATGCTGGTGGACGAGGCCCGTCAGATCGCCGACAAGCCCTAATGACGGATCCCCGCTTCGACACCGAGCGCTGGCCGGTCGAGATCCGCTACAGCAAGGAGAAAAAGGAACTCCGCATCCAGTGGGACGACGGGGTGACCATGGTCTACCCGGCCGAGTTCCTGCGCGTTGAGAGCCCCTCGGCCGAGGTGCAGGGCCACGGGCCCGGCCAGCGCGTGACCGTACCGGGCCGCATGCATGTCGGCATCATGGGCATCGAGCCCGTCGGCAATTACGCGGTGCGCATCACCTTCGACGACCTGCACGACACCGGCATTTATTCCTGGCAGTACCTCCGCCGCATCGGCGAGCAGCGCGAGCAGATCTGGGCGGAGTACCTGCAGGCGCTGGAAGCCCAGGGCCTGAGCCGCGATCCCAAGGCGGGGCGCAAGGCTTAAACGCCCGGCCGGCCCACCGATTTCGCTCGATGCCCTCTTGACGGCGCGGGTTTAACCGCCTATCTCCCTGGCACTCGGCACGGCTGAGTGCTAACAACCCTCTTTTTTGTGCCAAATCAAGGGAGTAGACCGATGGGTTTTCGTCCGCTGCATGACCGTGTGCTGGTCCGCCGGGTGGAGGGCGACGAGCGCACGAAGGGCGGCATCATCATTCCGGACACCGCCAAGGAAAAGCCGATGGAAGGCGAGGTGATCGCCGTCGGCCCCGGCGCCCGCGACGAAAAGGGCGTGATGGTTCCGATGTCCGTGAAGGCCGGCGACCGCGTGCTGTTCGGCAAGTGGTCGGGCACCGAGGTCAAGCTCGACGGCGAGGAACTGATCATCATGAAGGAGTCCGACATCATGGGCATCCTCGAGGGTGCCGCGGCCTCCAGCAAGAAAAAGGTGGCTTAAGTCCTTAAGCCGCCTGTTTTTTTGTCCGAACCGACCTTTCTCTAGGAGCAGAGAGCGAGAGCAATGGCAGCCAAAGACGTGAAATTCTCGACCGACGCGCGCACGCGCATGCTGCGCGGCGTCGACATTCTGGCCGACGCGGTGCGCGTCACCCTCGGCCCCAAGGGCCGCAACGTGGTGCTGGACAAGTCCTTCGGCGCCCCGCGCATCACCAAGGACGGCGTGACCGTGGCGAAGGAAATCGAGCTTGGCGACAAGTTCGAGAACATGGGCGCGCAGATGGTGAAGGAAGTGGCCTCGAAGGCGAACGACGTCGCCGGCGACGGCACCACCACCGCGACCGTGCTGGCCCAGGCGATCGTGCGCGAGGGCTCGAAGGCCGTGGCCGCGGGCATGAACCCGATGGACCTGAAGCGCGGCATCGACATGGCCGTCGACGCGGTCGTGGACGACCTGAAGAAGCGCTCGAAGAAGATCTCGACCTCGGCCGAGGTGGCGCAGGTCGGCACGATCTCGGCCAACGGCGAGCGCGAGATCGGCGAGATGATCGCCAAGGCGATGGAGAAGGTCGGCAACGAGGGCGTGATCACGGTCGAGGAGGCCAAGAGCCTGGAGACCGAGCTTGACGTCGTCGAAGGCATGCAGTTCGACCGCGGCTATGTCAGCCCGTACTTCATCACCAACGCCGACAAGATGACCTGCGAGCTGGAGAACCCCTACATCCTAGTGTTCGAGAAGAAGCTGTCGGGCCTGCAGGCCCTGCTGCCGGTGCTCGAGACGGTGGTGCAGTCGGGCAAGCCGCTCCTGATCATCGCCGAGGACATCGAGGGCGAGGCGCTGGCGACCCTGGTGGTCAACAAGCTGCGCGGCGGCCTGAA
>CAYMTM010000341.1:0-3101 GCA_964393375.1 uncultured Rhodospirillaceae bacterium
CTAGGGCGTTGTAAGCGATTACCCGCGCTTGACGCCACTGCGAGCCTCGGGCAACGTAGCCTGTAATGACAAGTTCCGACATGGCGGCCAACGCCATCAACCAGGGGTAAGGAGGGATCGCCGATGAAGTTCGGATTGACGCACGGCACGCTCGCGGCCGTCGCCGTGGGCGCGTTCATGCTGGCCATGCCGCAGGATGCAGCGGCGCAGCGCAAGCTGACGTTCGGTTACGACCAGCCGAAGACCACGGGTTACGGCTTCGCCGGCGACCTGTTCGAGAAGCGGATCGGCGAGTTGAGCGGCGGCAAGCTGAAGATCGACCAGTTCCCCGGCGCGCAGCTGGGCCAGGAGCCCGTGATGCTGCAGAAGCTGCGCTCGGGCGACATCGACTTCATCATTACGTCGACCGCGAACGCTTCGACCGTGGCACCGCAGGCCGGCGTGTTCTCGCTCCACTTCATCTTCCGCGACGAGGAACACTTGGCCAAGTCGGTCGCCGACCCAGGCGTGGTGAAGGCGTTCAAGGAGATGATCGCCGAGTCGGTCCAGGGCGCGCACGCCCTGGCGCTGATCACGCTCGGTTTCCGCAATATCTACGGCAAGACCGAGGTGAACAAGGTCGAGGACCTGAAGGGCAAGAAGGTCCGCGTGCAGGCGACCAAGACCGAGGACACGCACTTCGCGGCCTACGGCGCCTCGCCGGTGCACATGCCCTTCGGCGAGGTCTACACCAGCCTGCAGACCGGCGTGGTGAACTTCGCGGAGAACGGCGTCAACGTCTACTTCTCGAACAAGCACTACGAGGTCGCGCCCATCCTCAACATGACCGAGCACGAGGCCAACAACAACATGCTCTGGGTCAGCGACAAGACCTGGAAGAGCTTCAGCGACGAAGAGAAGAAATGGGTGGAAACTGCGGCCGCCGAGGTCGGCAAGCTCGAGCCGCCTTATGCGCTCAAGCTGGAGAAGGAGTCGGCCGAGAAGCTGGTCAAGATGGGCGTAAAGGTGAACACCAAGGTCGACAAGTCCGGTTTCGTCAAGGTGTCCGAGCCGATTCAGGACCAGCTTGCCAAGGAACTCGGCCCGCATGCCGTGAAGCTCTTGGACCTGGTCCGCAAGGTCAAGTGAGCTGCATGCGCGTACCGCCCGCGGGTGATTGCCGCCCGCGCGGCGGATAGATCGTTATCGAGGGCGGCGGCGTTGTGATGCGTCGCCGCCCTTCGCATGGGGAGTGACGCCGCCGTGGCAGACGCGAAGACCTTCGCTTCCCACCGCGCCCTGGTGATCCAGCGGCACCGGCACCTCAAATGGCCGGCGCTGGATTGGCTGGAGGCCGTGCTGATGGTCCTGTGCGGCACGTTCATGGTGGGCTTCACGGTCTGCGTGTTCTTTGACGTCGTCACGCGCACCCTCCAGATGCCCTGGCTTTGGCTCCAGCAGGTGACCACCGGCTGCTTTGCTTGGGGCGTTTTCATGGGAATCGCCGCGGCGGCGCGACGCCACGACCATATCTATCTGGCCGAGATCACCAAGAGGATGACCGGGACCAAGCGGCTGACCATCGAGACGGCCAACCGCGTAATCGTCATGATCGTCGCCGGTTTCATGATCTGGTTCGGGTTCCGGAACGCGCTGCACGACCTCGGCAGCTTCCGGATGCCGTCGCTGATCCCGCTGACCTACTACACCGCCAGCGTTCCGCTGTGCGGCGTGCTGGTCGCGCTGTTCATGATCGAGCAGATCGTCAACGGCTGGAAGAACGGGTTCGAAGGGCCGGAAGACACCGAAATGACCGGGGAGCACTTGGAATGAGCCAAGGCGCGCTTCTCGTCCTTATGGGGCTGAGCTTCCTGGTGCTGGGCTACATGGGGGTGCCCGTAGCCTTTGCGCTGATTGCGGGCGTGCTGCTGACGACCGCTTTCACCCCGATCAGCTTCCAGTCGATCATCGGCCAGCTGTTTCACGGCATCGACGCCGAAACGCTGCTGGCGATCCCGTTCTTCCTGCTGGTCGGCGAGCTGATGACCTCGGCCGACGTCACGCAACGCATGATCCGCCTTGCCCAGGCGCTGGTTGGCCACCTGCGCGGCGGGCTTGCCCAGGTGGTGACGCTGTTCAGCATGTTCTTCGCCGGCATCTCGGGCTCCTCGGCAGCCGACGTGGCGGTGCTGAGCCGCAGCATCGCGCCCGAGATGGACAAGGAGAAATACGACCGCGCCTTCACCGCGGCGCTGATCGCCTCGGCCTCGACGATCGCCAACCTGATCCCGCCCTCGATCATGGCGGTCGTCTACGGTGCGACCGGCAACGTGTCGATCGGCGGACTGTTCCTCGCCGGCGTCGTGCCGGGCGTGATGATCGGCGTCGGCCTGATGGTCTACAGCTACTTCTTCGGCCCCACCGGCACGATCAAGAAGCGCGCATCGCTGCTCGAGTTCTATCTCGCGGTGCGAGGGTCGGCGCTGCCGATGGTCATTCCCGTCATCATCATGGGCGGGATCCTGACGGGCTGGTTCACGCCGACCGAGGCCGGCATGGTGGCGGCCTTCTATATCCTGCTGGTGCTCATTCCCGCCCTGCGTCCGCAGCACATCTTCGAACTGCCGCGCGACTTCATGTACACGGGCTTGCTATACTCGCTGCCGCTCGCCGCCGTGGCCGGCGCCTCCGCCTTCGGGTGGATGCTGGCCTATCTGCGCGGCCCGGACATGGTCGCCGACTACATCCAGGAATATGCCGGCACCGACCCGCGCATGATCATGTTCCTTCTGGTGCTGCTGTTCATTCTGGTCGGCGATTTCGTCGACGCGGTGCCGGCGATCATCATCTTCATGCCGATCGTGCTGAAGCTGGCCGATCTGGGGAACATCAACTCGGTTCACATGGGGGTCGTGATCATCACCACCCTGGTTTTCGGCCTGATCACGCCGCCCTATGGGCTTTCGCTGCTGATCGGCGCCAAGTTCGTCGGCGTGCCGTTCTACCGAGCGATGTACCGGTCCTTCCCCCTTTACATCGTCTTCCTGGTGACCATCGCCTTCACCGTGCTGTTCCCCGAGGTCGTGCTGTGGCTGCCGAAGACGCTGCTGCCGGAATCGGTG
>CAYMTM010000342.1:0-3095 GCA_964393375.1 uncultured Rhodospirillaceae bacterium
GAAATAGGCGGCGAACTCGCGCCGGAAGACCGCCAGGGTCTCACGCATGGGCGGGCTCCTTGGCCTTGGCGGTGGTGATCGCGCGGAACACCTCGTCGAGCTTGCCGCGCTCGACGTGGAACTCGCTGAGCGGCCAGTCCTTGTCGGCGCAAAGCCCGCGCAGGGTCTGGGCGATTTCCTGGCCGCGCTTCGCGACCGCGACCAGCCGCACGCGGCCGTTTCCCGCATCGGCGACCTCGACGTCCTCGACCGCGGCCAGCGCCTTTACCGCCTTGGCCGCCTCCTCGCCCTTGGCGGCCGGCAACGTGATGGAGACCGAGTTGTGGTAGCGCGAGAGCGCCTCGTATTCGGCCGGCGTGCCGTCGGCGACTAGCCGGCCGCCGGCGATCACGACGGCACGGGTGCACACCGCGTCGACCTCCTCCAGGATATGGGTCGAGATCACGATCGCCTTCTTGGGCGCCATGGCGCGGATCAGGCCGCGCACCTCGTGCTTCTGGTTGGGGTCGAGTCCGTCGGTCGGCTCGTCGAGGATCAGCACCTCGGGATCGTGCAGCAGCGCCTGCGCCAGGCCGACCCGGCGCTTGAACCCCTTGGAGAGCGTGTCGATCGGCTGGTGCAGCACGCTGGCGAGCTGGGTGAGCTCGACCGCGCGAGCGATGCGCGCGGCCCGGTCGGACCCGTCGATGCCCCGCACCGCGGCGCAGAACCTGAGGAACCCCTCGGCGGTCATGTCGGGATAAGCCGGCGCGCCCTCCGGCAGGTAGCCGAGCCGGCGCTTGACCTCGATCGGGTGGTCGACCACGTCGAAGCCGCAGACCCTGGCCGTCCCGCTGGTCGGCGACAGGAAGCCGGCAACCATCTTCATTGTGGTCGACTTGCCGGCGCCGTTGGGCCCCAGGAACCCCAGCACCTCACCGCGCGCGACCTTCAGGGAAATGCCGTCGACCGCGACGATCGCGCCGAAGCGCTTGCCGAGATTGTCGATCTCGATCATCGGCTCAGCCATGCCCGAACCCGTTCCCCGATCGTTCTCTTTTCGGCCGCGCTTGCCCGCCGAGGCGACGGTGATTTAGTCGGCCGGACGGGAATTGCAAGTGTAATTGCTGTAATGCCCGGCGGCGGTCAGCGCCAGTCGCCGACAAGGACGAACCCGGCCCACAGGAGCGGCTGCATGGGATGGCGGCGGAGCAGTTCGAGCTGCGCCTGGCGCAGCGCCGCCATCGCCGGCGTTTTGCCGACCAGCTCGTAGAACCGGATCATCAGCGTGGCGGTGGCGTCGTCCTCGACCGGCCATAGGCTGACCAGCATCCCGCGCGCGCCGGCCGCCATCACCGTGCGCTGGAAGCCCCAGAACTCGTTGCCGCGGCCGACCTTGCCGAGCCCGGTTTCGCAGGCGCTGAGCGCGATCAACCGCGTCGCGCGCAGGTCGAGCGCATAGAAGTCGCGCGCGGTCATTGCCGCCTTCGTGCCATCGCCGGCCAGATAGAGGGGCGAAGCAAGCGGGTCCAGCTCGTCGACCTTGGCATGGGCCGCCACATGCACCAGCCACCGGCCGGGTGCCTCGGTCATCAGGCGTTCGCGCGTGGCCGCACGCCGGGTATAGAGCTTGGCATTCTGCAACCGCTTGGCGACCTCCATCGATTCGCTCTCCGCGGCCGGCAGGTCGTAGGCGGGGTCGCCGAGGTCCGGGTTGCCCAGCACCAGCGCCCCGGCGCCGGCCGCGGGCGCCGCCCCGACCAAGGCGCCAAGCGCATTGAGCGACGGCAGCACCGCCACGGCGTGCTGTTCGATCAGCCAAGCCTTGCCGTCGTGGAGCGCACCGAACGGAAGCATGTAGAGCGCATCGTGCGCCACCGCCAGCATCGCTTCCCCGGGCTTGAGTCCAAGCGGCGCCACGACCGACCGGTGAAGCGCGCCGGCCCGCGCGGGGACCGTGTCGTCGCCGGCGCGAATGGCGGCGGCAATTTCGCCGACCGACGCGGCCAGCGCGGCGCGGCCGATTGCAAGCGCCACTTGCTTGATCTCGCCGGGGCGCAGGACCCAGGCGAAGCTGCGCTCGCCCAGCACGTGATAGACCACGACCGCCGCGTCGCGCGGCAGGTCCCGGCGCAGGGCGGCGACCGGCTGGGCGGCGGCCAGGCGGTCGACGAAGGTGAGGCCGGCCCCGGCCGGTTGCACCCGCCCGATCAGCAGATCGAGCAGCGCGCGCGAGCGGCTGCGTTCGCTCAGGTCGAGCGCTTCCTCGGCGCGTCCGGCATCGGCGGCGGCGGCCACCGCATCGTCGAAGACGTCCTGCGCCGAGCCGAAGAAGCCGCTCTTGAACTCGTCGCTGCGAAAGCGCCCGCGCACCGCCTCGGCCGCCGCCACCGCCTGCACGAAGGAAGCCAACGCGGCGTTCGCGTCGCCGGCTGCGCGCTGGGCGCGGCCCAGGCCGTGCAGCGACCACATCCGGACATAGGCGTCGTCCCCCGCCACTTCGGCGGCGACCTTGAACAGCGCTGCGGCGCGGTCGAGATCGCCCAGCTTCAGCGCCACCTCGCCCTCGGCGCGCGCCAGGCTGGGAAGCAGCGCAGGCGGCGCCTCGCGCCGCGCCTCGACCAGGAGCTCCGCCGCACGCTTCGCCTTGGCCTGCGCCAGCTCGGCATGGGCCTGCGCGGCTATGTACCAAGGCCGCAGCGCCGACTTTCCCAGCTTTGCCACCGCCTGCCGGTAGAACGCCGCCGCCTCTGCCGGGCGGCCGCGACGCAGGGCAACGTCGCCCTTCACCTTCAGCGCCGGCGCGGCGACCGCCTCGTTGACGCGCGCGTCCTTCACCGCGCCGATGAAGCGCAGTGTCTCCTCCGCCCAGCGCTGCGCCTGGTCGAGCGCGCCGGCGAGGCTGTAGGCGTAGGCGAGGTTGCGTGCGGCATGAGCGAGCAGCGTCTTGTCGCCCGCCTGCTGGCCCAGGAACAGCGCCATGCTCGCGGCCTGGATCGCGGCGCGGTACTCCCCGCGATCGGCGAGGGCGGCCGAAGCGTCGCAATACGCCACGGCATCGATCGGCCTTGCCTCGGTCGCGAGCAGCGCACGCCCTTCGGCGGCCGGGCGACCGG
>CAYMTM010000343.1:0-3078 GCA_964393375.1 uncultured Rhodospirillaceae bacterium
GACAATCTTGGGGTTTTCATAGTGGATGAACCCGCATTCCGCGCAGACCAGCCGCTCGCGCGTGTCGCCTTCGGGCACGGTGCGCACGCTGGGTCCCTTGCCCTGCTGCGGGGGCGGCAATCGTGTTGGTTCGGCGCTCATGGCGCTACTCTCGCGCGGCGCGCCGGCGCCCGCAACCGGCGGCCGACCTTGCGGCGGTCAGGTGACGATATTGACGAGCGAGCCGCGCGGCAGCAGGCGTCTTGGCGCGCCGTCCGCGGTTGCCGGGGTCGCCGGGGCCGGCCGCGCAGGGGGCGGCCGCCGGACGGCATCGGCGGCATGCGGTCGCGCGGTGGCGTCGGGCCGGTCGGTCGGCCGCGGGGCAGCGGTTTCCGGCGCGCGGTCGGCGGGACGGACCGGCGGAAATTCCCGCAGATAGTTCACCAGTCGCTGCGTCGGCGAGACGTTCATCAAGCGCGCCCCGAGGTCGAAGCGGTCGACCGATACCCCCAATCTGACCCGTTTCCTCTGTATAAATAAAAACTGCCTAAAATGCCATGCGAAATCAGGGGATGATTTGGCCGATCCGCCGCCGTTAACTCTCTTGCTTAAGTCGCCGGTAAGGGCTGGCGCCTAGGGTGCGATCGGACGGCGGCTTGAAACAGCCACAGCTTTGTCCCGCGACGGCAAACGCGCGGCGAAGGTAGCGTTAACCGGGCAAGAAATGACCGGCAATTTCGCATCATATATTCCCGTTGGTGACACAGGCGGCCCGGCCGTTCCACAGGCGGCGGAGTCCGACGCGCTGCTGCGCCTGAGAACCTCCGACGCGCTCGGCGACGGCGAACTCATCGACATCGTGCGCAGCGCCCGCGTGGCCCAGCAGACCGCGATCGCGCGCCGGGCGTCGCTGTCGCCGGCGCTTTGCGAAGCGCTTGCCGAAACCGCCGCACCGACGGCCGTGGCGGCGATGCTCGAAAACGATTCGGCCCGCATCAACTATTCCACGCTTGCGCGCCTGGTCGAACGTTCGCGCGAGGTCATCGCGTTCCGCGTGCCGCTGCTCCGGCGGCGCGAGCTCGACGCCGCGTTGGCGGCGCGGCTCTACACCTGGGTTTCGCCGCCGTTGCGCGAGTTCATCGCGCGCAGCTTTCCGATCGACGTGGCTGAGCTGGAACGCACGCGGCTGGAGCGCAGCGAGACCGATCCCGTCGCGCTGCCGGAGGCCGGCGCCCCGTCTTCGCTGGTCGAATTCCTGCGGCAGGGCCAGAACCTTTCCTTCGAGGCGTCGTTCGCGCGCCTGGTGGGGCTGCGGATCACCGCCGTGCGCCGGATTCTCGAGGATCGCGCCGGCGACCGGCTTGCCGTGGCTTGCCGGGCCAGCGGCTTCACCTCGCAGCAGTTCCAGGATGCCTACCGCCTGATCCAGTCGACCATGGCCCGGACCTCCCCCAGCGCTGCGGCGGCCGGCGCCCCGCGGCTTGCCTCGCTCTATGACCGCATCGATCCGGAAGAGGCGCGCCGGACGCTCAAGCGCTGGCGCCGCGAGATCAGCGACAGCCCGGAACTGGGGCTCGCCGGCCGCGGGGGGATGCCGGGATCGCTGCCCCTTTCTTCGGCGGCCATTTCCTGACACCCTGATCGCGCCGGCAGGGGAATTTTCCCGGGCCGGCGGTGTTTACGGGCGTGGCGGTGCACGATGCGTTCGGCCGGCGGGCCGCGACGCCCTGTTGGACCTGATCGGACGGCCGACGGACCTGGTGCCTTGGCGGACGACGAGCTGGACCGGCTGGTCATCGATCAGATCCCGCATCTGCGCCGTTACGCGATGGCGCTGGTGGGCGAGCGCGACCGCGCCGACGACCTGGTCCAGGACTGCCTGGAGCGGGCTTGGAGCAGGCTCGGGTTGTGGCGGCGCGACGGGAGCATGCGGGCCTGGCTGTTCACGATCATGCACAATCTGAACGCCAACGCCGTGCGCAAGGCCAAGCGCCGACCGCACCACGATTCCCTCGACGACACGCTGCAGCCGCCTGCCGTGCCGCCCAGCCAGGACGACCGGCTGGAACTGGGCGCGTTGTCCGAGGCGCTGGCGAGCCTGCCCGAGGAGCAGCGCGCGGTGGTGCTGCTGATAGGGCTTGAGCAGCTCCGCTACGAAGAGGTGGCGGCCATTCTGGACCTGCCGATGGGCACGGTGATGTCGCGTCTGCACCGCGGCCGCGAGCGCTTGCGCCGGGCGCTGGCGGGGGACGCTGGTCCGGCGCTTCGGAGGATCAAGTGACCGAACCGCGCGCGAAGCCGGGCGAGGACCTGCTGCACGCGCTGGCCGACGGACAGCTCGAACCCGGCCGAGCCGTCGAGGTCGAGGCCGCGCTCGGTCCCGACGAGACGCGCCGGGTAGCGGACTACCGGCGCATCAACGATGCGCTGCGGGCGAGGTTCGAATCTGTGCTCGCCGAGCCGGTGCCCGAGCGTCTGATGCGCCGGCCCCGCGCGCCTTGGCATCGGACGCCCTGGACGAAGGTCCTGACGGGCATGGCCGCCTCCTTCCTGCTGCTTGCGGTCGGCGGCGCCGGCGGCTGGTATGCGCGCGATGCCGCCATGGCCGCGCGGCAGGAGCAGGCGGCGATCGTGCGTCCGGCCGCCCTCGCGCACCGCATCTATGTCGCCGAGGTGCGCCACCCGGTCGAGGTGCGCGCGGAGGAAGAGCATCTGGTGCGCTGGCTCAGCAACCGGCTGAAGATCCCGCTCAAGACGCCGAAGCTCGACGACAAGGGCTTCCGGCTGATGGGCGGGCGCCTGCTGCCGACCGACCGCGGCAACGCCGCGCAGTTCATGTACGAGGACGCGCAGGGCCGGCGCGTGACGCTCTATATCCGCAGCGACCTGGCCGGCAACCGTGAAACGGCCTTCCGCTACGTTCAGGACGACTCCGGCGTCGCCATGTTCTATTGGATCGACGGGCCCAAGGGCTACGCCATCTCGGCGCAGATGGCGCGCGAGGAACTGCTGGGCATCGCCAAGAAGATCTACGAGGACCTCGAGGGCTAGGCACCCCGCGCATTTCCCATCGCCGTCCCATCCTGCTACGAATCGGGC
>CAYMTM010000344.1:0-3067 GCA_964393375.1 uncultured Rhodospirillaceae bacterium
GGGGGGGGCCGGCCCCGTTATTTAATGGCGGCCACCGGCCACCCTGATAACCTTGAACTTTGAACCTTGAACCTTGAACTCCTCAAATGGTGCGTGAGACGCACCCTACGGCCCCCCGGCCGTCCTTTGGTTGCCGCGATCGAGGCCTCATGGAATCACGGTGTTGTCCGCCAGAGTGCAATAGCTGCTGGAAGTCAGCCCCTTGGTGGTGTTGTTGGTGATGGTGCAATATGTGCCGGTAATAATTCCGGCGCTGATATTGTTGGTGGAGGTATTTCGAGAGACCGTGCAATTGGACCCAACAGTTATCCCGTAGCTGGAACTGTTAAAAACCGTATTATCCGTAATGGTGCAGCTATTTTGAGCATAGATGCCTTTGGCATTCCCGTTGGTCTGATTCCCCATCACCGTCGCACCAGATAAGGTATGTATGCCATCATTGGTATTTGCATAGGACTGGTTACCCTTGACCAGGGAATAGGAACCCGCATAAATCCCATGCCCACCGGAATTACCGACCGTACAGTTCATTACCAGATTATTTTCGCCACTCAGTGATATTCCATAGCCTCCCATGAAATTGGCCCGAATGCCGCTGACCCGGATGGAGTCACAGGTGCTGCTGCCCGTGGAAATGCCGATGCTTCCAAAATTTCGGACAGAGCCGTTGCGGATTTCCACGTTGCAATAGCCGGGAAGGATCGTGATGCCGTAATTGGTGCCCGAGGTCTTGCCGGGCCCCGTGAGGCAAAAACCGTTGAGGTTAATGGTGACATCGTTGGCCGCCACGGTGATGGCGCTGCCGCTGGTGAGGGTGTAGGTGAGACTGCCGGTCAGAATATAGGCGCCCGGAGCGCTGATGGTATAGGGCAGGCTGGTGATCTTGGTGCCCACCACCCCCGATTCCCCGGCCGGGCCTTGCGGTCCGGTGGGGCCCGTGGCTCCCTGGGGGCCTTGCGGTCCGGTGGCGCCCGTCGCGCCTTGTGGCCCGGTAGCCCCGGTATCTCCCTTGAGGCCCTGCGGTCCGGTGGCCCCGGTCAGTCCTTGCGGCCCCTGCGGCCCCTGCGGTCCGGTGGCCCCGGTCTGGCCTTGCGGCCCCTGCGGCCCGGTAATTCCCGCCGCGCCCGTATCCCCCTTCTGCGCCAGCAAAGTCCAAAAAGTGGGCGAGGTGTCCGGGGTGATCCCCTGATTATCCGTTAAACAGAACCAACTCGAGCCGTTAAAGAAGACTACGTCCTTGACTTTATAAAGCGCGGTGAAGTCCCAATCCCCTCTAAAGGTCATGGAAGTTATGGGGATCACGTAGAAGCCGTCCCCCGCCTTAACCGCGGTGCTGCCCAGAAACATGGCCAAAACCAAGGCCGCCGCCAAAATTCGTCTCTTCATGCCCCTCTCCTCCGTCTTCCCATGGCTCATGGGTCAGAAGCCGGTGAAAAATGTCATGGAATCGCCACCCTTTCCGCCTAATTTAATAAAATTATACACAATGTGAATTATCCTCGCTGAAAAATCAATTAGAACTTTACGGCAATTTGACCGAAAATTTAAAAGGCCGCCCTGCCGGCTGCCTTGAGGAATGAGCAAACCGTAGGGTGCGCACTGCGCACCATTATTGGTGCGTGGAACCCACCCTACGGCCTTCCCGGATTGGCGAAATTGACGGAAGAATAAAAAAATGTGGAACAGCCGCCCCCGGCTGTTCTTGGATATGGGAGGGCCAGCCCCGCTATTTAATGGCGGCCACCGGCCACCCTGATAACTTTGAACTTTGAACCTTGAACCTTGAACCTTGAACTCCTCAAATGGTGCGTGAGACGCACCCTACGGGGGGGAGTGCAGCCTCGCTGCTCCCCCCTGGTTTCATTTGGGCGCGGTCCGAAAAGCTTCTGGACGCCTCAGGGGCCGCCAACATTCGTCCCCCAGGCGGGGGCGCCGTAGAAGTCATAGTTGATATTGCCGGACCCGGTGCCGGCCACGGTGTTCTGATCCGCCATGACATTGCCGCCGGTCATGCCCACCTGATTGCCCGCCAGCCACACCGAATTGCCGATGGCACTGCCGGAATCATGGATGTCGATGCCGAACCGGCAGCCCTCCAAATGGCAGCCGTTGACTATGCCGTTGTTGAGGTAAATCCCGGTATTGCTCCCCCAGGCGCTGCAGCCTTTCACCAGGTGGCCGTTGCCATCCAACAGGATGCCGTAAGAATCAAATTGATAGGTGTTGTTGCCTTCCACCCGGACGTTGATGACCCGGTGGCGAGAGCCGGCCATATTTTCGTGAATGCCGTAAGAAAAGTTTTTCAGACTGCCGTTTCTGATCTCGACGTTCTTCCGCGCCGACATGTAGATGCCTTTATTGGCGCCGTTGCCGGTGAGCCTGAAGCCCATCAGGTCCAGGGTGACGCCGTCGGCATTGACCGTGATCGCAGGCGCTCCCCCGGTATAGTTGAAGTTTGCTCCCAGGTAATAGAATCCCGGCGCCGAAATGGTATAGGGCAGCACGGTGATTTTGGTTCCGGGAGCGCCGCCGCCGGCGATGACGTAAAAGTCCGCCAACGCCGGGCCGGCGCTCAGCAGCACCACGCCCACCAAGGCCAGAAGAAATAATCTCCTTTTCATGACGCAGACCTCCTTGGGAAATTCGGTGATTATTGGGAAATGATGACCAGTCCTCAATCAGACAGGTTTTTAAGGAGTTGGGTGGGAAAAAATAAAGGCCTCCCGGAGCACCAGGCTCCCTGGGAGACCAACAGGGCAACGCCTTCCGGATTTCGCCTCCATACTGTCTCCAGAAGGTAATGAAATTATATTTGTGTCTGGTTTATACCATTATTTCCAATTTATTGTCAATATTTCGGCAAACCTCCGGCTCGGGTGATTTCCGGGAGCTGCGGCTCTTCCGGGCCAAGTTCTCGGCCCCACTCGGAGGGGCGCCCTTACTTTCTCTTAACGCCTGCATGGTTTCCTGCGTCTAATCAGTAGAAATAACTCAGCTCTTTTTCCATTATTTCCGAGGAAGGTGAAGAAGATGAATCCCTCTGCCATTGTCCTGTTATTCGGCCTTT
>CAYMTM010000345.1:0-2989 GCA_964393375.1 uncultured Rhodospirillaceae bacterium
CGGGCAGTGCTACCGCAGCGGCCTCGATGCTGGCGGTCACGCAGCCGGCGGTCAGCCGCCTGCTGCGCGACCTGCAGTACACGACCGGCCTGAAGCTGTTCGACCGGCGCGGCGGGCGGCTGGTGCCGACCGGCGAAGCGCTGTCGCTTTATGCCGAGGTGGAACGGTCCTTCGTCGGTCTCGACCGCATAGCCCTTGCGGCCCGAGACCTCCGCGGGCGGCGCGCCGGCACGCTGCGCGTCGCCGCCCTGCCTGCCCTGGCCAACGGCTTCCTGCCGCGCTTCGTCGGCAAGTTCCTGCAAGGCAGACCGAAGCTCGACCTGGCGCTGTTCGGCCTGGTGTCGCACAGCGTGCTCGACTGGGTGGTCGGCGGGCAATGCGAGATCGGCTTCGCGGAGACGCGCATCGAGCATGCCGGGGTCAAGACCGAGCCCATGCCGGCCGTCACCTGCGTGGCGGTGCTGCCGCGCGGCCATCGCCTTGCCCGCCGGCAGCGGCTGCGGCCCGCGGACTTCGCCGACCAGGCCTTTGTCTCCCTCGGGCAATCGAGCCTCACCCGTTTTCGCGTGGACAAGGTGTTCGCGGAGCACGACGTCAAGCGGGAGACGCGCGTCGAAACGCCGCTGTCGGAGATCGCCTGCGCGCTGGTTGCCGCCGGGGTAGGCGTGTCGATCTGCGACCCCCTGACGGCAAACGAATACGCGCCGCGCGGCCTGGAAATCCGCCCGTTCGAGCCGAAAATCGAGTTCGAATTTGCCGCCGTCTATTCTACGATGCGCCCGCCGTCAGCCATCGCGCGTGAGTTCATCGACGCCTTCCGCGCGCATGTCGCCACGTTCAACGCGGCGCAGGGCTAGGTCGGACGCGATACCGCGCGGGGCGCAACCGGCGGATTCTCGCCCAGATCCCAGAACAGGCCGGTCATCATCCGCAATCCCTCGCGCATGAGCGGCGCCAGGACGTGCTCGTTGGGCGCGTGCTGCGAGCACGAGGCATAGGAATGCGGCACCCAGATCGTCGGCATGCCGAGGATGTCGGCGAAGCAGTCGTTGGGCAGCGTGCCGCCCAGGTTCGGCAGGACCGCCGGCTTCACCCCCGTGGTGCGCTCGACCGAGGCCGCCGCCCATTTCGCCGCCGGATGCTCGGGATCGAGCCGCGTCGCGGGGTAGTGCCCTTTGCGCGCGGCGCCGAGCTTCACCGCCTGGAAGCCGTAGGCGTCGAGATGCCGGCGCAGGGCCGGCAGGAACGTGTCGGGATGCACGTCGACCGTAAAACGGATCTGGCAATGCGCGCTGGCGGAGGGCGGGATGGCGTTGACCGGGTTGTCGGGATTGCCGGTCTTGAACGCCAGCACCTCGAACGTGTTCCAGGCGAACACCTTCTCGGGCTCGCTCAGGCCCGGCTCGCCCCACCACGGGTCGATCGACGGCCCATCCGCACCGCCGTCGACGTCCAGTCCCGCCAGCGCCACGCGCACGGAATTGGGGATCGAGCCGGGCAGGATGTCGCGCGCCAGCACGCGGCCCTTGGCGTCGATGATCGAAGCGATGGCATGAGCCAGGATCACGCCGGGGTTGGCCAGCAGCCCGCCCCAGTTGCCGGAATGATGCCCGCCGGCGCGCAGGTCCACCGTCATGTCGAAATTGAACGCCCCGCGCGAGCCCATGAAAATCGTCGGCAGTCCGGGCTTGAGGCGCGGCCCGTCCGAGGCGATCAGGATGTCGGCACCCAGCAGGTCCCTGTTTCGGGCGCAGAACTCGTGCAGCCCCGGCGAGCCCATCTCCTCGCCGGTTTCCACCAGGAAGGTGCAGTTGAACCCCAGCCGCCCGCGCTCCCGGGTGATCGTTTCCAGGGCGCGGATGCCGATCAGGTGCTGCCCCTTGTTGTCGGCCGTGCCGCGCCCATACCAGCGGTCGCCCTCGACGGTGAGCGTCCAGGGGTTGAGGCCCTGGCGCCACTGCGGCTCCAAGCCGCGGATCACGTCGCCATGTCCGTAGCCGAGCATGGTGGGCAGACCGTCGCCTTCCTTGCGCGTGGCGACCAGGAAAGGGCCCGCATCGGCGACCGGGTTCGGCATGATCTGGGTCTCGAACCCCATCCGGGCGAAGCTGGGCCCGATCGCCTGCTCAAGGTAGGCGGCAAGCTGCGGCCGGCTTTCCGGCACCTGGCTTTCGGTCCGAAACGACACCCAGCGCGCCAGGTCGCTGCGGAACCCGCCCTCGTCGAAAAAGCGCTCGGCACGGGCGATGGCGGCTTCTCTGGTCATGCGATGTCCTCTCCTGGCTGGCCCCAGCCTTGCCCATCGCGGCGGCGCTTGCAACCCGGCCGGGTTCAGGCATGCGTCACAAGCAGTTGAACCATCGCGATTTTTCTGGGTTTAACGGTTGACTTACCGAAACGAGGGCATATATTGCGCTGCGAAAACGATGGGACATCGTACGAACGGTCGGCGCCGTTGGCCGCCGGCGATTGAAAAGGACTAGATGAGTTTTGAATCCCTGGGGCTAGGCCCCGATGTCCTGCGCGCGGTGAGCGACGCAGGCTACACGACCCCCACTCCGATCCAGGCGCAGGCAATTCCGGTGGTGCTGACCGGGCGGGACGTTCTGGGCTGTGCTCAGACCGGCACCGGCAAGACCGCCGGCTTCACGCTGCCGATGATCGAAATCCTGGGCAAGGGCCGCGCCAAGGCGCGCATGCCCCGCTCGCTGATCCTGGAGCCGACGCGCGAGCTCGCCGCCCAGGTCTCCGAGAGCTTCGAGAAATACGGCAAGTACCACAAGCTTTCCAAGGCGCTCTTGATCGGCGGCGTGTCGTTCGGCGACCAGGAGAAGATCCTGGATCGCGGCGTCGACGTGCTGATCGCCACGCCCGGCCGGCTGCTCGATCATTTCGAGCGCGGCAAGGTTCTGCTGAACGACGTGAAGATCCTCGTCATCGACGAGGCCGACCGGATGCTCGACATGGGCTTTATCCCGGACGTCGAGCG
>CAYMTM010000346.1:0-2965 GCA_964393375.1 uncultured Rhodospirillaceae bacterium
AAGAACAGGCCGTGGAACAGCGCCATCGCGGTCTCGAAGGTCGGCGGCTCGCCCGGCCGCATCACGCGGTAGATGTCGATCAGCGCCTCCTCGCGCGTCGAGTTGCGGTCGACGGCGAGCGTGTTGCGGATGTACGGACCCACGTTGACATGGTCGATCGCCAAGGTCGGGAGCTCCTTGACGTTGTTCTCGACCAGGAGCTTCAGCTTCGCCTCGGTCAGCTCGTCGCCGGCCTCGACATAAACCTCGCCGGTGTTCTCGTTGATGATGTCGGTTGCCAGGTGCCGGCCGACCAGCTCCTCGTCGGAGACGAGCTGCTCCTTCAGGCCCTCTTCCTGCAGCCGCTTGGCGGCGCGCAGGTTCAATTTCTCGCCCGCCTCGGCCACGACTTTGCCCGTCTTGGCGTTGACTAGGTCACGCGCCAGCTTGACGCCGCGCATGCGCTGCGGATCGAAGGCGGTCTTCCAGCCGCGGTCGGTGCGCACATACTTAACGGTGGTGTAGAAGTGGGAGAGGATCTCCTCTTTCGACATGCCGCCCGTGCGCTCCTCGTCGTCGCTGAGCTTCTGGCCCTTGGCCGCGCGCTGGGCGCGCAGCGCCTCGGTCTGCGCGCCGTCGAGCGCGAGCAGCAAGGTGGTCGCCGGCAGCTTGCGCCGGCGGTCGATGCGCACATAGACGAGGTCCTTGGCGTCGAACTCGAAGTCCAGCCACGAGCCGCGATAGGGAATCACGCGCGCGGCGAACAGGTATTTGCCCGAAGAGTGCGTCTTGCCCTTGTCGTGGTCGAAGAAGACGCCGGGCGAGCGGTGCATCTGCGAGACGATCACGCGTTCGGTGCCGTTGATGACGAAGGTGCCGTTCTTCGTCATCAGCGGCATGTCGCCCATGTAGACGTCCTGTTCCTTGATGTCGCGGATCGACCGCGCTCCGGTATCTTCGTCAACGTCCCAGACGACCAGGCGCAGGGTCGCCTTCAAGGGGGCGGCGAAGGTCATGCCGCGCTGCTGGCATTCCTCGACGTCGTATTTCGGGTCCTCGAATTCGTATTTCACGAATTCCAGCTGCGCGCGCTCGGAAAAATCCTTGATCGGGAACACCGACCGGAAGACCTCCTGCAGGCCGACATTGGCGCGCTGCTCCGGCGCCGTGCCCATCTGCAGGAACGCGTCGTACGAGCTCTTCTGCACCTCGATGAGGTTCGGCATCGGGGCGACCTCGGGAATCCGCCCGAAGCTCTTGCGCACGCGTTTGCGACCGGTGAACGACTTCGCCATCTCTCGATTCCTCGCTCGGGAACAGGCCGCCCGCCCGCGGCGGCGCCCGCCCGATCCAGCTGCCAAACTCAAAACCCGACCAGTCCCGAAATCCGCCCCGCCCCGGCGCCGGCGCCGCTAGGCATCGGCGCCGGGGCGGAAGCGGCCGCTTACTTGATGTCGACCTTCGCGCCGGCCGACTCGATCTGCTTCTTGAACTTCTCGGCGTCCGCCTTGCTGACGCCTTCCTTGACCGTCTTCGGCGCACCTTCGACCAGGTCCTTGGCCTCCTTGAGGCCGAGCCCCGTGATCGCGCGCACTTCCTTGATCACGTTGATCTTCTTGTCGCCGGCATCGGTCAGGATCACGTCGAACGTGTCCTTCTCGGGCGCGGCCGCGGCGGCCGCCCCGCCGGCCGCTCCGCCGGCCGCCGCCACCGCCACGGGAGCGGCGGCGCTGACGCCCCACTTCTCCTCGAGCAGCTTCGACAGCTCGGCCGCCTCGATCACGGTCAGCTTGGACAGTTCGTCGACCAGTTTCGCCAGATCAGCCATTTGCCTCTAACTCCTTTGCGTTGAACTTCCGGATTTCCCGGAGTGTCGGTCCGTCGGTGATGTCCGAAAGCGGCGCCTAGGCCGCCTCGCCCTTGTCGGCCTTGGCCTTCAGCACGCGGGCAAGCTGTCCGGCGGGCACCTGGAGAACCGTGGCCACGCGCGTGGCCGGGGTCTTCAGCATGCCCAGGATCTTGCCGCGCAGTTCGTTCAGCGAGGGCAATTTGGCCAGCGACTTGATCCCATCGGGATCGAGCAGCTTGCCGCCCAGCGCGCCGCCCACGATCACCAGCTTCTCGTTCTGGTTCGCGTAGTCGACCGTCGCTTTGGCCGCCGCCACGGGATCGGCGGACGATGCGATCGCCGTCGGCCCCTTGAACAGATCGGCCAGGTTTTCGAACTGCGTGCCTTTCAGGGCGAGACGCGCGAGCCGATTCTTGGTCACCTTGAAGCTGGCCTGGGCCGCCCGCATCTTGCGCCGCAGATCAGCCGTCTCGCCCGCCGTCAGCCCGCTCTGGCGCGTGATGACGACGATCGACTGGCTCTGCAGCGAGCGATTGAGCGACTCGACCACCTTCTGCTTCTGTGATCGGTCCACGGATCGTCTCCGAAAGGTTCCGTCGCCGACCGCGTTGCCGCCGCGGCCGGAGAACGGGACCGGTTGCACCTGGACCCGTGGCACGTCGCCGCGCCGCGGATCCGCTCCGCCTGTCCCGGAAGCTCAAGCCCGCCGGCCTTTCGGACCGGCAAACCTGCTCTTCACTGTCTATTGCGGGCCGAGGGATCGTTTAAGCGCCGGGCGGAACCGGACCTATGCACCCGCAGTCTCGGACAGGATGGGCGTCGAATGTCGGCCGTCGAAGGCCAGCACGCGGCGCCCCTAGATCCCCACGCCAAGCCAGCATCGCGGCCTGAGGCGGGGAAATCACGTTGGCGGTCAGGCCGTTCCGCCGACCAGGCCGCCCACATCCAGTTTCACGCCCGGGCCCATGGTCGAGCTCAAGGACACCTTCTTGATGAAGGTGCCCTTGGCGCCCGTGGGCTTGGCGCGCGCGATCGCGCCGACGAACGCCTTCACGTTCTCGGCGATCGCCTGTTCGCTGAAACTCGCCTTGCCGACGCCGGCATGGATCAGCCCGGCCTTCTCGGCGCGGAACTCGA
>CAYMTM010000347.1:0-2963 GCA_964393375.1 uncultured Rhodospirillaceae bacterium
AGGCGTAGAACTTGAGCGCGTTGCCGCCCGTGGTGGTCTCGGGATTGCCGAACATTACGCCGATCTTCATGCGGATCTGGTTGATGAAGATCACCATCGTGCGCGACTTGGCGATCGAGCCGGTCAGCTTGCGCAGCGCCTGGCTCATCAGCCGCGCATGCAGGCCCATATGGTTGTCGCCCATCTCGCCTTCGAGCTCGGCGCGCGGCACCAGGGCTGCCACGCTGTCCACCACCAGCACGTCGATGGCGCCGGAACGCACCAGCGTGTCGGCGATTTCGAGCGCCTGCTCGCCGGCATCGGGCTGCGAGATCAGCAGCTCGTCCACGTCCACGCCCAGCTTGCGCGCATAGCCCGGGTCGAGGGCATGCTCGGCGTCGACGAAAGCGCAGGTGCCGCCGGCCTTCTGCGCCGCCGCGATGGCGTGCAGCGCCAAGGTGGTCTTGCCCGAACTCTCCGGCCCGTAGATCTCGACGATGCGCCCGCGCGGCAGGCCGCCGATCCCCAGCGCGATATCGAGCCCGATCGAGCCGGTGGAGATCGCCTCCGCCTCGACCGCGCCCTGGCGCTGGCCGAGCTTCATGATCGAGCCCTTGCCGAAGGCGCGCTCGATCTGGCTCAGCGCGGCGTCCAGCGCCTTACCCTTGTCCATGTCGTCTCTTTCGATGAGCCGCAGTGCACTTGCCGACATCGCCGGTAACCCCTTATTCCACAGGCCCCGGACCGTTGCAAAGACCGTTGCAAACCAGCCCAATGGCCGACCAGTGGAGTCAATTGTGCATGGTTTGTTCCGGTTGGCAAGTTCTTTCTTCGTTCTGGTCTGCCGCCTGAATTTCGTGCCGCTGACAGTGCACCGGTCGAATCGGATGACCGTTCGGGGCGGCGGGCGGCGGCCTCCTTATCCCCAGCGGCGCCGGCGCAGCTTGCCGGTCTTGCGGCCGCTTGCGCCGACGGGCGCCCCCAAGCCTGTGGCAAACCTGGGTCCCGGCGCCCGCAGCGCGGTCGATCGGGCATCAGGACCAGGCACCGGCGCGCGACCCTCCAATTGCCACGCGAAGAATCACTCGGAGGTGGTAGGTTGTCCGTCGCAATTTGTCGCGCCGGTACTGTCGTCGGGGGTGTACGTCAGTACCTGCCGCCGGATGGGGTGGGTCGATGAAATATGCTGACGGGCGCGATGCGCGTCTGGGCGACCGTGTCCAGCTCTGGGAGGGCGGCGAGGGGCGGGTTGTCTGCTCGTTCGACACCGACGAGTTCGGCGACTCCTTCCCGTGCGAACGCTGGGCCCATCTGCGCTCGGGCGTGCTGGTCCACACGGAGGGCGCCGGGCTGCTGCACTACAAGTACCCGGACGAGTCGCTGAAGCTGCTGGCGCGCGCCGCCGCGGGACGCTGAACGGGCGGCGCTACTTGAACGTCACGCCGGCCAGCCGGATGATTCCGTCGGGATAGGCGACGAAGCCGTCGAGCTTGGCCGCCAGGCCGAACAACCAGGGCGCGCTGAACAGGTAGATGATCGGCCGGTCCTGCGCCAGGATCTCCGCCGCCTTGTCGTAAAGCGCCTTGCGCTGGGCCGGGGCGGCGGTGGTCCGCGCGTCGTCCAGCACCTTGTCGAGCGCGGCGTTGGCGTACTTGCCGTCGTTGGTCGGCGCGGTGCTGTGCACCAGCAGGTGCAGGTTCCCGTCCGGATCGGCCCGCCCGCTCCAGCCCACCAGCGAGCCCTCGAACTCGCCCTTGCGCTGCTGGGCCAGCATAGTGATGAACTCGACCGATTGCAGCTTCACCTCGATCCCCGCCTCCTTGGCCATGAGCTGCAGGATCTGGGCGATCTGCTGGCGCTCGGTGTCGGTGGGAATCTGCAGGGTGATGGCGGGCGACGCGATGCCGGATTCCGCCACCAGCGCCTTGGCGCGCGCCAAGTCGCGCTTCGGTACGGGGATGGCGGCGTTGTAGAACGGGTCGCCCGGCGGGAAGGCCTGGTTGGTCGGGATGTAGACGCCGCCCGAGACCACCTGCACCAGTGCCTCGCGATCGATCGCTGCCTCGAGCGCCAGGCGCAGCTTGGCCGACTTGGCAAACGCGCTCGCCTGCGCCGCCGCGCCGTTGGCAATGTTGAAGGTGATGCCCTGGTAGGCGCGGCTGGGGGTCGAGACGAGCCGCAGCTTCGTATCGCCCTTGACCGTCGCCATGTCCTGCGCGGTCACCCGTTCCATCAGGTCGAGCTGGCCGGAGCGGAGGTTGGTCAGCCGCGTGGTGGCGTCGGGCATGCCGCTGAACACGACGCTCTTGAAGTGATAGCGTTGCGCCTCCCAATGCCGGTCGAACTTCTCCAGCCAGATGCGGTCCTGGATCACGCGCCTGGTCAGCCGGTAGGGGCCCGAGCAGACGAGGTTGTTGCCGAATTGCGGCCCGCCGTTCTCCGCCGCCTTGGGCGAGACCATCATGCCCGAGCGGTCGGCAAACTGCGCGAACAGCGGCGCGAAGGGCCGTTGCAGGTTGATCCTGACGGTCAATTCGTCGACAGCCTCGACCGACTTGATGACGCCGATTTCGCCCTTGCGCCGGCTTTCCGGCAGGTTGAGGTTGCGGTCGAGATTGTATTTCACGGCCGCCGCGTCGAATTTCTCGCCGTCGTGGAAGACGACGTTCGGACGCAATCTCATCGTCGCGCTGAGCCCGTCGCCGGACGTCTCCCAGGAGACCGCCAGGCGCGGCATGATCTTCCACTGCGTGTCGATCTCGGTCAGCGTGTCGCAGAGCGAGGCCAGCACATGCCGCCCGACGAAGCTGAAGCTGATCGCGGGATCGAGATTGTCAGGGTCGTCCTGCAGGCCAATGCGAAGTTCCTGGGCCTGCGCCGCGGACGCCGCCAACCCCAGGCCCAGCGCCAGCGCGCAGGCCAATCTGCCGTGCCTAGGAGCCTGTCTGAGTAGTCGCTTGTCAGATGGCGGCGGGTCTGATTCC
>CAYMTM010000348.1:0-2926 GCA_964393375.1 uncultured Rhodospirillaceae bacterium
GGTCTTGAGCCGCATGGCCTCGACCGTCACGGTGATCGGCATCTTCATGCTGGGATCCTACCTGCATTTCCAGGGCGAGATCTCGGTCGGCGAGATCGTCAGCTTCATGGGTTTCGCCACCATGCTGATCGGGCGGCTCGAGAACGCGACCGGCTTCATTTCCAGCCTGTTCTTCCAGATGCCGGCGCTGGGCGACTATTTCGCCGTGCTCGACACCACCCCCGGCGTGCGCGACAAGCCCGACGCGATCGCGCTGGGCCGGGTGCGCGGCGACGTGGAATTCGAAAGCGTGACCCACACCTACGACGGCGCGCGCGCGGCGGTGAACGAGCTCAGCTTCAAGGTCGCGGCGGGGACCTGCGTGGCGCTGGTCGGCCCGACCGGCTCGGGCAAGAGCACCACCATGGCGCTCTTGAGCCGGCTGTGGGATCCGCAGTCCGGCACGATCCGCTTGGACGGCCACGACATCCGCGACGTGACCCTGGAGTCGCTGCGCGCCAATGTCGGCGTGGTGTTCCAGGACAGCGCGGTGTTCAGCCGCTCGATCCTCGAGAACATCCGCATCGGCCGGCCCGAGGCGACCCAGGCGGAGATCGAGCAGGCCGCGCGCCAGGCCCAGGCGCACGACTTCATCACGCAACTCCCCAAGGGATACGATACGATGGTGGGCGAGCGCGGCGTGAACCTGAGCGGCGGCGAGCGCCAGCGCCTGGCGATCGCCCGCGCGCTCTTGAAGAACCCGCCGATCCTGATCCTGGACGAGGCGACCAGCTCGCTCGACACCGCCACCGAGGCGCGCATCCAGCAGGCGCTGGATACGCTGATGCGCGGGCGGACCACCTTCATCATCGCGCACCGGCTTTCGACCGTGCGGCGCGCGGACATGATCCTGGTGCTGCGCCAGGGCCGGATCGTCGAGCGCGGCCGCTACGAGGAGCTGGTGGCGCAAGGCCAGCTCTTCGCCGAGCTGGCCAGGGGACAGGTGCCGGCGGCCTGACTCAGCCGCGCCTGACCCGGTGCAGCACGCCGCCGAGCCAGCAGCAGGGCGGGCCGGTGACGGCGATCGCGATCGGGAACCAGCGCGGACCCAGGTCCAGGTCGGCGGTCGCGAAGACGCCGGCGATCCCCGGCACCAGCCCGATCAGGCCGAGCGCGATCGCGTGGCCCAGCGGTGCGCGGTGCGCCAGCCTGGCGGCGATGTAGCCGCCCAGCGCCGTGAAGACGATCCGGTAGGACAGGGCCAGCAGGTTCAGCCCTGGGGCGTGCATCGGCTCGCCCCAGGGCGGATAGACCTGCAGCACGTGCAGCGCCTGGTCGGTCGCGAGCGACAGCGCGGCCACCGCGCCGAAGCCCGCGAGGATGGCGCCGGCGCTGCGCAGCCAGCGGCGGGGACGCGCGCCCGCCTGTGCAGCCTGGGCGGTCAAGAGGACGGGCCTCTCAGCGCTTCGCCTCGATTTTCGCGCGCAGCCGCTCCTCCTGCGCGCGCAGCTCGGGTGTGAACTCGGCGCCGAAATCCTCCGCCTCGAAGACCTGGCGGATCTCGATCTCGCCGCGCTCGCCGGTCGGGTTGGGGCAGCGCTTCGCCCACGCGATCGCCTCGTCCCTGGATTTCACCTTCCAGATCCAGAAGCCGCAGATCGGGCGATCCGAGAGGGGAAAGGGACCCAGTTCGACAGCGCGCTTGTCGCCGTCGAACAGGATGCGGGCGCCCTTCGATGTGGCCTGCAGGCCTTCGCCTGCAAGCATCACCCCGGCCTTCACCAGCTCCTCGTTGAACTTGCCCATCTCGGCAAGCAACTGCTCGCTGGGCATCACGCCGGCCTCGCTGTCCTTCGTGGCCTTGATCAGCACCATGAACCGCATCGTGCGTTCCTTTCCTGTTAGGCAGCCTTGCCCTGCTGCGCTTCCTGGGAAAGCACGATGACCATCCACGACACGCCGAACCTGTCGGCCACCATGCCGAAGCGCGGCGAGAAGAAGGTCTTGCCGAGCGGCATCTGCACCTGGCCGCCGGCGCAAAGAGCGCCGAACAGCCTCTCGGCCTCGGCCTCGTCCTTGGCATTCACGCTCAGCGAGAAGCCCTGGAAGTTCGGCTTGCCCTGGGCCATGCCGTCCGAGCACATGACCTGCGCGTCGCCGATTTTCAGGCAGGCGTGCATGACCTTGTTCGGGTCGCTCGGCACGCAGTCCGCCGGCGGCTTGTCCGGGCTCTCGTTGAAGCGCATCAGCATCATCACCTCGGCGCCGAGCGCCTTCTTGTAGAAGCCGATCGCCTCCTCGCAGCGGCCGTCGAAGAACAGGTAGGGCTGGACTTGCATGGCTCTTTCCTCCATTTCGAACCCGTCCGCTCCGCGCATTGCGTCCGGGCGGCTCATTGTGTACGATGTCCACAAATGCGACGCAAGTAAAATGTACGCTGTCCACATAAGGTCACGATGAAGCGCCGCAGGCCGGGCGCGCCGAAGCGCAAGACCTACCGCCACGGCGACCTGCGGCGCGCGCTGCTGGAGGCGGGGGTGGCGCTCGCGCGTGGGGGCGGGCCGGAAGCGGTGGTGCTGCGCGAGGCGACCCGGCGCGCGGGCGTCGTGCCCAACGCGGCCTATCGGCATTTCGCCGGCCGCGACGCGCTGCTGCAGGCGGTGCGCAACGCCGCCTTCGCCGAACTGGCCGCGGCGATGGAGAAGGAGCTGGCGGCAATTCCGGTCTCGGCGCCGGCCGCGGACCAGGCGCGCGCGTGCTTGCGTGCGGTGGGCACCGGCTATTTGCGCTTCGCGCTCGACCAGCCCGGCCTGTTCCGCACCGCCTTCGGTCCGCCGATCGAGGGACAGCCGGCGACCGACGCGGCACGCGCGGGCCCCGGCGGCCTCACCCCGTTCCAGCTCCTGAGCCAGGCGCTCGACCGGATGGTGGCGGCGGGCGTGCTGCC
>CAYMTM010000349.1:0-2870 GCA_964393375.1 uncultured Rhodospirillaceae bacterium
CGCCGCCGCGCGGCGGTTCGGCTGCGGCCATGCATGGAGGGAAAGCGGTGCTATGCAAACGCCTGCGCGCTCCCGGCGGCGGGTGCGGGCGGCCGGCCCACCTGTGCCGGCCCAGGGCCGCCCGGCCCCGCCCGAAGGCAGTCAAGTTACACGGGGATTTCGCCCCGCTTCAAGCCGCAGGCCCGGGACCGCCGCCGCCGGACGCCGGCACGGCGCATGACGGCAGCGCAAGCGCGCCGGAGCTGCGTCCTTGAGCGGGCCGCGGCCCGGTTGCTATGGTGCGCTGGCGCTTGCGCAAATCGACCGGCGGCGCCCAGCGGCACCGCTCTCGCCAACGCCCGCGGCCGGCCGATTCGCCGCTGCCCGGCGGCGGTCCGCCTGGTGCAACGAACCCGACAGGGACTTTTCCCCATGGCCGACGACGAGACCTATCTGCGCCGTGCCATCCAGCTGAGCCTGGAGAACGCGCGCGGCACGGAGGGCGGCCCGTTCGGCGCCGTCGTGGTGAAGGACGGCCGGATCGTCGGTGAGGGCGCCAACCAGGTCACGACCGCGCTCGACCCCACCGCGCATGCCGAGGTGGTGGCAATCCGCGCCGCCTGCCGGACGCTCGGCAGGTTCGACCTCAAGGGCACCGTGATCTACACGAGCTGCGAGCCCTGCCCGATGTGCCTGGCGGCGATCCTGTGGGCGCGCATCGACCGCATGGTCTATGCCTGCTCGCGCGTCGAAGCGGCCAAGGCCGGCTTCGACGACGCCTGGTTCTACGAGCAGGTAGCGCTGCCGATCGACGCCCGCGCGCTGCCCGCCAGGCGCCTCCTGGCCGAGGAGGGCGCGCGTGCGTTCGCGGCCTGGACCGCCAACCCGGACAAGGTGGCCTACTGACAGCGCCGCGCCACCCGCCCCTGCCACAGGCAGATCAGCGGCGTCACGACGAGCTCCATCGACAGGCCGAAGACCATAGGCGCTTCCGGCATGCCCCTGGCGGCGACCGCATAAAGCCGCGCCAGGCCGCCCAAGAACACGATCGCAGTCAGCAGCCGCACCGGCGCCGTGCGGCGTTCGATCGTCGGAACGAAGTACCAGAACGCCAACCCGATGCCGAGCAGCAGTCCGGAAAGGTAGCGCAGGTGGCTGTCCAGCGAGACCGCGCGCGGGGACATCGGCAGCATCGGCGTACCCACCATGTCGGAGCCAAGGAGAATGCCGGCGAGTCCCGCCGAAACCGGCACGAGGCCGGCCACGGCGATCGTCGCCTGCAGGGCGTGCCGTTCGGCTCCCGGCGTCACGCGGGCCGCGGCATCAGGCCTCGGCTGCCTTCTGCGCCTTCTTGCGTTCGTGGGGATTGAGGATCGCCTTGCGCAGGCGGATCGACTTGGGCGTGATCTCGACCAGCTCGTCGTCGCCGATATAGGCGATCGCCTGTTCGAGCGTCATCTTGCGCGGCGGCGTCAGGCGGATCGCTTCGTCCTTCGCGGTCGTGCGGATGTTGGTGAGCTGCTTCTCGCGCAGCGGGTTGACCTCGAGGTCGTTGCCGCGACTGTGCTCGCCGATGATCATGCCCTGATAGACCTTGACGCCGGGGTCGATGAACAGTGGCCCGCGTTCCTCGAGGTACCACAGCGCATAGCTGACCGACACGCCGTCGGCCGTAGAGATCAGCACGCCCTTGCCGCGCCCCTCGATCGGCCCGCGCCAGGGCCCGTAGCCCGCGAACAGGCGGTTCATAACGCCGGTGCCGCGCGTGTCGGTCAGGAACTCGCCGTGATAGCCGATGAGCCCGCGCGACGGCACGATGAAGCTCATGCGCGTCTTGCCGCCGCCGGACGGGCGCATCTCTTTCAGCTCGCCCTTGCGCTGCGCCAGCTTCTCCACGACGATGCCGGTATAGGCGTCGTCGACGTCGACCAGCGCTTCCTCCAGCGGTTCCAGCCGCTGGCCGGTCTTGGGATCTGTCTTCATCAGCACGCGCGGGCGCGCGACCGACAGCTCGAACCCCTCGCGCCGCATCGTCTCGATCAGCACGCCGAGCTGCAACTCGCCGCGCCCCGCCACCTCGAAGGAATCGCGGTCGGCGGACTCGGTGATGCGGATCGCCACGTTGCCCTCGGCCTCGCGCAGCAGGCGCGCGCGGATCACGCGGCTGGTCACCTTGTCACCCTCGGTCCCCGCCAGGGGCGAGTCGTTGACCGAGAATGTCATCGCGAGCGTCGGCGGATCGACCGGGCGGGCCTGGATCGGCTGCTCGACCGCAAGGTCGCAAAGCGTGTCGGCGACGGTCGCTTCCTGGAAGCCGGCCACCGCGACGATGTCGCCGGCCGATGCCTCCTCGACCGAGACGCGCTCCAGCCCGCGGAACGCCAGCAGCTTGGTGATGCGGGTCTGCTCGCCCGGCTCGCCGTTGCGGCCCAGCGCCTTGACCGTGGTGTTAGCGCGCACGCTGCCGGAATGGATGCGCCCGATCAGCACGCGGCCCAGGAACGGGTCGCCCTCGAGCAGCGAGACCAGCATGGTGAAGGGCCTGTCCTCGTGCACCTTGGGCGGCGGCACATGGTCCAGGATCAGGTCGAACAGCGGCGCGAGCGAGTCGCGCGGACCCTCGGGATCCTGGGCCGCCCAGCCGTGGCGCGAGGAGGCGAACAGCGTGGGAAAGTCGAGCTGTTCGTCGGTCGCGTCCAGTGCCGCGAACAGGTCGAACACCTCGTCGTGGACCTGGTGCGGGCGGGCATCCGGTCGGTCGACCTTGTTGACGACGACGATCGGCCTGAGGCCGGCCTGCAGCGCCTTGCCGACAACGAACTTGGTCTGCGGCATCGGGCCTTCGGCGGCGTCGACCAGCACGACCACGCCGTCGACCATGTCCATGATGC
>CAYMTM010000350.1:0-2866 GCA_964393375.1 uncultured Rhodospirillaceae bacterium
TTGCCGGGGCCGCGCTGGTGGGAGCCGACGGGCTGCGTTCGGCCATTCGGACCCAGGTCGTCGGCGACGGCGCGCCAATCGTCTCCGGACATACCACCTTCCGCTCGGTCATCCCGACCGGCAGGATGCCGGAAGAGCTGCGATGGAACGCGGCGACGCTTTGGGCCGGACCGAAATGTCATATCGTCCACTACCCGCTGAAAGGCTGGCAGGTCTTCAACCTGGTCGCGACCTACGACAGCGGCGCAACCGAGGCCGTCATCGGCAAGCCGGTCGATACCGATCTTGTGCGCGCGACCTTCGGGCATGTTTGCGAACGGGCGCGCAGGATCATCGCGCATGGCGAGAACTGGCGCCAATGGGTGCTGTGCGACCGCGAGCCGGTGCGCAACTGGGTCGACGGTCGGGCCCTGCTGCTGGGCGACGCGGCACATCCGATGCTTCAATACTTCGCCCAAGGCGCGTGCATGGCCCTGGAGGACGCGGTGTGCCTGGCGCACGAGGTCGAGCGCCACGCTACGGACCTCGACGCGGCCTTCGCCGCCTACAACCGTAGTCGCGCACCGCGCACCGGGCGCGTGCAGATGGGCTCGCGCCTCCTGGGGCAGTTGGTCTACCACCCCGAAGGCGCCAAGGCCGATGTGCGCAACGCCGTGCTGGGCGCAATGTCCCCGGAGGACCATTACCTCCGCCTGCAATGGCTTTATGGCGGAACCGGGCTTGACACGGCTTGAGACGTCAGACCTTGGCGGCCTCGTAGGTGGCGGGATGGAAGAGTTCGTCGATCCCCACCAGGCGCGATGATAGCCCCTGGCGATGGTGATGGCCGAGAAATGTCTCCAGCGTCTTGCGGTTCGGGGCAACACCGTAGGACCAGAAGTCGTGGCCCATCAGTTGGCGCGCGGCCAGGAGTTGCTCTTCGACGAAGGGCAGCGTGACCTTGGTCGCCGATGTATCGCCTAGCTTGGCAAGCGCCGCCTGCTTGGCCTCCGTGAATGCCTTCAGCACGGCCGTCGGCAGCCAGCGATGCCGCTCGGCCAAGCTGCGCCTTACGCCAACGAGGTGCATGATGGGAAAGATCCCGGTGCGCCTGTAATAGTCCTTGGCCGCCGCTGTCGGATCGGCGAACAGCCAGCCCACATTGGGGTTGTCGGGCACGCAGGACGGCGGGCGCGGGGCCATGAAGGCGTCGATCTCGCCGCGATCGAGCAGGGCGGAGATTGTCTGGCCTTGGGGTGCGTCCTCGAGGCGGATCCCGGCGGGCAGCTTGATCGCGATCTTTTCGGGACGCCCGGGCTGGTCGATCCCGCCGCGCACCCAGGTCACATCGGACGGCTTGACTCCGTGGTCGTCCTCCAGGATCGCGCGCGCCCAGACCATGGCCGTGAGTTGGTATTCCGGCAGGCCGATCCTGCGACCCTTCAGGTCGCCCGGCTTCTTGATGCGGTCGGTCCGCACGTAGATCGAGGTGTGCCGGAAGGCGCGCGACAGGAAAACGGGCACGCCGACATAGGGGCAGTCGCCTTGGGCGGTCTTGACCGCGAAGCTCGACAGCGAAAGCTCGCAGATGTCGAACTCTGCATGGCGGAAGGCGCGAAAGAATATCTCCTCGGGTGACAGCGTCATCGGCACGGCGTCGACGCCGTCGATCCCGACCGCACCGTCCACCAGGGCGCGCGTCCGATCGTAGTCGCCGACCGCGACCGATAGTCTCAGCTTGCCCATGCGGACTCCATCAAGCCCGCCGCGGCACGTCGATGCCGGCGAGGCGGCCGACAAGGGCATTGGCGCCGATCGCCAGCACGAACAGCACGATCAGCAGGGCATACATCCGCGGCATGTTGAACAGGGCATAGGCCTGGATGATCAGGTGGCCGATGCCGCGATTCGAAAGCTTCGTCTCGGCCAACAGAGTGGCGATGATCGCCACCCCCAGGCCCAGGCGGACGCCGTTGACGATCGGGTGGCGCATCGCCGGCAGGTAGATCTTGCTTACCATCTGCAGGGAACTGGCGCGGAAGCTTCGCCCCACCCGGATCAGGGTTTCGTCGATCTGCTGCATGCCAGCGGCGACCGACAGCGCGACCGGAAAGAAGCAGGAAATCGTCCCGAGAGCCACTTTCGATCCCGGCCCCGTCCCGAACCACATGATCATGATGGGGAAGAAGATGATCTTGGGCGTCGGCCCCAGATAGTAGAGATAGGGCTGGAACGCGCGCCGTAGCAGGCGGTTCCCGCCGAGGATCAACCCCGCGATCAGGCCCGAAGTTTCGCCGATCGCAAGGGCGGCGCCGACCTCCATGCCGGTCCAGCCGAGATGCCAGTAGAAGTCGCGTGAGGCCAGTTCCAAGACCAGGGCGTTGCCAATTGCCCACAGAGGCGGCACCACGTCCCGGAACAGCAGGCCGGAGCGCGACAGGCTCTCCCAGGCCAGCAGCACGAACGCGACGACGGCGATCCGCACCAGGGTGACCGCATCGAGCATCGGCCCGGCGCCGGCCGCGCGGATCATTCCGCCGGCCGCAGCCATCGCTCGATCCTCCCGGTGATGTCGAAGAATACGATACTGACCAGGATTACGAACGTGATCGCCACGTAGGTTCCCGGCAGGTCGTAGCGCTCGGCAAGATCGTTGATCAGCTGGCCAAGCCCGCCGAAATTGATCAGGAACTCCACGGCGACGATGTTGATGAGGGCGAAGATGAGCCCAAGCCTCAGCCCGGTGAAGATCGCGGGCAGGGCCGCGGGAAAGAGAACCTTGGCGAAGAGTTGGCGCGGTGTCAGCTTGAACGACCGGCCGACATTGATCAGCACGGAGCGGGTATCGGCAAAGCCCTCGATCGTCTTGAGGATCTCCTCGGGGATG
>CAYMTM010000351.1:0-2865 GCA_964393375.1 uncultured Rhodospirillaceae bacterium
CGCGCCGCGGCCACGCGGCGCTGGCGCGCGCGCTCGGCCTCCGCCACCTGCTTGGCCCAGGCGTGGAAGTCCTCGTATTTCTGCGACAGTCCGATCCAGGTGCAGAACGAGTCCTGGTCGGCGATCTCCGGCATCCAGCTGGTGGCCTGGTCGTCATTGAACATGCCGCGCAGGCGATCGGCCACGTCGTTCAGCGCGTCGATGTCGCGCGCATGGCCGATGAACACGATGTCGGAATTGCGCAGCACGAAGCCTTGGCCGTCCAGGCTGCGCACCAGGTCGGCGAAGGTCGCGGTCGCCACGCGCAAGTGCTGGTCGCGCCGGTTCCACGCGCGCAGCCGCGACAGGTGAAGATGCATCGCCACCCGGCCGTCGCGATTGCGCGCCAGCCGCTCGACATACTCGAGCAACTGATACTCCTGGCTGACGGGCGCTTCGTCGGTTCTGGCCGGCTCTCCCACCCGGAGGCTCCATGCACTAGTTTGGTTATGGCCAAAGACTTATCTGTCTCTGGCTAACAAATCGTAAGGACAGCCAACGGATGTGTCCGTGAGTGTTCCCATTCTGTTCCAGGGTGCTGCGACATGGCGCTAGGGCCGGGCGACCGCATCTACGCCGTCGGCGATATCCACGGGCGATCCGATCTGCTCGACCGCCTATACCGGCTGATCCGCGCGGACAGCGAGAACGAGCCGCAGGGCAGGCGGGTGGTGGTGCATCTGGGCGACTACGTCGATCGCGGGCCGGACAGCCGCGGCGTGATCGATCGGGTGATCGCGCCGGACCTGCCCGGTTTCGACAACGTGGCGCTGCTCGGCAATCACGACCACATGATGCGCGATTTCCTGCGCGATCCCCTGACGATCGGCCCGGGCTGGATGATGAACGGCGCGGCCGCCACGTTCGCCAGCTACGGTGTCGAACCGCCGCGGCGCCTGGACCGCCACGCGTTCGAATGCGCGCGGCTGGCGCTCGACCGCGCGCTGCCGCCGTCGCATCGCGCGTTCCTGAAAGGGCTGGTGCCGATGTATCGCGACGGCCGCTTCCTGTTCGTCCATGCCGGGATCAGGCCGGGTGTTTCGCCCGAGGCGCAGAGCCTCGACGACCTGATCTGGATCCGCGAGGAGTTCCTCGATTCCCCGGCCGATCACGGCGCGATCGTGGTGCACGGCCATTCGATCACCCGCGAGCCGGACTTCCGCCCCAACCGCATCGGCATCGACACCGGCGCCTATCGCAGCGGCCGGCTGACGGCGCTGCGCATCGGCGACGGCACGACGCGCGTGCTGCAGACCTGACGGCCGGGTCCGATCGGATCTCGCCAACCCACGCGGCTGAGGCGCAGGCGGTCGAACTCTTCCGCATCGGCGCGTCGCCGGTGGATCCGGTGGCGAAGCGCGTTTTGCGGCAGCGTCGCCGGCGCAAGCTTGGTGCCATGTGGACGTCCCGGCGCCTTCGCACGGCGATCCCTCGAACGCCGGCCTGAGCCAGGCAGCGCGACGATCGCTTCTGCGTTTCCAGGCTGCGCCCGGAACCACAGGCCCGCGGGTTGGGGCAACGCCCTCCGCTCGCCGAAATTCCACTGTGCCGGGCGATCACACGGAGGCTTCCGGCCATGCGACCAGTGATTGTTGATATTTATCAAATGGTTATCTGCCCGATTTTTAACCATCTGTTTGCTGATTGACCTTAACGTTGCGCCGAAAGCCGATGCCGAACGGATGCAGACGGCATCGGCCACAGCAACACTCGACGGTTTGGGGCCGCCAGCGATGAAACCACGTTTGACCAATCTCTCCATCAAAATGCGTCTGTTTGCGCTCCTCGGTACGCTCGCCTTCGGAATGGCATTGCTCGCGGGGGCGGGTGAATACACTCGGGCGACCGGTCGGGCGGCGCTCACCACGGTGATCGACGACCGGGTCAAGCCGCTGCGCGACCTGAAGATCGTTTCCGACATGTATGCGGTCAACATTGTCGACACCGCGCACAAGTTGCGGTCCGGTGCGATGACACCGGCGGATGCCATCAAATCGGTCAGCGACGCGAAGTCGACCATTGCGGAACGCTGGAAGGCCTACACCGGCACCGTGCTGACGGCAGAGGAAGCGCAGTTGGTGAAGCAAGCCGCGGAACCGATGCAGGCCGGCGACAAGGCGGCGGACAGGCTGATCGCGATCGCCCAGAGCGGCGACCGGGGCGCCCTCGATGCGTTTGCAACCAAGGAACTCTATCCCGCGATCGACCCGGTGACGGAGATTGTGGGCAAGCTGGTCGATCTCCAGATCGAGGTGGCGCTGCAGGAATTCGCCGCAGCGGATCGGACCGCCGGCAGGCTTTCGATGGCCATGGTCGTCCTGACCCTATTCGGCTTCGGCCTGGTGGGCGTGTCGGTGCTCGTCGTGATCCGCACCGTGACGCAACCGATCGCGCGGATGACCGACTCGATGCGCCGGCTGGCCGACAGAGACTGGTCGACCGAAGTGCCGGCCCTGGACCGGAAAGACGAGATCGGGCAGATGGCGCAGGCCGTGCAGATATTCAAGGACGCGGGCATCGAGAACGAGCGGCTGCAGCACGAGGCCGAAGAAGCCCGCAAGCGCCAGGAGGAGCAGGAACTGGAGAAGCGCCGCTTGGCCGACGAGAACGCGCGGGAGACCGAGCGCAAGCTGAAGGAACTGGAAGAGCGCATGCGGCGGACCGCCGAGGAGCAGCGCCAGGCCGAGGAGCGCCAGCGTGCGGAAGCTGTCCGTCAGCGCCGCGCCGAGATGAACCAGCTCGCCGATGCGTTCGAATCCACGGTGAAGGTCGTGGTTCAGACGGTGTCGAGCTCGGCGTCGGAGATGCAGTCCTCCTCGACGGCGA
>CAYMTM010000352.1:0-2857 GCA_964393375.1 uncultured Rhodospirillaceae bacterium
CGGTGGTGGTTGCGGCCTGGTGCCCGGCGGCGGCAAGCGCCTGGCGCAGCGCGCCCACGATCAGCCCCCGCACCAGCCCGGCATCGCGGAAGCGCACCTCGGCCTTGGCCGGATGCACGTTCACGTCCACCAGCTTGGGCTCGATGTCCAGGAACAGCGCCACCACCGGGTGCCGGTCGCGGGCCAGGAAGTCCTGGTAGGCCCCGCGCACCGCGCCATGGAGCAGGCGGTCGCGCACCGGCCGGCCGTTGACGAACAGGTATTGCTGCTGGGCGGTGGCGCGGTTGAAGGTGGGCACGCCGGCATGGCCGCTGAGGCGCATGCCCGGGCGCTCGGCCTCGACCGGCACGGCGTTGGCGGCGAAGTCGCGGCCGATGACGACCGAAAGCCGGCTCAGCCGCGCGTCGAACAGATCGCCGGCGGCGGCGGGATAGCGCCGCGCCGGGCGACCCTCCTCGGCCACCGAGAACGCGATCGCGGGATGCGCCATGGCCAGGCGCTCGACCGCGTCGACCGCATGCGCCAATTCGGTGCGCGGCTCCTTCATGAACTTCAGGCGCGCCGGGGTAGCGAAGAAAAGGTCGCGCACCGAAACCTGCGTGCCCGGGGGGCCGGCCGCCGGCGCCGGTTCGCCCACGCGCCCCGCGACCACATCGAGCCGCCACGCCGAGGCCTGCGCGCGCGGGCGGCTGGTGATCGACAGGCGCGAGACGGCGCCGATCGACGGCAGCGCCTCGCCGCGGAAGCCGAGAGTCGCGATCGCCTCGAGATCGTCCTGCGGCAGCTTCGACGTCGCGTGGCGCTCGACCGCGAGCAGCAGGTCTTCGCGCGTCATGCCTGCGCCGTCGTCGCTGACGACGATCGCGCCGACCCCGCCCTCGCGCAGCGCGATGTCGATTCGCGTGGCGCCCGCGTCGATCGCGTTCTCGACCAGTTCCTTCACCGCCGCGGCCGGGCGCTCGATCACCTCGCCGGCGGCGATTCGGTTGATCAAGGTCTCCGGCAGGCGCCGGATCGGCCCGGTTGCGCGCCCGGGCCCTGCCCGCGGCGCGGATACGGCCGGGGTCGCAGCGTCAATTGGATCGGGTGTGGCAGGCACGGCCGGCATACTACCAGAGGACGGGAAAGCCAGGAACGCGCATGGCGCCGGGCCTGTTCGCCTCCGCGGCATCGGCGGGGTGCTACCCCCTGTCCGGCCCCTTGGCCTTGAGCCGGCACCGGCGCCGGCCCATATTCGTGCTAAGGAATGCGCAATCTGGCGCGATGCAGGATGCCGGCAGGGAGCCGAGAGGGAGCACGACCATGCGCAAGGGGCAAGGCGGGAACGCAAGCATCGGCGCCGTCGCCGCCTTGGCGGCGATCGCGGCGATCGCCGGCGGGGGTGCGACGGCCGGGGCGCAGACGCCGCCGCCCCAGGGACAGCCGCAGGTCACCTGCCAGACGATCGGCGGGACCACCTACTGCCAGGACGGAACCCGGTTCGACCAGACCCAGGCCTCCTCGCCGAGCGCGGCGGCGGCGGCGGACGGCCGGCCGGCGCGCCAGAGCATCGGCGGCTCGGGGCCGACCCAGTACCAGCGCGACGACCTGCGCATCTTCGGCGTCGACGACCGGCTGCGGCGCCTGGGCGAAAAGAACCAGAACCCGACCGGCCAGCAAGGCGGTCCCAGCACCTACAGCGGCCGCAACTGCGGCGCGTTCACCACCAGCGTGATCTGCGACTAGAGCGTTTCGGCCGGGTCTATCGCGCGCCCGCCAGCATGGCGCCCGCGATGTCGCGCAAGGCGCTCAAGGCGTCGAGCATGCAGGCCACGCAGATCGCCCAGACGACGAGCCCGCCCACGACGAGCTTCGACGGCGGATAGCCGAGCTGGCGGTCGACGATCGCGGCGCCCCGCGCCAGCGAGCGAGACGCCAGGTAAAGGACGTGGTCGACACGGGCCGACCAGCCCGCAGCGAGCGTCTGGTGCGCGTTGATCTTTTCCATCGTCATCGTGACCCTCCGACCAGGGTGCAAGGAATGCCGCCTGATGGCGCGGCGCCTTTCGCGGGGCGGCCTTCCTATCGGCGGAGGGAGTCGCGTACAAGCGAAAAGTCTTCATGGAAATCATGAAGCGAATTCATCGACCTTCGGCGATTCGGTGTGATGCGTCTCACTGACCCGACAAGCGCCTGCGGCCAGGGCGCATGCGCGCTGTGCGGGGGACCTCAGGCCGCCGGTCCCGTCGGATCGCACATGAAGGTCGTCAGCACGAAGCGCCGGCCGCGCGTGACCGGCAGCGCCTCGTGCAACAGCGAGCACGAAAACACGCAGGCCGTGCCGGCGGCCATCCGGTAGAGCGCGCCGCCGTACTCCGGGAAGCGCAGTTCGCCGCCCTCGAAGTCGTCGTTGAGATTGAGCGAAATCGCGAAGCGCCGGTGGCGGGTGCGCGGCGACAGGTTGTCGCGATGCAGGCCGAAGAAGTCGTGGCGCTGGGCGTCGTAGCCCAGCACGATGTGCCCGTCGAAGCCGTAGGGCCCGCGGAAGGTGAAGGCCTTCAGCACCTCGGGCGCGATCCGCCGGTTGAGCGTCTGGCTGATCCGCCGGGCCAGCGCGGGATCGCGCACGACATGGTCCTGGCTCTTCTTGCGGTCGTAGAGCAGCGCATCGCTGCTGCCGGAAACGCCGAGTTCCTGGTGGTCGCGCTGCCAGGCTTCGATCAGGAGCCGGCGCAAGGCGGGGTCGAACACGTCGGGCACCAGCAGGACCGGCGGGCTCGACTCCACCAGCGTCGGCGCCGGCGCGACCCAATGATCGCGCAGCCACGCCAGCGCGCGGGCGGGCCATCCCGCGGGGGCGCCGTCCGTCATGGTGGCG
>CAYMTM010000353.1:0-2807 GCA_964393375.1 uncultured Rhodospirillaceae bacterium
TGATCAGGCGACGGTGCACCCCAACCGATTCTCCAGCAAGTTTAGGACTTCACCGCCTAGGCTGGTAGCCATCCGCAAATCTCGATTTGTCGGTGGTTGGAAGTATCTTGAAAAAGCACTCTTCGAAATACCGTTACCGAGGGTCGAGCGGGCAATCGTCGAACTCGGCATCCTAATTCGAGCGCTTGACAACAAGGAGCAAATTTCGACCTATCGACGACAGGTTGGTGAGGGCAACCCAGCATACAGCTATGGGACCATCTTCAAACAAGACGGCACGACCGAATCGCTTCAGTTTCGTGATTTAGCAAACAAGCTGATACACGCCACCGATTTCGAATGGAATTTTTCAGACCCTGATAGGCCAGTGCTCATCTGCACCTCCGATGATGCCAATCGATGGACCAAAGCAAATGTTGAGGTCGAATCGTTGTTGATGCTTGCCGGCCAATTGGGCAGTTGATCCAATAAATTCCGGGGACGGATCTCCGTGGCCGCTACACCTAATTCAAAACTCCGTGCGGAAAGCACGCCGCACCGAAGGAATAGCCGCCGCCTGGGGTTCCCGGGCCACAATCCCTAATTCCGAACCTCGGCGCCGGCCGGCCCCCCCAAAGCACGCGGCGGCCGAGTAGATCGCCCTTAATACCCCAGCGCCATGCCGTCCTTGCGCGGGTCGGAGCCGCCGGTGAGGTCGCCGGTTTTCTCGTCGATCCAGATCGCCTGGCCGCCGCCATAGGGCGCGGGCGCGGTCTCGGTCTTGTGGCCAAGCCTGCGCAGGCCCTCGGCAACCGCGGCCGCATAGCCCTTCTCGAGCTTCACCGCGCCCTCGCGGTGGTGCGCGCGGGGGAAATCGATCGCGGCCTGCGGGTCCATGCCGAAATCCACCATGTTGGTCAGAACATGGGTCTGGCCCACGGGCTGGAAATGCCCGCCCATCACGCCGAACGGCATCACCGCGCGCCCGCCCCGCGTCACCATCGCCGGGATGATCGTGTGCATCGGCCGCTTGCCGCCGGCGATGCCGTTGGGATGCGCGTCGTCCACCTTGAAGCTCGAGCCGCGGTTCTGCAGGATCACGCCCGTGTTCGGCGAGGCCTTGCCGCTGCCGAAGCCGTCGAACACCGAGTTGATGAAGCTGACCGCGTTGCGGTCGCGGTCCACCACGCACAGATAGGTCGTGTCGTTATGCTCGGGCAGCGGCACCGGCTTGATGCCGTTCATCGCGCGGTCGGTGCGAATGTGCTTGCGCTGGTCCGCGGCGTGCTTCTTCGACAGCAGCCGCTCGACCGGCACGTCCACGTAGCGCGGGTCGCCGACATAGGCGTCGCGGTCGGCGAAGGCCAGCCGGCTCGCCTCGACCTCCAGGTGCAGGCGCTCGACGCCCGCCGGGTCGAGTATTCCAAGCTCATATCCCTCCAGGATGTTGAGCATCAGCAGGGTGGTGATGCCGCTGCCGTTGGGCGGGCATTCGTGGACCGTGTAGCCGCGGTAGTCGGTCGCGATCGGGGCGATGTACTCTCCCTCGGTCTGCGCGAAGTCGTCCATCGTGTGCAGGCCGCCGATCGAGCGCAGGTAGGTCACGATGTCCTCGGCCACAGGGCCGGTGTAGAAGCCCTTGGCGCCGTCTTTGGCGACGCGCTTCAGCGTCTCGGCCAGGCGCGGGTTCTTGAACCGCTCCCCCGTCTTGGGCGCGCGGCCCTCGACCAAGAACGTCGCCTTGGCGTTGGCGTCCTTGGCCAGCTTGCCTGTCTGGTTGGCCCAGTCGTAGGCCACGCGCGGCGTGACGATGAAGCCCTCCTCCGCCGCCTTGATGGCGGGTTGCAGTAGCGCGCCCAGATCGCGCGTCCCGTGGTCCGCGACCAGCTGCTCCCACGCCTGCACGCATCCCGGCACGGTGATGGAATGCACGCCGTGCTCCTCGATGTGGTTCACGCCCTTCGACCGCAGCGCGTCGGCGCTCGCGGCCTGGGGCGCGCGGCCCGAGCCGTTGAAGGCGATCACCTTGTCCTTGCCGCCCTTGGCGTAGAGCACGAAGCAGTCGCCGCCCAGGCCGGTCATGCCCGGCTCGACCACGCACAGCAGCGAGACCGCCGCGACGGCCGCATCCATCGCGTTGCCGCCCGCGCGCAGCGTCTCGATCGCCGTCAGGGTCGCCAGCGGATGCGAGGTCGCGGCCATCGCCTCGCCGGCATGGGCCGTCGAGCGGCCGGGACGCTGGAAATCGCGCATCGGATGTCCTTTCACTGAAGGCCGGCGGCGGTCAGAGCCAGCCGCGCCGCTTGAAATAAAAATAGGGCAGCACAGCGGAAACCACCATCAGCCCCAGGGCCCAGTAGTAGCCGTAGTCCCACTTGAGCTCGGGCATGACCTCGAAGTTCATGCCGTAGATGCTGGCGACCAGCGTGGGCGGCAGCAGGGCGGTGGCGGCGACCGTGAAGATCTTGATGATGTGGTTCTGCTCGGTCATCGACCGGTTCTGCTCGATGCTGATCATCCCCAAAGTGGCGTCGAGCAGGAAGTTCACCTTGCTGGACAGGAACCCGTCGTGCTCGGCCAGCGAGCGCAGGTCGCGCGAGAGCGTCTTGAGCCTTCCCTTCAGCTCCTTGCGCGCGCCCAGCGCCTCGGCCATGCCCAGATAGGTCGCCATGCGGTCGAGGCCGAGGATCGTGTCGCGCGTCTTGGACGTCAGGTCCCCGCAGCGGCCCAGCCCGCGCAGAGCCGCCTGCAGGTCGATCGTGGCCTGCTCCTCCGACTTCTCGCCCGCGCCGTTGCCGGCGGCGGGATCGTAGAAGACCTTGCGGGAC
>CAYMTM010000354.1:0-2775 GCA_964393375.1 uncultured Rhodospirillaceae bacterium
TCGAAGCTTTCCAGGTCGAGCTTCTGGCTGGCGATCGTGCCAACCTGCAGACCGCCGATGCGCACCGCATTGCCTTCCTGCAATCCGCCGACCTTGTTGAAGCGCGCCGTCACCTTGTAGCCGTCGACGGTCTTGATCTGGCTGCTGCTGTAGGTCGTGTAGAGCGCATATATGCTGGCCAGGATCACGATCGCGCCCATGACGGTTTCGGCGGGCTTGTTCTTCATGGCTTGGCCTTCGCCCCTTCGGCGGGCTTCTTGCGCGCGCTTTCCGCGTAAGAGACGATCTTCTCGATCAGCTCCTCGACGATCACCGAGTCCTGCACGAAGCCGAACCGCTGGCCCGGCTTCAGATTCTCGGTTTCGCCGCCGATCAGGATCTCCATGTACTTGCCGCCGAACAGCCCGTCGGTGTGGATCGAGACGGTCGAATCCACGCTGACCTGCGTCTCCGGCTCCACGCGCATCGTCACCACCGCGCCGTAGTCCTGGGGCTTGAGCGCGATGCGCGAGACGGTGCCGATCTTGACGCCGGCCATGCGCACCTCGTCGCCGATCTTCAATCCGTCCACCGCACGGAACTCGGCCAGGAGGTCGTAACCCTTGACGCCGGCGTTCGACGAGAACTGCAGCGCGAACAGCAGGAAGATCCCGGCGACCAGGATCACCACGGCGCCGAGGACGGTCTCGATGACGTTGCGGTGCATGGCGGCCTCAGCCCGGCGTCCAGGGCTCGTAGTCGCCCGTGCCTTTCGCGCGCGCCCCGCCCTCCAGCGTATGGCCGGGCGGGCGATAGGCCGCGGCCGTGCCGGTCAGGTTCGGCTGATGCGGCTTCTGCCAGGGCCGGCGCGGCCTGTCGGCGTCGGCCGGCAGCGTGTCGGTCGTGTAGTGCAGCCAGGCATGGAACTCGGGCGGCACGGCGGACGCTTCGGGCTCGCCGGCGTAGATCACCCAGCGCTTTCGCCGGGCGCCGGGGCGCGGCTGGCGGCGTTCCTGGTAGTAGTCGTTGCCGAACGGGTCGGTACCCACCTTCTCGCCGTAGAGCCTGGTGTAGATCAACGTGCCGATCGTCATGTCGCCAACGGCCCGGGAAAGGAATGCGCGGCAGGAGGGCCGCGCGTGGCCGGACTATTGCACTTGGTCCGGGCAAGGTAAAGGCCGATATCGGCCGGAAACCGGGCGGAATTCCGCCGATTCCCCGCCGGATCGCACGCGCCGGCGCCGGAGCGCCGCCGCCCGGGGGACTGTCTGCGCTGCGGCCGCGCCAGATCGGGCAATGGCGACCCAGGCCGCCCTGTGCGGCCGGCCTGGCGCGCCTATGGGCTGCCGAGGTAATCCATCTTGCCGACCTCCACGCCGTTGTGGCGCAGGATGTCGTACGCCGTGGTGACGTGGAAATAGAAGTTCGGCATGGCGAAGTTCAGCAGGTAGGGCTGGCCCTTGAAGCTGACATCCTTGCCGCGCAGCTTCAGCGTGACGGTGCGCTCCTCGCTGCCGTCGATCTGCTGGGGCTTCAGCGACTTCAGGAAGTCGAGCGTCTTGGCGATCCGTGCCTGCAGCTCGGGGAAGCTGGCCTCGGTATCGGCGTAGCTCGGCACCTCGACGCCCGCCAGCCGCGCGGCGCAGCCCTTGGCGGAATCGGTCGCGACCTGCACCTGGCGCGCCAGCGCGAACATGTCGGGCGCCAGGCGCGCGTTCACGAACACCGACGGGTCGATCTTCTTGGCCTCGGCGTGCTTGGCCGCCTTGTCGAGGATGGCCTGAAGGTTGGTCAGCATGCGCAGGAAAACGGGAACGGACGCCTGGTACATCGAAAGGGACATGGGTGGCCTCGTGGAAGTTGGAACGGCCATTCTAGCTTGCCATCCGCAATCTTACCCATGCATCCGGAGCCGGCCACCGACGCGCAGAAGGCGGTTGCGCATCACTTCCTGATGTCGAAGTGAAACACTTTCGCCATGATCTGCCAGCGTCCATCGAGGAAGACGAAGGTCAGGAGGTCGGTGAAGAATTTTTCCCCGATCGAACACTCCACGCGCGCGAAGGCGGTTACGGGGCCCGCGAACTCGATCGACAGGATGCGGTCGTTGCGCGCCTCGCCGCGGCTGGCGGGCGACGGGCGCTTGTCGACCACGGGGAAATATTCGTTCATGCCGAGCTTCAGCAGCTTGCCTTCGCTGGCGCAGGCGTAGAGCGCCTGGGGGTGGAACACCTTCGCCAAGATCTTCGTGTCGCTGTGGTAGAGCCCGTCGAAATAGTCCTTGAGCACCTTGGTCAGGGCGTCGTAGCGCGGGTCCACGCATGCCTCCGATAGCGTCGCAAGGAAAAGGCCGCCGGACTTGCGCCCGGCGGCCCCTGATATCCGATGGTTGCCTGTTTCAGACCTGCTGGATCGCCGACAGGAGCCAGCGGCCGTCGCGTGTGCGCACGAAGGTCCAGGCCTCGGTCGCCTCCACCGGGATGCCGGTCGAGCCGGTCGTCACCTGGCCGTCGCGCTCGATATAGTCGATCGCCGACCAGGTCATCACGGCCGTCGCGTACTGGCGGTCGCCCTCGACCCAGTTGTCGACCACGTCGCCCTTCTTGAGCTCGACGCGTTCGACCACGTTGCGCTCGCCGCGGCTGGCGGCCTCGGCCAGGTCCTCGGCGAAGTAGGACACCATCTCCGGCGTGGCCAAGCGCTTCAGCGCGGCCAGGTCGCCCTGGCTCCAGGCCTTCTGGATTTCGGCCAGGGCAGTGCCGAGAAAGCCCAGATCGAACCGCGCATTGTGGGCCA
>CAYMTM010000355.1:0-2771 GCA_964393375.1 uncultured Rhodospirillaceae bacterium
CGGTCGCCGGCGCCACGGTCGACCTCGTCGACGATGAACTCAGCGACGAAGACCGCCGCCGCGTCGTCCTCTACACCGTGCGCAAATTCGCCGATTCCGACGGCGCCACAACGGTCGGCTCGCTGTCCGACGGCATGAAAGAGATCCTCGCCGATACGGTCAGGCGCGTGCAGCAGTTCAAGCAGACCCTGGCGGACAACCGCCTGCGCATCGCGCTGCAACCGATCGTCTCGCTCGGCGACCGCCATGTGCACCACTATGAGGCACTGGCGCGCCCGACCGACGGTCAGGCGCCGGCGGGGTTGATAGGCTTTGCCGAGGAAATCGGCATGACGCCGGACTTCGACCTGCTGGTGTGCCAGAAGGCGATCGACCTCTTGGGCCTTGCGCGCGAGAGCGGGACGGCGGTGTCCGTTGCGGTCAACCTTTCGGCTGGCTCGCTCCACAGCCAGCTCTTCATCAAGACCTTCCGTGCGATGATCGCGCAGTATTCCTGGGCCGCGGGTCAATTGCTGATCGAGGTCACCGAATCGATGCGCATCAAGGACCTGACCCTCATCAACAGCGTGCTGCAGACGCTGCGCACCGACGGCCACAAGGTCTGCCTGGACGATTTCGGCGCCGGCGCCGCCTCGTTCCCCTATATCCAGGCGCTCGACATCGATTTCGTGAAGATCGACGGCGCCTATGTACGGCGGCTGGAAATGCAACCGCGCGACCGGGCGATCCTGAAGGCCATGGTAGGCCTGTGCAACGACCTCGGCATCGGCACGGTCGCCGAAATGGTCGAAACCGAGACGCAGGCAAAGACGCTGGCCGATCTCGGCGTCGGGCACGCGCAGGGCTACCTGTTCGGCCGGCCCTCGGTCGACTTCGCGCTGCCCGCCGGTCTCGCGGGCCCGCCCGTGCCCCCACCGGAGAACCCGGCGCGCATGCAGCTTCGCCGTCGCGGCGCGGTGGAAACCTGGGGTCGGTAAGCAAATCGCCGCGACAGCCGCAGTCCGTGCAACCGTCTTCCTCGCCCCGGACAGCAGCCGAGGGGGCCCCACGGAGGGCCGCGCGGTTCGCGCGGCCGAATCGTCGGCCCGCCCGGAATGCGGCGCGATGGCCGGCAGCCCACGCAAAGCGCCGCCGGGTTCTGCCGTTTCACATCGCCACCGCGGGGCGCAAATCTCCGGTTATACTGGCCGCATCGTGACCTTCGTCCTGCAGATGATGTCAGCGCTCGGCGAACCGCTCGGCGTCGCCGGCTACTTGCTAAGCGGCCTGATGCTTTCCAGGCTGTGGGCAGCGTTGTTGGCTTCGCTAGGATGGGCGGTCGCGATCCAGGTCTGGGAAGTCGCCCAGGTCAAGGCACGGCATGCGGTGCCCGCTTTCGAATTGCTGTTTGCCCGCTTGACGGTCGCGACGGTGCTTGCCTGCGTTGCTTTCTTGGCGATCGACGCCTGGCGACGGCGCCGGACCCCTAGCGCGTCCTGACGCGGAGGTGAAAACTCTTCGGCCGCGTCAGATGCTCGTATCCGACCGTGCTGAGGGTGCAGCCACGGCCCGACTCCTTGACCCCGGTCCAGGCCAGTGCCGGGTCGAGGTAGTCGCAGCGGTTCATGAATACCGTCCCGGTCTCCAGGCGATTGCCGATGCGCTGGGCGGCCTCGGCGTCCTCGGTCCACACCGCCGCGGTGAGGCCGAAATCGCTGTCGTTCATCAACCCGATCGCCTGCTCGTCGCCGTCCACCGGCATGATGCCGACCACCGGGCCGAAGCTTTCCTCGCGCATCACCGCCATCTGGTGGTCGACGTCCACCAGCACTTGCGGTGCCAGATACGGCGTGCCGGGCCTGGAGCGGCCGAATTTCCGTTCGTCGACCAGCGCCTTGGCGCCGCGCTTGACCGCCTCGGCGATGTGCCCGCGCACCGTCTCAGCGCCGGCTGTCCGCGCCATCGGCCCCAGAGTCGTCGCCGGATCGATGGGATCGTCGAGCTTGTATTTCATGGTCAGATCGACGAACCCGTCCACGAACGGCTTGTAGAGCTTGCGGTCCACGTAGATACGCTCGATTCCGCAGCAGGATTGGCCGGAATTGAAGAAAGCGCCGTCCACCAGGTTCTCGACCGCATGGGCTAGGCTTGCATCGGCTCGGACATAGGCTGGGTCCTTGCCGCCCAGCTCGAGTCCCACGCCAGGAAAGCGGCCGGCAGTGCATTCGCCCACGGCGCGCTGCACCGCGCGCCCGCCTGCGACCGAGCCGGTGAAGGCGACGAAGTCCATGAGGCCGGCGCGGATCGCCTTCTCGGTATCCTGATGCGTGGTGTGCACGACTTGGAACACGCCCTCGGGCAGGCCTGCGGCCTTGAGCGCCGCGCCGATGCGCCCGGCGCAGAGCGGCGTCTGGCCGCTGTGCTTCAGCACCACGGCATTGCCCGCCATGATGGCCGGGACCACCGAGTTGACCGCTATCAGGTAAGGGTAGTTCCAGGCGGCGATGGTAAATACGACACCCAGCGGCTCGCGATGGACGAAGCGCTTGAAGTCATCCTTGGGACCCGGGTCGATGTCGGCCAAGGCTTGGGGCGCGACCTGGATCATATAGCGCGCGCGCTCGGCGAAACCGCGCACCTCGCCCGGGCTTTGCGATATCGGCCGCCCCATTTGCCAAGTCAGCTCTTCCGCGATTTCCTTGCCCTTGGATTCGAAGGCGTCGACGGCCGCCGCACAGATGCGGGCTCGCTCGGCGATTGTCGTCAGCCGCCAGGCGCGCTGGGCCTCGCGC
>CAYMTM010000356.1:0-2744 GCA_964393375.1 uncultured Rhodospirillaceae bacterium
AGTCGCCGTCAACTACGCCGAGATGGGCGGCGGTGAGGCGGTCGACCAGACCGCCGAGCTTGCGGCGCTGTTCCCCGGCTACGCACCGGTTTTCGGGGCAGCGGTCGACGCCGGCGCACCCGACGGGCGGCGACGGCGCTTCGGCAACATGATCCTCTCGCGCCTGCCCGTGCTGGATGCGGCCACGCACCTCCTGCCGCGTCCGCCGGCCGCGGGCGTGCAGCACATGCGGCGTGCGGCGCTGGCCTGCGTGATTGAGGCGCGAGGCGGGCCGCTGCGCGTCGTGACGACGCACCTGGAGTTTCACGACGAGGCCCAGCGATTGGCGCAGGTCGAACGCCTGCGCGCCATCCACGCCGAGGCTGTTGCCAACGAGCGCACGCCGCCGGCGCCCGGGCCCGGCGCCTATGCGCCGCTGCCCGCCGCGCGCGGCACCGTGCTGTGCGGCGATTTCAACTTCGAGGCCGACAGCGCGCCCTATCGCGCCATGCTGGCGCCGTTTCCCGCTGGCACGCCGTCGCTGGTCGACGCCTGGACCGTGCGGTACGGCAGGCGGCCACAGGATCCGACCTGCGGCGTCTTCGATCGCGAGCAATGGAAGCAAGGCGCCCATGCCCGCGATTTCTGGTTCGTCGCCGAGGGGCTTGCGCCGGCCGTCGCGGCGGTGACGGTCGACACGGCGACCGACGCCTCGGACCACCAGCCCGTCTGGCTGACACTGGCCTAGGGGCGCGGCTTGGCGCTCGACCTCACTCTCCTCCTGCTGGCGCTGGCGTGTGCGCTGCTGGCGCTCTCGGTCTGGCAGGTGCGGCGGCCGCGCGAGCCCGGCAATCCGCGCCTGATCGACTGGCATTACGTGCTCTTCCCTGCGATCGTGGCGGCGGGGCTGCTGGCCTTGCACGCGGGAAACCTACTGCTCGGGCGCTGACCGCAGCCCTCGGGTCAACAAGCGCAATGGAAATCGATTCTTGCTGAGTCGGCCGGCGCGTCGTAATAATTCTGTCATCATTCCGCAACGACCCGCCAAACCCAGGAAATCCGGGAGGAATTCATGCTGTACCTGTCGTGGCGCGCGGCCGGCATCATCGCTGCCCTTGGGCTGGCCGGCCTTGCCGCCGACGCGCATGCGCAGCAGGCCGCCTGCAAGAACCGCGGCCAGCTGGACACGATCTACTGCGACGACAACAACGACCTGGTCGCCGACCTGCCGGCCGACAAGAAGAAGCTTCGCAATCCCTCGACCCTCGTGTTCGCCTACACGCCGGTCGAGGACCCGGCCGTCTACGAGAATATCTTCAAGCCCTTCACCGACTACCTGGCGAAATGCACGGCCAAGAAGGTGGTCTACTACCCGGTGCAGTCCAACTCCGCGGAGATCGAGGCCATGCGCTCGGGCCGGCTGCATGTCGCCGGCTTCTCGACCGGCCCGACCGGCTTTGCGGTCAACATGGCGGGCGCCATTCCGTTTGCCGCCAAGGGCACGGCCCAGCAGTATCGCGGCTATCACTTGGCTTTCGTCGTCAAGGCGGACAGCCCCTACCAGAAGCCGGCCGACCTGAAGGGCAAGAAGGTGGCGCACACCTCGGCCTCGTCCAACTCGGGCAACCTGGCGCCGCGCGCGCTGTTCCCGGCGCTCGGGCTGACGCCGGACAAGGACTACCAGGTCGTCTATTCCGGCGGCCACGACAAATCGGCGCTGGGCGTCGTGTCGGGCGACTACGACGGCGCACCGGTCGCTTCGGACGTGCTGGAGCGCATGATCGTGCGCGGAACCATCAAGCAGGAGGCGATCCGCGTGATCTACAAGAGCGCGACGTTCCCCACATCCTCCTTCGCCTATGCCCATGACCTCGAGCCGGCCCTGGCGGAGAAGATCAAGAAGTGCTTCTACGACTTCCGCTTCACGCCCGAGATGACCAAGGAGTTCAACGGCGACGACCGCTTTTATCCGATCACCTACAAGAAGGACTGGGAGATCGTGCGCACGGTCGCCGAGGCGAGCGGCACGCCTTACAACAAGGCGCAGTACGAGAAGGAGACCGAGGCCGAGAAGCAGGCGCTGGCGAAGAAGGCCCAGGAGAAGTTGCAGCAACAGCAGAAGAAGCCGTGACCGTTTCCGCCAACGGGCACGGGGGCGCGGCCGACGGTCGCGCCCTTGTGCTTCGTCATCTCAGCAAGGAGTACGTGCGCGGCAAGCCGGTGCTGCGCGACGTGTCGATCGAGTTCGCGGGCACCGGCCTGACCGCGATCATCGGCCCTTCCGGCACCGGCAAGAGCACCTTGATCCGATGCGTCAATCGGCTGGTTGAGCCGAGCGGCGGCGAAATCCTCTTCCTCGGCCAGGACCTGGCCAAGCTGCGCGGCCGCGCGCTGCGCACCGCGCGCCGGCGGATCGGCATGGTGTTCCAGGAATACAACCTGGTCGAGCGCCTGACCGCGATCGAGAACGTGCTGTGCGGGCGGCTCGGCTACGTCTCGCCGCTGCGCGCGTGGCTGCGGAGATTCCCGCCGGAGGACATCGACACCGCCTTCGACCTGCTGGAAGCGGTGGGCCTGGCCGACCGCGCCGGCCAGCGCGCCGACGCGCTGTCGGGCGGTCAGCGCCAGCGCATCGGCATCGCCCGCGCGCTGATGCAGCGCCCCGACCTGCTGCTGGCCGACGAGCCCACCTCCTCGCTCGATCCCAAGACCTCGGTCGAGATCATGGAGCTGATCGCCGACCTGGCCGGCAAGCGCGGCATCCC
>CAYMTM010000357.1:0-2732 GCA_964393375.1 uncultured Rhodospirillaceae bacterium
CTGATCAGGCGACGGTGCACCCCAACCGATTCTCCAGCAAGTTTAGGACTTCACCATTTTCTGGGGTCGGTCGATACGTTGACATTGGAAACCGCCGCGATTCCTGCGCCGGGTACGTTCGCGCTGCTCGGCACGGGGCTGGTCGGGCTGGGCATCTTCAACCGGCAGCGGCGCGTTCGCATCGGTCGCCGGCCCATTTAATGGGTCGCGACCTGCACATTTGCTTCAGGAGCGCATCAGCACCGTTCTCGTCCGCAGCAGCAGGCGTACCAGATCGGCTTGGCGGGCCGTGTCGGTCTTGCGCAGAAGGTGGTGTAGGTGCACCCGTGCGGTCGATGTCTCGATGCCGAACGCCCGGGCCGCTTCCGCGATTGTCTGACCGGTCAGCAATGCCTCGGCCAGTCGCGCCTCCATCCTTGTCAGGCCGAAGGCCTGGCGCAGTGCGCGGTGGCTGACGCTCAGCGGCGCGCCGGGATCGACGATCAGCACCAGCCGGGTGGGCTGGAGCACGCCGAACAGGCGGAATTGCGACGACACCGGCACGACGGTCACTTGCAACGGTCCCTTCGGCGGATCGCGCCGGATGCGCAATGGCCCGCCGCCGGTGGGCGATGCCAGCGCGGCCCGCAGTGCCTGGCGGTCGTCCGGCAGAAGCGCGTCTAGGCGCCCGGCGGGGTCGCCGATGCCGTCGCGCTCCGCCAGGAGTTTCTGCGCCGCGGCGCTGGCGTGAACGATCCGGCCTTCGCCGTCGCAGGCGATCACGCCGTAGTCCGCGCGATCGAGCGCCTGTGCGCCGACGCTTGCCCGCAACGTCAACCCGTCGATCTTCTTGCGCAGCGCCAGTGCGCGTTCGAGGTGCGGACCCAGACGCTCCAGAAGCTCGATCTCGGCCGACTGAGCGTGGCCCGCGCTCGGGGTGCGTTGCATCGCAAAGCAACAGGCGGCCGTGGTGTCGTTCTGGGGAACAAAGGAAATGTAATAGCGGCAACCCACGCTTCGCCTGATCCAATCGTAGTATTCGCTGCGGTCGATTCCCGCCTCGTCTGTGTGCAGATAGTCGTAGAAGACGCGTATGTGCCTGTTTCGATCCCCGAACGCGATGCGTTCATCGATCGGAGCATAGGTTTCCTTGTACTCTCGCTCGGATTCTTCAGAGACGTTGTGCCCGTAGAAGAACGGCGTCCGCCCCGCTTTCTTGTCGAACAGAAAGAATGCACCCGCTGCCGCGTTGAGCGCTGCAGACGATTGGGCGACCACCTCGCTCCAGTGCCCGTCGTCGCAGACTGCGTCGTAGATTTCGGCGACGATGGTCGCCAGTTCCGGCTTGCGCATTTACGGTAGCTCCTTTTGTAAAAGTCTACCGTTTTTGATTGCGCCGAGAGTATACCAACGCGTCGGATTCTAGAAGCGCCGTTCGCCTCGGCTGGGTGGCGCGGGATAGCTGGCGCAAAGGCCGACGCCGCCCAAATCCCGTTGACACAAGGGTTTCGCCGACTATAGTTCCCGCCTTCCGGCGGCGGGGCAGCCCGCCGTCCTTCCGCGCGCGGCCAACGGCAAGTCATTGGGATTGCTAAGGGTTTCGCGGCGCGACGGGCAGCGGGTTTGAAGCCATGTTCGCAGTGATCAAGACCGGCGGCAAGCAGTACAAGGTCGCCAAGGACGACGTGATCGAGGTCGAGAAGCTGCCCGGCGAGGCGGGCGCGGCGGTTGAGCTCGGCGAGGTCCTGATGCTGTCGGACGGCGGCAAGGTCGAGGTGGGATCGCCGCTGCTCAAGGGCGCCAAGGTTTCGGCCGAGGTCGTCGAGCAGACCCGCGGCGACAAGATCATCGTGTTCAAGAAGAAGCGCCGCAAGAACTACCGGCGCAAGAAGGGCCACCGCCAGGACCTGACGGTCCTCAGGATCACCGCCATCCAGCGCGGCTGATCCGGGCACACGGCAAGGAGCGTTCGTCATGGCGCACAAGAAAGCAGGCGGCAGTTCGCGCAACGGCCGCGATTCCGAAGGCCGGCGCCTGGGCGTCAAGCGCTACGGCGACGAGCTGGTCCCGGCGGGCAACATCCTGGTGCGCCAGCGCGGCACCAAGTTCCATCCCGGCTTCAATGTCGGCATGGGCCGCGACCACACGCTGTTCGCGCGCATCGACGGGCGCGTGAAGTTCCGACCGGCACGCCTGGGCCGGACCTACGTCGACGTTCTTCCCGAGAAGAACGCCGCCGAGTAGGGTCCTTCCGCCCCGCCCCGGAAGGTTTTCCGGGGATCGGGTCCCGCCAGGGGGCCGCCGGGGCGAAAGCCCTCGGCCCACGCGCGATGCGGGACCCGCGATGAAGTTTCTCGACGAAGCCAAGGTCTATGTCCGCTCCGGCGACGGCGGCGCGGGCTGCGTCGGATTCCGCCGCGAGAAATTCATCGAGTTCGGCGGGCCGGACGGCGGCGACGGCGGGCGCGGCGGCGACGTGATCGTGGAAGCGGTCGCCGGCCTCAACACGCTGATCGACTTCCGCTACCGGCAGCATTTCAAGGCCCAGAAGGGCCATCACGGCCAGGGCAGCAACAAGACCGGCGCGGGCGGCCAGGACGTGGTGCTGCGCGTACCGCCCGGCACGCAGATCCTCGAGGACGACAAGCAGACGCTGGTCGCCGACCTGGTGCGGCCGGGCGACCGCGTCGTGCTGTGCCGGGGGGGCGACGGCGGCTTCGGAGGGGCCTCGTCGCGGCGAGGCTCGCTTTCTT
>CAYMTM010000358.1:0-2717 GCA_964393375.1 uncultured Rhodospirillaceae bacterium
GCTCGCCGACATGGCCAAGCACGCCGGCCTGCCCTGGGACTGCATCCTGTCGGCCGAACTGTTCCGGCACTACAAGCGCGACCCGGAGGTCTATATCGGGGCCTGCGACATGTTGGGTCTCGCGCGCGGCGAAGTGATGATGGTGGCCGCGCACAAGGACGACCTGGAAGCCGCGCGGCGGCAGGGACTCAAGACCGCCTTCATCCCGCGGCCGACCGAATACGGGCCGCGTCCGGCCCCGCACCCAAGAGTCAAGCACGCCGCCGACGTGGAGGCGGCCGACCTGATCGATCTGGCCGCGCGGCTGGGCGCTTGACCCTAGAACGTAACCCGGTCGCCGCCCTTTAGCTGGAGCATGGCGCGCGCCTCTTTCGGCGTGGCCACTTCCATCGACAGGCCCCTCAGGATGTCGCGCACGATCGTCACCTGCTCGGCGTTGCTCTTGGCGAGCTTGCCCTTGCCGGCATAGAGGCTGTCCTCCAGCCCCACCCTGATATTGCCGCCCATGATCGCGCCCATCGACACGAAGCTGAGCTGGTGGCGGCCCGCGGCCAGAATGGACCACTGGTAATCGGTCCCGAACAGTTTGTCGGCGATGCGCTTCATGTGCACCAGGTTCTCGTGGTCGGCGCCGATACCGCCCAGAATGCCGAAGATCGTCTGCACGAACAGCGGCGGCTTGACCAGCTTGCGGTCGAGGAAATGGGCCAGGTTGTAGAGGTGGCCTACGTCGTAGCACTCGTACTCGAAGCGCACCCCGTGGCCCTCGCCCAGCTCCTTCAGCACGTACTCGATATCCTTGAACGTGTTGCGGAAGATGAAGTCGCGCGAGTTCTCCAGATGCTTCTTCTCCCACTCGTATTTCCACTCCGCGTAGCGGTCGAGCATGGGGTATAGGCCGAAATTCATCGAGCCCATGTTGAGCGAGGTCATCTCGGGCGAGGTACGGAAGGCCGCTGCCAGTCGCTCCTGCAGGGTCATGCCGTGACCGCCGCCGGTGGTGATGTTCACCACCGCCTCGGTCGCCTGCTTGATGCGCGGCAGGAACTGCATGAACACCTCGGGATCGGGCGTCGGCCTGCCGTCCTTCGGGTCGCGCGCGTGCAGATGCAGGATCGAGGCGCCCGCCTCGGCCGCCGCGATCGCATCGCGCGCCACTTCGTCAGGCGTGATCGGCAGGTAGGGCGACATGGTCGGCGTGTGGATCGACCCCGTCACGGCGCAGGTAATGATCACTTTGTCGCGTTTGGCCGGCATGGGCGCATTTCCTCCGGAAGTTGGGATTCGGATAGTAGCGCGCGTTCAGAACGGCGCCACCAGATCGACGAGTAGGCCGCCGCGGCGGACGACCAGCGGCAACAAGGTCCCGGGTGGCTGCCGGCGGATCACGGCGCCGAGCGCGCCCGGGTCGGCGATCACCTGGTCGGCGGCGGCGAGCACCACGTCACCCGGACGAAGCCCCGCCGCGGCGGCGATGCTGCCCGCGACGACACGCGCGACGCGCGCACCCTCGGGGTCGGCCGCGAATGCCGCGCCCATCCGCGCCGCAGGCGGCGCCGTGGCTGGCGGGCCCATGCCGAATACCGCATCGGCCAGGCCCCTGCGCATTCGCCCGCAGTCCCATCCGTCGTTCCACGGCAGCATCACGTACACATCCTTGCGCCCCAGCGCCGCAAGCTGCGCGGGAACCCCGTTGCGGTACTCCAGGTGTCCCGCGCCCATCAGGCCCACCACCAGCGGCTCTCCCCGCCCCCGCGACGCCGCGTTCAGCGCCTCGGCCATGGCTCGATCCCACAGAAGCTGGGCGTCGACGAAGCGCAGGAAGCGCGGATCGGTCGGATCGGGACGTGGCGGCTCGGGGCCTTCCTGGTGCCGGCGATAGGCATCTGCCAGCCGGTCGAGATAGGACGGCCGCGCCGGTGCCGGATCGCCGACTCCCTCGCGCTCGGACACGGGAACCTGCGCCAGACCTTCTCGTCCCACCCGCGTCACCACGGCGCGGTCGACGTTGAGCGCCACCATCCGCACCCGGTTCTGGCGGGCGAAATGGAAGATCGGCAGATAGGAAGCCGGGTCATGCCCCCAGATGCGGTACCAGTCGACCTCCGCCAGGAAGTTTCGTTCGTCCAACTGGCCGGCGACCCAGCGATCGAGCACAGGCTGGACGCGACGCGGAAATGCTTCGAAGCCGAGCACCAGGTCGGGCCTGCGCCCGTGAAGCGCAACGATCGTGTGCAGGGCCCAGCGCTGGTGTTCCGGCTGGTCGTGGTGCTCGCCCAGCACAACGATGCGCCGATCGGCCGCATCCTCGATAATCTCCCGCGCCTCGGCCGGTTTGCTCTTGCCCGGCTCGATCCAGCGGCCGATTGGTACGCAGGCGCTGTCGGCGGCCTGTGCCGTCGCGGTACAGGTCGCGCCGATCGCGCAGCAGAAGGCCAGCCATCGCCAGCGCATTGCAATGCTCCCCGGCGGCCTTCGTGCCGCCCTTTGCTTCGATCGACGCCCCTGCCCGCACCGCCGCTAGAGGAATTCCTCGGCTATATCGATCGTCGATTCCACGCCCAGCCGGCCGATCGTCGCCTTGATCCAACGCTCGGCCCGCGCCCGGCCCACGTCGCGCAGGTGGCACAGGAACTGCCAGTCGGGGTTCAGCTTGCTTGCGACGCCGTACTCGACCATCAGCTCGTCGGCCTCGATCATGTGGATCAGCATGCGTT
>CAYMTM010000359.1:0-2655 GCA_964393375.1 uncultured Rhodospirillaceae bacterium
CAAGGCGCCAGCGGCCCCTGCGACTTCACGGATATCGGCGACATCATCGACTGCAAGTTCCGCTACAACAAGATCGTGGCCGGCAAGCCGGTGTTCCTCAAGATCGCCTGATGCCGCCCATCGTCGCGGAGGTAACGCAGCTCGTCGTAAACGGCGTGATGACCGGCACCATTCTCGCGGTGCCGGCCATCGGCCTCACCGCGATCTATGCCGTCCTGCGCTTTCCCAATTTCGCGCTCGCCTCGCACGCCACCATCGGCGCCTTCGCGGGTTACGTCGCCAACGTCAAGCTGGGTCTGCCGGTCCTGCCCGCAGTGGTCTGCGCTTTCGTGGCGGCCGGGCTGGTCGGCATGGCCTCGGACGAGTTCGTGCTGAAGCCGTTCCGCGCGTCGGGCTTCATCACCACGGCGATCGCCTCGATCGCGCTGACCATCGGCATCGAGAACCTGATCCGGTTCGGGTTCGGCAACGAGCTGCGCGGCTACGACCTGCCGATCATGCGCGACTGGCGGTTCGGCGACATCCGGGTCGGGCCGCAGCAGCTGCAGAACCTGGCGATCGCCGTCGTAGCCATGGCCGTGCTTTTCTGCTTCCTGGCCTTCACCCGCACCGGCAAGGCGATGCGGGCGGTGGCCGACAATCCCATGCTGGCGGCGATCAAGGGCATCAATGCCGACGCCGTGTCGCGCCTGGTCAACTTCGTCGGCATGGGCCTGGCGGGGCTGGGCGGCATGCTGATCGGGCTCGACACGACGATCGATCCGCTGACCGGGTTCCGCGCCATCCTCAACGTATTCGCCGCCGCGGTGGTGGGCGGGCTGGGGAGTATACCCGGCGCCGTGGTGGGCGCGCTTACCGTGGGCGTCGGCGAGGAGCTGTGCCTGCTCTTTCTGTCGCCCGACTACCGCAGCGCGGTCGGCTTCACGGCGATCCTGCTGGTGCTGACACTGCGCCCGCGCGGCATCCTGGGCCAGCGGGCCTACTAGGGCCATGGAGAACTACCTCATCGCCATGGCGGTCACCGCCGGCATCTATGCGCTGATGGCGCTGGGCCTCAACGTCATCTGGGGCTTCGCCGGCATGGTGAACCTGGGCCTGATCGGCTTCTTCGCCGTGGGCGCCTATGGCACGGCGCTGACCACCCTCAAGCTGGGTTTCCCGATGGTGGCGGGCATGACGACCGGCGCCGTCCTGGCGGCCGCGGCGGGCGCCGGCGTGGCCATGATCACGGCCCGGTTGCGCGGCGACTATCTGGCGATCGTCACGCTTGGGCTGGCGGAGACGATCCGCGTCGTCGCCTCGAACACGATCTGGCTGACCAACGGGACGGACGGGCTGTCGAACATCGCCTTCCCGCTGCGCGGCCGGCTGAGCCCGACCGAGTTCAACCTGGTCTATCTGTGCATCGTCGCGGCGATCGTGGCCATGGCCTATCTCTTGGCCGAGCGCCTGCGCTCCGCGCCCTTCGGGCGCGTGCTGCGCGCGATCCGCGACGACGAGCAGGTGGCCGCCGTCGCGGGCAAGCACGTGATGGGGTTCAAGATCCGTGCCTTCGCCATCTCGGCCGGCGCCATCGGGCTGGCCGGCGCGCTCTACGCGCACTACACGTCCTACATCGCCCCCGACCTGTTCGTGCCGCTGTTCACGCTGTACATCAAGCTCGCCCTGCTGGCGGGCGGGCTTGGCAACAACCGCGGCGCGGTGGTCGGCGCCTTCCTGATCGTCTTCTTCCTGGAGTCAACCCGGTTCGTCATCCCGTGGATTCCGGGGGTCAGCGCGGTCCAGGGCGCGGCCCTGCGCGAGCTCATGATCGCGATCCTGCTGATCGTGCTGCTGCGCTACAACCCCAAGGGATTGGTGCCGGAGCGCCTGCCCCGGTTCAAGGGGCCGGGCGCGGTGTAATGGCGTTGTAAGAACTCAACCGGGGCTGCGCGACCGGTTGTAAGAGGTGCTTTACATGGGTTGCAGGCTTGAAACTACCGGCCGCCCTCCAACCGATTGAGGTTCTGCGGTTTTGTCATGCAGAAACCGCTGGCACGGCAATTGCGCTGTCATGGAAGCGCAAGCATGCGGAAATCTTGGGCCGCCACCGGGACCAGCAGCCCCGGTCCAACCGTCATGCCGCAGGAAGCGAGCACTCCATGCGCAAGCTGGCCGATCTTCCCGTTGCGACCTGGCTGCAGCATCGGCGGTTCGAGCTTGCCGCCGACTATCTGCGCCGCGGCCGGCCGTTCGCCGAGGTGCCGACGGCCCATTTGATGTTGCGGTGGCTGGAGACCGTGGTCGCATGGGCCGATCACTACGATTCCGTTCGGCTGCGTGCGCAAGCCTCGGATCTCCAGACCGAGCTGGAGCTGCGGCGAAGCGATCCGCCCTGGCGACTTGTCGAGTCGGCCTTGCGCGTCATCGATGCGCGTACCCGGCAGGCCATCGAGGCACTGCCCAAGGACGCGAAGGATCGCATAGCCGCGCAGCTCGTGGCCGACATGAATGGACTCCACCCGGACGGTTCGCGCGCCAGTCGTCACTAGCGCGCGGTCCATCTGCCCGGCGTGCTTCGTAGCGGTAGCGGTGCAACCGGGGCCGCAGCCTGCGCGAACGGTCGGCCCAGCGACAACTGAACCGGCTGACGAAAGGGGTGCGGCGCCGGTCTGG
>CAYMTM010000360.1:0-2633 GCA_964393375.1 uncultured Rhodospirillaceae bacterium
ATCCGCCAGCCGGGCGCGCACCGAGCCGGTGATCTGCTCGTGATCGATGAACACGTCGCGCGAGGCGGCCGGCAGGCGCAGGTGGTCGGCGAGCAAGGCGGCGACCGTCTCGCGTGTCGTGCGCGAATCGACGTAGAGCAGGCCCTGGTCGCGCAATTCCTCCAGCACCGGCAGCATGGCGCCCGCATCGGCCGTCATGCGGCTGCCCATGTGGTTGTTGGCGCCGACATAGCCGTCGAAGCGCTTGAGGTGCAGCGCAAGGCGCCGCATCAGCTCGCTGCGCGGCAGGCGGGTGGTCAGCGCGTCCGGCCCGGGGTTTTCCTGGGGCGCCACCGGCTCCATCGGCAGGTGCACCATCAGCTCGTGGCCGCGGCGCTTCGCCTCCTCGGCCTGGCGGGCCACATCGGGCGCGTAGGGCAGGAACGAGATCGTCAACGGCCCCGGCAGGCGCAGCGCGCGCGCCGTGCGCGCCCGGTCCATGCCGGCGTCGTCGATGATGATCGCCACCAGCCTCCTGCCCGGCCTGTCCGCGAAGGGTACGGCATTGAAGCGCCATGCAGCGGTCGGCCCGTCGCCGATGCGCGGGCCGGGATTGGCCTCGCGGTCGAGGTCGGGGCCAGGCGTCAGGGCGGCGAACTGCGGGCCCGTTGCAGTCGGCCGGGCGTCGACCTGCTGCGTTTCGCCTTCCACGACCTCCGGCGCGTCCGCGAACTCCCGGCTCTCCGACACCGTCACGCCGGCCAGCGCGTCGCCCGCAGCCGGCTCGATCAGTTCGGGCAGCCTTGCGCGCCAGGAGGGCGGTTCCTGGGAAGATACGATGGCGGGCCCGGCCGCCGTCGTCGCCGAGGACAGGCCCTCCGCCCCGAAATAGCCGATCGCGCCGCCCGCCAGCAGCGCCGCCGTCAGAATTGCCGGGCCGGACCACCGCCTTCGACTAGCCATGGCTGCCCGCGTCGTCTCCCCATCCCTGGCGCCGCGCCTGCATCATCCCGCACGCAGGACCAGCACCGCCAGCATCGTCATGCCCAGCACGATACGATAGATCGCGAAGGGGACGAAACCGTGACGGCCGACAAAATCGACCAGCCAGCGCACCACCAGCATGCCGGCCACGAAGGCGGCCGCGAACCCCACCAGGATGACCACGATGCCGCTTTCGCTGAGCGCGTCGCGGTTCTTGTAGAGGTCGTAGACGGTGGCCCCCAGCATGGTGGGAATGGCGAGGAAGAAGGAGAACTCGGTCGCCGCCTTGCGCCCCGCGCCCAGCACCAGCGCGCCCATGATCGTGGCGCCCGATCGGCTGACGCCCGGGATCATCGCCAGGGCCTGGCAAAACCCCACGCCCAGCGCCAGCCAGGGCGAGAACTCGTCCACATGACGGTAGTGCGTGGTCGGTCGCAGCCGCTCGATCGCGATGATCGCGATCGCGCCGAGGATCAGCGTGACGCACACCACCCAGGGCGAGAACAGCACCGATTTGATGAATTTGTGGAACAGCAGCCCCAACACCAGCGCCGGCAGGAAGGCCAGCAGGATGTTGGTGGCGAAGCGCCAAGCTTGCGGCTCGGCGCGCAGCATGCCGACCGCGGTGTCGATCAGCTTCACACGGTAGACCCAGCACACCGCCAGGATCGCGCCCATCTGGATCGCCACCTCGAATACCTTGCCCGGCGGCCCCTGGAAGCCAAGCAGGTCGACGAGAAGGATCAAATGGCCCGTGGAGGAAACTGGAATGAACTCGGTCAGTCCCTCGACCACGCCAAGGAACGCCGCCTTGGCGAGCGTGACCGGATCCATGAATGCTCCCGTCCAGATGCTGTGGCGTACGTATCCCTACACCACGAGATACGGGGTGGGAAGGGGGTGCCCTGGCGGTTTCAGGATATTTCCGGTACAGTTTCCGGAAAGGAGCGGCAAGAAATGAAATCGGCAACACAGCGAGCCCTCGCCAGGCACCGGCGTCGCCGGCGGCAGCAGGGCTTGGCGCGGGTCGAAGTGCAGGTGCCGCGCGGCGATGCGGATCTGGTTCGGGCGGTCGCGCGCCGCTTGCGCGACGGCGATGTCGGCAAGCTACGCGCTCAGCTTGCCGCCGCCGTCGCGCCAGAGCCCGAGGACGCGTCCATTCTCGATCTGATCGCTTGCGACCTGCCGGATGAGGCCTTCGAGCCGATGCTCCGACGGGACCGTCGGTTGCCGCGTCGGGTCGATCTTTGACCCGTGAACTACCTGCTCGACACGAATGTCCTGTCGGAATTGCGCAAAGGAAAGCGTTGCGACCCGATTCTCGCGTCGTGGGCGAGCACGCGGTCACCACGCGATCTATTCACCAGCGTTCTCGTCATCGGCGAGATTCGAAAGGGCATCGAACTACGTCGTCGAACCGACGCGATCCAGGCGAACATACTTGATCGGTGGCTCGCGAGCGTTCTGCGGGCTTTCCGGGGGCGCATCTTGCCCGTGGACCAAGCCGTCGCCGAAGACTGGGGTCGCCTTATAATGTTCCGGACCCCTTGCCTATCGTCGACGGCCTCCTTGCAGCGACAGCGCGCATTCACGGCATGACGCTGGTTACGCGCGACGCCGCTGTCCCGAAGGCAAGCGGTGTGCTCGTGATCAATCCCTTTCAGCCGATG
>CAYMTM010000361.1:0-2510 GCA_964393375.1 uncultured Rhodospirillaceae bacterium
GCCCGGATCGCCGTCGAGGTGAAAACCGTCCCCGTGCCTGGCGGCGTTGCCGACCTGGATGGCGGCAGCGAGCTGGCCGTGCTTGCCTGGATACTGGCGGTCGCCCTGCTCGGGGGGCTGATCTTGAACTTGATGCCCTGCGTGCTGCCGGTCCTGTCGCTGAAGATGATGTCCGTAGTGGGCCATGGCGGTGGCGAGCGCGGCGTGGTTCGGCTGGGTTTCATCGCCGCAGCGGCAGGCATCATCGCCTCGTTCCTGCTGCTCGCGGCCGGGGCGATCGCGCTGCGCACGGCCGGGCTAGCCGTCGGGTGGGGCATCCAGTTCCAGCAGCCGGTCTTCATCGCCGGCATGGCCGCAATCCTGGTGCTGTTCGCCTGCAACATGATGGGCTGGTTCGAACTGTCGGGTCCGCGTTGGGCGTTCGATGCCGCCGAGACCCGGGCGGCCGGCCACGGCATGCTCGGGCACTTTCTGACCGGCGCACTGGCGACCCTGCTTGCCACGCCGTGTTCCGCGCCATTCCTCGGCACGGCGATCGGTTTCGCGCTTTCGCGCGGCGCCTTCGAGATACTAGCCGTGTTCCTGGCGCTCGGACTGGGCCTTTCGCTGCCCTACCTGCTGATCGCGGCCTTCCCGGGCCTGGCCACGCGCCTGCCCAAGCCGGGGCGGTGGATGGTGCGCCTGCGCCAGGCGCTGGGGCTGGCGCTGGCGCTGAGCGCCGTGTGGCTGGTGGGCGTGCTGGCGTCGCAACGCGGCGTGGCCGCGGCAGGCTTCCTCGCGACGTTGCTCGTCCTGCTCGCCCTTGGGTTTGCCCTTGCGGACCGGCTGCCGGCTGCGATCCGTCGCTCCGCGCCGGCGGCGGTCGCGACATACGTCCTGGCTGTAGTCGCCATTGCCGCCGCGCTGCCTGGCGCGACCCGACCGGAGGTGGCCGCCAGGGACGACCACTGGCGGACATTCGACGAGGCCGCAATACCGGCTCTCGTGGCCGAGGGCCGCGTGATCTTCGTCGACGTCACGGCGGACTGGTGCATCACCTGCCAGGCCAACAAGGCCTTGGTGCTGAGGCGCGGCGAGGTGGCCCGGCGGCTGGGCGGCGGCGAGGTCGTCAGCATGCGGGCGGACTGGACCAAGCCCGATCCCGTAATCGAGCGCTATCTGACCAAGTTCGGCCGCTACGGCATCCCGTTCAATGTGGTCTATGGCCCCAATGCGCCGCAGGGAATCCCGCTGCCGGAGCTCCTGACAAGCGACGCCGTGCTGGCGGCGCTCGACCAAGCCCATGCTTCCGCGCGGCCCGTCGCCAAGCGGCCGTAGCGGCCGGGCGCAGCGCCCGGCCGGGACTGGACAGTATACCGGCGTTCACTATCTATTGAGGGACTGCGGGCCCGGGTCCGTGCTCGGATGCGTTGTAGTTTTCGGGAGGGTTGAGCGATGACGATCAAGGTTGGCGACAAGATTCCGTCCATGAAGCTCGCATACAAGGGCCCGGACGGCATCCAAGAGGTGACCACAGACGAGATCTTCAAGGGCAAGACGGTGGTGCTGTTCTCGGTTCCCGGCGCCTTCACGCCGACCTGCTCGGCCAAGCACCTGCCGGGCTTCGTGCAGAATGCCGATGCGATCAAGAAGAAGGGCGTCGACCAGATCGTCTGCACGTCGGTAAACGATCCCTTCGTGATGGACGCCTGGGGCAAGGACCAGAAGGTCGGCGACAAGGTGTTCATGCTGCCGGACGGCAGCGGCAACCTGGCCAAGGCCATGGGGATGGAGTTCGACCTCACCGCCCGCGGCCTGGGCGTCCGCGGCCAGCGCTACGCGATGGTCGTGAAGGATGGCGTGGTGAAGAGCCTGCGCCTGGAAGAGCCCGGCAAGTTCGAGGTTTCCAGCGCCGAAGCCGTGATGAAGGATCTGTAGGCCGCTGTTTCGCGCTTCCGATCCCTCGGCCGGCGCGAGACGAGGGGCAAACCGTATCAATGGGGCCTCATCCTGAGCTTGTCGAAGGCTATTATATACTTTACAAACGCAACGACAAGGGGTAGATTCATGGTCGAGGAGACCGGCCATGAGCCTTTTGTCTGCGCCCTATTTCCACAATGAGGAGGCAGCTTTCGCCAAGCTAGAGGGTATCCTGTGGCCACGCGGCCCTGTATGCCCGCACTGCGGCGGCGTGGAGCGGATCAGCCCTATCAAGGGCAAGACGGCACGCATCGGCCTCAAGTTTTGCGGCCAGTGCCGCAAGCAGTTCACGGTCAAGATCGGCACGGTGCTCGAGTCTGCCCATATTCCGCTGCACAAATGCTTGCAGGCCGTATACCTAATCACGTCTAGCAAAAAGGGCTTCAGCGCGCACCAACTCCACCGCGCGCTGCAGGTTACTTACAAGAGTGCGTGGTTTCTTCATCACCGCATTCGGGAAGCAATGCGCGAAGGCAACCTTGCACCTATGGGCGGGACTGGTGGGGCAGTCGAAGTCGTCGCTGCAGCCGCCAGATCCGGCCGGGGGTGGG
>CAYMTM010000362.1:0-2504 GCA_964393375.1 uncultured Rhodospirillaceae bacterium
CGACGAACGAGTACTGCAGGAAGCCGAGCTCGTCATAGGCCCGCCACATCAGGCCTTGCATGATCCCCGACACCCACATCGCGGTGATGTAAAGCACGATGCCCATGGTCGAGATCCAGAAGTGCCAGGCGATCAGGCGCTGCGAATAGACCTCGCGCCGGCCCCACAGCACGGGCACCAGGTAGTAGAGCGCGCCGAACACGATGAAGGCGACCCAGCCGAGCGCGCCGGAATGCACGTGGCCGATCGTCCAGTCCGTGTAGTGGCTGAGCGCATTGACCGGCCGGATCGACATGACCGGGCCCTCGAACGTGCTCATGCCGTAGAACGCCACGGCGGTGACGGAAAAGCGCAGGCCGGGGTCGGTGCGCAGCTTGTCCCAGGCGCCCGACAGCGTCATCAGGCCGTTGATCATGCCGCCCCAGGACGGCATCCACAGCATCACCGAGAAGGTCATGCCCAGCGTCTGCGCCCAGTCCGGCAGCGCCGTGTAATGCAGGTGATGCGGGCCGGCCCAGATGTAAAGGAAGATGAGCGCCCAGAAATGCACGATCGACAGGCGGTAGGAATAGACCGGCCGCTCGGCGCGCTTGGGGATGTAATAGTACATCATGCCGAGGAACCCCGCGGTCAGGAAGAAGCCGACCGCGTTGTGGCCGTACCACCACTGGATCATCGCGTCCTGGACGCCCGACGCGGCCGAATAGCTCTTGGCGCCCGCGAACGACACCGGCATCGCCAGATTGTTGACGACGTGAAGCATCGCGATGGTGATGATGAAGGCGAGGTAGAACCAGTTCGCCACGTAGATATGGGGCTCTTCGCGCTTGATCAGCGTGCCGGCGAAGATCACCAGGTAGACGACCCAGACGATGGTCAGCCACAGGTCGACGTACCATTCCGGCTCGGCGTATTCCTTGCTCTGGCTGATCCCGAGCACGTAGCCGCTCGCAGCCAGCACGATGAAGGTCTGGTAGCCCCAGAACACGAACCAGGCCGGCGCCGCTCCGCCGAACAGCGGCGCGCGGCAGGTGCGCTGGACGACGTGGAACGAAGTGCCCAGCAGCGCACTGCCGCCGAAGGCGAAGATCGCCGCCGAGGTATGAACGGGGCGCAGGCGGCCGAAGGTGGTCCATTCCAGCCCGAGATTTAGCGTCGGAAACGCGAGCTGGAGGGCGATATAGACGCCCGCCAGGAAGGCCACGACGCCCCAGATGATCGTCGCGATGACGAATGCCCGGATCACGTCGTCGATGTAGGCAACGGGCGCGTGACTATCGGCCGGCATGCCGAGTCTGGCGGATACGGGCGCCATGGCGCTATCCTTTTTCCCCAAGAATGACCGGCCGAAGGTGTCCGGCCCGGCCGACGCGGCACTATTCTTCGCGCCGCAACATGATGCGTTGATCTAAGTCAAGGCCGACACCGGGAAGACGGGCGAAACAGACAAGCAAAGAACAAGCCGGGTTTCGTGGCGGCAAGGGAGGATAAGGGCCATGTCGGATGTGACTCGGTCGATGCTCCAGGCGGTTCCGCGCGTACGCCGCGTGCCGGTGGATCGGGCATGGACCTGGCTGACCCGCGGTTGGTCGGATCTCGCGGCCACCCCGGCCTTGAGCATCGGGTTCGGCGCCGTGCTGGTCGTCATCAGCATCCTGCTGACGACCGGGCTGCTCCTGACCGGGCTGGTCTACCTGCTGCTGCCGATGGCGGCAGGCTTCTTCTTCGTTGCGCCGGTGCTGGCGGTTTGCCTTTACGAGGTCAGCCGGCGGCGGGAGGCGGGCGCAGCCGCGACCGTTTCCGATGTCCTGTTCGCCTGGCGCCGCAACGGGCCCCAGATCGCCCTGATGGGGCTGATCCTGATGCTGCTGCATCTGGCCTGGGTGCGGATCGCCACGCTGCTGTTCGCGCTGTTCTTCCACGACGCGAACCCGCCGTTGGACCGGCTTGTGGACGCGCTTCTGTTCTCGCCGGTAAGCCTGCCGTTTCTGGTCGTCGGCACGCTGATCGGCGGCGTTCTGGCGACGATCGCCTTCGCGATCGGGGTCGTGTCGATCCCCATGCTGCTCGACCGCGACGTAAGCGTGTTCACGGCGATCCAGACGAGTTGGCGCGTGGTCAGCGACAATCCCGGACCCATGGCGCTGTGGGCGGCGTTGATCGTGGTATTCACCACCTTCGGCATCGTCACTCTCTATGTCGGCCTGGCCATCGCCGTTCCGCTGATCAGTTACGCCAGCTGGCACGCCTATCGGGACGTCGTGGCCTAGCCCGGCCCGGCCTAGGACAGGGTTTCGACGGCCATCCAGACCAGCAGCGCCGCATTGGCGGCCATGAGGGAGCGCGCGACCGGGCGCAATGCCGGTTGCCAGCGCCGGCCGAACGCGGCGCCGCCATAGCCGACGGCGACCAGCGCTGGCGCGGTGCCTGCCACGAAAGCCCCCATCGCCAGTCCGCCGTCGATCCAGGCGCCGCTGCCGGCCGCAGCGGCCAGGGCGCTGTAG
>CAYMTM010000363.1:0-2502 GCA_964393375.1 uncultured Rhodospirillaceae bacterium
ACCAGGACATCATCGTCCTGTCGATGCCCGAGATCGCGGGGCTGCCCTACGTGATTTCGGGCCTGGTGGCGGCGGGTGGCCTGGCGGCGGCGCTTTCCACCGCCGACGGGCTGCTGCTCGCGATCGCCAACGCGCTCAGTCACGATATCTACTACAAGCTGATCGACCCGAAGGCGAGCACGGCGCGGCGTCTTATCGTCGCCCGGGTTCTGCTGATCGGCGTGGCGATCGTCGCGGCGGCGGTGGCCGGCACGCGCCCGTCGGGCATCATCCAAATGGTGGCGTGGGCGTTCTCGCTGGCCGCGGCCGGTTTGTTCGCGCCGCTGGTGCTTGGCATCTGGTGGAAGCGCACGACCTCGGTCGGCGCCATCGTCGGCATGATGTCCGGGTTCGGCGTCTGCCTGTTCTACCTGGTCGGCACGCGGTATTTCGACATGCCGCTGTGGTTCGGCATCCGGAACATCTCCAGCGCGTTGTTCGGGTTGCCGGTGGCGTTCATCGTCACCTACGTGGTGAGCCTGATGACCGCCCCGCCGTCCAAGGAAATGCAGGAGTTCGTCGACTCGATCCGCACGCCCAAGGGCGAACTGGCTTGGGTCAAAGGGGCGACTCACGAATAGCCAGCGACGACACAATTACCTGCCAGGGCCCGCGATCGCGCGGGCCCTGTTTTTTTCGAGCGCCTCTGCTAGGTTTCTTCGCCCTGCAGGTCTGTAACCAGGGGCGAGACTGGAGCCATGGACGGGCGCGATATCTGGTGGGCGTACTGGTACTTCCACCTGCCGAACTATGGCTTCTCGGTGCTGTTCTACACGCTGTTCGGCCGTTTCCTGATGAGCGTGTTCCTGCCGCCTGACTCGCCGAACTACATCTACCGCTGGTTCTGCCGGCTGACCGACTGGTTCATGCGGCCGGTAGCGTTCATCACGCCGCGCGCCCTGCCGCCGGCACTCCTGCCGCCGATCGCGGCGTACTGGAGCATGGTGCTGCGGGTGCTGTTCTTCGCGTTGCTCTACAGCGCGGGCCTTACCCCGCGCATGGCGCAGCCGGGCGGGTGAAGGGGGTCCCCCAGGCATGATCCAGCGCAGCACGCTTTTTCCCGTCATCGTCGGGATCTGCGTCGCCAACGGCATTTTCTCGCCCTATCTGGCGATCGCCCTGCAGGTCGTCCCGGTGCTCATGCCCGAGCTCTTCCCCAAGACCGTCGGCTGGGCGCTGTTCTTCAGTTCGATCTTCGTGGCATCGGGAACGTTGCTGGCGGCCGGGGTCCCGGCGGCGCTGTTCGAGCGCCTGTTCGAGCGCAACCCGGAAGGTACGGCCTCGATGTGGATCTGGCTGATCGGGGTGACCTTGCTCAGCCTGCCGGCGCTGGAGACAATCGGCGGCGGTCGCTAGGGGACCTTCCGCTGCGCTAGTTCGTCACCTTGAAGCTGCCGTCCGTCCGCTTCTCGGCGATGCACTGGAACAGACCCTTCTTGCCGTCGAGCTCGTAGGGGATGTTGACGCGCATGCCGGCATCGCCCGCCGAGCCTTGGATATTGGACTTCTCGAAGGGGGCGAACGTGGCCTTCCCGACAATCTTGTCCGCTTTCGCGGATACCAAGCATACGTCGTAGGAGGCGCGCTCGTCCTTGCCCGACTGGCCGCAGGCCGCGAGTGCGGCGGCGGCGGCCAATGTGGCGCAAGTTCTCCAGCGGGCGGTTCCGGACCTGGACGCCCGGGTGCATGGCCGATGCATGATGGTTCGACTCGCTTTCAGCGCGCGCCTTGGAAAGCCCGAGCATTCTCAGGGTCAGGACGCCGGCCGCCCGGATAGCATAAAACACCGTCCCGGGCAAGCGGGCACCCCGGCTCCCATAACGTCTAGGCGATCATGCGACGAAATGAAGCACCCATAGTTGCGTCCCGACGCGGCGATTTCATAGATTCTGCTTGTCGCCGCTCGCGGCGGCGGAGCGGGGTTCCGCAGCATGCTCGATCAAATCAAGGAAGCTGCCGACCTGTCGATCAGGCGCGGCTGTGGCTTCGGCCTGATCGCCATTGCAACGGCGGCTGTCGGCGTGTCCTCGGATGCCTTTCTCGCCGTCAAGCTGGCCGCCATCTGCCTTTCTTCGATGGCGGCCATCCTGCTGGTCAAGGGGATGCAGGCGCCGACCCGCAACTATCGGCGGACGGAGGTTTTCATCATGCTCGGGCGCAAGCACGGCCTGCCGGAGGACCGCGCCCAGCGTGTTTTCGGATCCATCCTGCGCGAGCGGTATGTCTGGCACGCGACGGTGACCGCCGTCGGCGCGACCGTGCTGTGGGGCTGCACCTTCGCGCTGATGCTGTTCGGCCGCCAGAATATCACCTGACCGCGCCACGTCCGTTGCGGGCGCGGCGGCTTCGGCGTTGATTTGCCCCGGCAAATCAACGGGCAGATGTGGAGCGGCTGCAGGTTCCTGATCGGCTAGCGCGTCGCGGGTTCCACCGCCAACCGGACCGAAGCCGTCAGGCTTTGTC
>CAYMTM010000364.1:0-2498 GCA_964393375.1 uncultured Rhodospirillaceae bacterium
TCGCGGCTTGTTCATGAGAAGATACACGTGCCGGCTCGGGGAAATGGACCGGCCATCCACGACGACGTCGGCCCCTTCGTGGATGCGTGTGCCAAGCTGCGTCACGACGCGCCCATCGACCTTCGCCAGCAGCTCATCGAGGTCGCGCGCGACGATGTCGACCACATTCTGCTTCAGCGCCTCGTCGGCGGTCAGCGTCGCCGCCTCGCGCACGGCCTTCTCGGCCCAATCGGCATTGCGCCCGCGCATTTGCGCCAGGCTGCGGATATAGGCGACGGCGTCGTTGATCGCCTTGCGCTCCATGGCCGTCGAGGGCTGGTCCGGTGCGGATTTGTCGTCCTTGTCGCCCGGGCTTGGCCGAGGCGCGCCGGGTATGCCCGGCGGTGCGCCGAACTGGATCGGCGTCGCCGCGCCCAGATGCGTGCCCGGCGCCATCGCAGCGACGGCGGAGGCATAGGCGATGTAGGTGCCGGCGGAAGCCGCGCGCGCACCGCTCGGCGCCACGTAAGTCACGACCGGGACGGGCGATGCCAGAATCGACTGGATCATGGTCCGGGTCGAGCTGACGAGGCCGCCAGGCGTGTCAAGGCGCACGACTACCAGCGGGCTCTCGATCTTGCGCGCATGGTCCAGGGCCGCCGTCAGGCGCCAATCGCTGCTGACGCCGATGATGCCCTTGATGTCGACCACGACGACTGGCCCCTGCCCGTCTGCGCGCGCGAACTCTGGCTGGTGGAGAAATGCTGCGACTGCCGCCGCCGCGATCACGCGGGCAAAACGCGCGGACGGTGTCTGAATCGTCTGAAGCATAGCGCCTCGCCCGGACGTCGTGCTTTGAACGCCCACTTGCCCTGGACAACGGCGATCAACAGTATACACCAGATCGTCCTGCCGGCTGGGCGCAAGGTTCCAGGCCGATGTTGGAATTGGGGGGAGAGCGGTGGAGAAAGCGGTGTTTCGCGTCGGGTTTACGCGCGACGGCCTGGGATTGGACGGCAGGCCGGTGTTCGATCCGGCGGCGCTGGAGCCGCTGAAGCGGGCGCCTGGCGTGGAATTCGAGTTCATGGACGAGTACTCGCCGGTGATCACGCCGCAGCAGGCCGCGCGCTACGATGCGATCGTCGTGCAGAAGCCGCGCGTGGACCGCTCCTCGCTGACCGGCGACGACCGTCGCCTGCGCGTGGTGGCCCGCTTCGGCGTCGGCTTCGACGCGGTGGACGTCGAGGCCTGCACCGAAGCTGGCGTGATGCTGACCAACACGCCGGACGGCGTTCGCCGGCCCGTCGCAACCATCATCCTGCTTTTCATCCTGGCTCTGTCGCACAAGCTGTTCGTCAAGGACCGGATCACGCGCGAGGGGCGCTGGAACGAGCGTACCAACCACATGGGCGTGGGCCTGAGCGGCAAGACGGTGGGCTCGATCGGCGTCGGCAGCATCGGGCGCGAAGCGTTCCGCCTGCTGATGCCGCTGGGCATGACCCATATCGGGCACGATCCCTACGCCAAGCAGGCAGACATGGAGGATATCCGCCTCAAGCTCGTCGACAAGGACACGCTGCTGCGCACGTCGGACTTCGTGTGCATCAACACGCCGCTGACCAGGGAGACGTACCGCCTTGTCGGCGCGCGGGAGATCGCGCAGATGAAGCCGTCGGCCTACCTGATCAACACGGCGCGCGGGCCGATCGTCGACGAGAAAGCCCTGTACGAGGCGCTAAACCAGCGCAAGATCGCGGGCGCCGCGCTCGACGTGTTCGAGCAGGAGCCGACGCCGCCCGACAACCCGATCCTCAAGCTCGACAACGTGATCGTCACCCCGCACTCGCTGTGCTGGACCGACGAGTGCTTCCGCGGGATCGCGTCGAGCGCGATCGGCTCGGTTCTCTCCGTTGCGCGGGGCGACGTGCCGGTCAACGTGGTCAACAAGGACGTGCTGAAACGCCCGGATTTCCAGGCCATGCTGGCGGCAAGGAAGCAAGCGTCGACCTAGCTCACCGTCTCCATCCACTGCCCGCTCACGACCATGCCGGCGGGGAACAGGCGCTGTTTGCCGGCGAAGGTTTCCTCGACCACGTCGACATACTCGAATTCGCCGTCCACCAGGTCCAGCACCGAGGCGTCGCCGATGCTGCCGACCTTGAGCGTGCCTAGCTCGTCGCGGCGCATGGCGCGGGCGGGCGCGGTGGTGCAGCAGCGAACCACGTCGTTCAGGCTCATGCCCAGGCAGATCATCTTCGACATCGTAACCAGCAGGTCGAAGGCCGGCCCGTCGACGCTCAGGACATGCGCGTCGCTGCTGATGATGTCGGGCGGGAAGCCGTGCGCCAGCGCCTCGCGCGCCGTGCGGAAGGCGAACGAGCCGCCGCCGTGCCCGATGTCGAACAGCACGCCGCGCGCGCGGGCCTCCAGGACCTCGGGCCTGACGCGCCCGTCGCCCTGGACCGGCGCGTTGGGGAACGGGCGGTAGCAATGCGTCAGCACGTCGCCGCGCCGGAGAT
>CAYMTM010000365.1:0-2494 GCA_964393375.1 uncultured Rhodospirillaceae bacterium
CAGGTCATCCTCAACACCATGACCGAGGGCATCCTGCTGCTTGACCGCAGCGGCCACGCAATGAGGATCAGCCCGGCACTGAAGCTCGGCGACGGGCTGGATCTGGTCGGGCGGGTGCCGGCCGCCTCGTTCCCCGCCGACCAGGCGGCGCTGGATACGGTAGTGCGCATCGCCACCCATCGCGATCCGCCCTCGGCCCTGCCCGCCCCGCCGGTGGCCGTCCTGCGCCGGCTCTCGGGACGGCGCCCGCTGCTGGTGCGCGGCATGCCGCTGCACCGGGCGCGGCTCAGCCTCCTGGCGCCAGCCGTCGCGATCCTGCTGGTGTCCGACCTCGACACGGCGCCGTGCCCCACGGTCCAGGTGGTCCGCAGCGTCTTCGGCCTTACCCACCGGGAAGCAGAGCTGGCGGTCCGGCTGGCGGCCGGCGATACGGTTGAAAAAGCCGCCGAGACCTTGAACATCTCGCAGGCCCATGCCCGCCAGCGCCTCAAGGTCATCTTCGACAAGGCCGGCGCCTCGCGCCAAAGCGAACTGATCGTCCTGCTGCAGCGCCTGGCCTGACCCGGCGCTGCAAAATCCACAGACACTGCCGTCTCGGAGTGTCCGGCATTTTTCGCAATCCCTAGCCTCGCACGCTGGCGCGGATAGCAGTGCATTCCACTCAAGGAGAAAGAGGCTATGGGCAGGATGCAGAAAGGTTCGCTTTGGACGGCGGCGGTCGTTGCCGCCGCGCGCCTCACTGGCTGCGGAGCAGCTTGGCGCTGCCCGTGTCGATCTTGAGGGTCTGCAGCAGTTTCGGATCGGCCAGGCGCAGGCCCGCGGGCGTGGTTATCGTGGCGCGCGGATCGCGCGTCATCCCGTAGAGATTGGTGCCGCCGGGCCGCGCGACATCAGGCGGCAGCGCCATCGCCGCGATCGGCGGGGCCGCCGGCACTTGCGGCTCGGCCGGCGCGCCGGCATTGAGCTGGCCGCTCGGCGGCACGGTCAGCGTGGTCGCGCGGCCGCCCGGCACCGCCGTCGACGCCGGATCGCCGGCGCCGGTCAGGAACAGCGCGCCGGTCGAGTGCACGCCCTGCAAACCGGCAAGCGCCGGGCGCTCGCGGACACCGGCATCGGCCGGGTCGTTGGCCAGCGCCGGTGCGATCGTCAGGAATCCGGCCGTGGCCGCAAGGAGGAAGGAGGTCTGCGTCGTCATGACTGCGTGCTCCGCTGCCCCGTCTCCGACACCCTGGCCGGCGCTTGTTCCACAGGCGCGCCGTTATCGGTGGATGATCGCGCCGCGATCGCCGACAGGGCTGTGAGCGGCGTCACACCGGCGCTGTGACGCAGCGCGCGTTCGATTCAATTAGAGCGAAATTTGCGGTACGCAGCGCCTCAGTGCCCGCCGCCGCCGATCGCCTTGACGATGTCCTCGCACACCTTCTTGGCGTCGCCGAACAGCATCATCGTGTTGTCGCGGTAGAACAGCTCGTTCTCCACCCCGGCATAGCCCGTGGCCATCGAGCGCTTGACGAACAGCACCGTCTTGGCCGCCTCGACGTCGAGGATCGGCATGCCGTAGATCGGGCTCTTGGGATCGGTCTTGGCGGCCGGGTTGGTCACGTCGTTGGCGCCGATCACGAAGGCCACGTCGGTCTGGCCGAAATCGCGGTTGATCTCGTCGAGCTCCAGCACCTCGTCATAGGGCACGTTGGCCTCGGCCAGGAGCACGTTCATGTGCCCGGGCATGCGGCCCGCCACCGGGTGGATCGCGTAGCGCACCGTGGCGCCTTCCTTCTTCAGGAGATCTGCCATCTCGCGCAGCGCGTGCTGGGCCTGCGCCACCGCCATGCCGTAGCCGGGCACGATGATGATCGAGCTGGCGTTCTTCATGATGAAGCCGGCGTCCTCGGCGCTGCCCGACTTGACCGTGCGGTCCTGGGCCGCCGCGCCGCCGGCCGGTCCCGCCTGCTCGCCGCCGAACCCGCCCAGGATCACGTTGAAGATCGAGCGGTTCATGCCCTTGCACATGATGTAGCTGAGGATCGCGCCCGAGGCGCCCACCAGCGCGCCGGTGACGATCAGCAGCCCGTTGTGCAGGGTGAAGCCGATGCCGGCCGCGGCCCAGCCCGAATAGGAGTTGAGCATCGAGATCACCACCGGCATGTCGGCGCCGCCGATCGGCAGGATCAACAGGAACCCCAGCGCCAGCGACAGGATCACCAGCACCCAGAAGGCCAGCGCCGACTGGCTGGCGCACAGCCAGACGATCGACAGCACGATGGCCACCCCGATCGCCGCGTTCAGCGGGTGCTGCATCACGAAGGTCAGCGGCTTGCCGCTGATCAGCGCCTGCAGCTTGGCGAACGCGATGATCGAGCCGGTAAACGTGATTGCGCCGATGGCGACGCCGAGGCCCATCTCGATCAGGCTCGAGACGTGGATATGGCCGGTCACGCCGATGCCGTAGGCCTCGGGCAGGTCAAAGGCGGCCGCAGCAACGAACACCGCGGCA
>CAYMTM010000366.1:0-2191 GCA_964393375.1 uncultured Rhodospirillaceae bacterium
CCGCCGTGGTGGCGGAACCGGGCGAGCATCAGCGCGCAGGCGAAATTGACCGCCATCGCCCCGGCGCCGGCGAGCGACAGCGGCACGGGCGCGGGCGGCACCGGCAGCAGGAACTTCTCCCAGGCCGTCCACAGCGCGGCCAGGCCGGGAACCAGCAGAATCAGCGCCAGCGCCATGCCGACCTTGGCGCGCCGCCGCGCCGACCATCCCAGCGCGACGAGAATCAAGAAATTGACCGAAGCGTCCTCGAGGAAGTCGATGCTGTCGGCGAACAGGGACACCGAGCCGATCGCAAGCGCGACCGTGAACTCGATCCCGAAATAGCCGAGATTGAGCAGCGCGACGATGCGGACGGCACGGCCAAGCCCAGCCGCGTCCACGCGCGAAGGCTCACACGATGCGCTCGCCGCTGGCGGTGGTGCGGTGCATGCGCCGGTGCATCTCCGGCGGATAGTCGACCGAGACGTAGTGCCACACGCAGCGGTTCTCGAACATCACCACGTCGCCCACCCGCCAGCGGTGGCGGTAGACTTGCTCGGGCTGCGGCACGAAGGCGTAGAGATAGTCGAGCAGCGGCTTGCTCTCCGCCTCGGTCATATCGACGAAGCGCTCGGTGAAGGCGGGATTGACGAACAGCCCCTTGCGTCCGGTCTTGGGATCGGTGCGCACCACGGGATGCGCGACCGGCGGGGCGATCTCCTTGATCTCGACGTTATAGGCGTCGCGGTTGTTGCGCTTCTGCAGCAACGCGGCGGAGTGCAGCGCCTTCATCCCCGACAGCAGCTTCTGGAGGCCCGGCGACAGGCGCTCGTAGGCGCGCTGGACGTTGGCGAACAGGGTGTCGCCGTAGCCCTCCTCGATCGCCTTGCAGTGCAGCACGCTGCCCAGCGCCGGCGCCTCGAGAAAGGTCACGTCCGCGTGCCAGATGTCGTTGCGGCCGTTGAAGAACTGGCCGGCCTTGTGCTCCAGCACCAGGATTTCGGGATAACCCGGGATCTGCGCCGACTTGTAGAGCGGGTGCGGCTCGACCTTGCCGAAGTTGCGGGTAAAGGCGATCTGCGCGGCCGGCGGCACGTCCTGGTCGCGGAAGACGATCACCAGGTGTTCGCCAAGCGCGCGCTTGATCGTCTCAACCGTGGCGGCGTCGAGCGGCTTCGCCAGGTCCACGCCCTGGATTTCAGCGCCCAGCGCCGCGCCGATCCGCCTTACCGTGATGCCGGCCGCCTTTGCGCCCGCCTCCGTGGTGGCCGCCTCTTTCGTGGCCGCAAGTCCATCCATCGCCGGGCCCTCCTTAAGCGATTATTGGATGCTACGGCTGCGGGGCTTGGCGCGGCAAGCCCGCGGGTCCGCGGGGCGATACGCAAGATGCGCCCGTCCGACGTTGGTCGCTCTTCGTGGCGACTTCGGCTATGCTCCCCGCGATGAGCGAGGCCAAATCCCTATTTGCCGCATTGCGCCAGTCGGCCGATGCCCAGGTGGTCACGGCAATCGAGGCGCTGGTGCGCGACGCGCCGGACCGGGCGCTCAGCCGGGTCAACGTCCTGGCATTCGCGGGCCAGCACGGGCTGGACGAGGAGCGCGCGATCGCCGGGTTCCTTCACGCCGCGCGGCTGGGGATCTTCGAGCTGTCCTGGAACATCTTGTGCCCGGGCTGCGGCGGTGTGCTGCAGGCGGGCACGTCGCTCAAATCGGTGAAGCCCCGGGAATACAGCTGCGCGCTCTGCGCCGCCGGCTTCGAGCCCACGCTCGACGAGGTGGTGGAGGTCACGTTCACCGTCAGTCCGCGGGTGCGCCGCATCGCCGCCCACGATCCGGATTCGCTGCCGGTGGGCGAATATTTCCGGCAGATATTCTGGGGCTCGGGTTTCGATGTGCCGGACGACGACTCGCTAGCGCGGACGATCGACGAATGCACGCTCGACACAATGGAACTGCCCGCGCGCGAGAAGGCGATCCTGTCGGTGAACCTGCCCGAAGCCTTCGTGATCCTATTCGATCCCGTCAGCCATACCGCGCAGTCCGTCGACGTGAAGGGCGAGCCCGCGCGCGAGCGCCAGCTCCTGACCGTGGTCATCGGCAAGCCCGGGTCGGCGACGACGACGCTGGAGTTGCGGCCCGGACCGGCGCGCATCACCTTCGACAATCGCATGACGACGCGCGCGCTGCCCGGCGCCTGGGTGGCGGACGACAA
>CAYMTM010000366.1:2201-2450 GCA_964393375.1 uncultured Rhodospirillaceae bacterium
CACCTGCTTGGCCGCCGCCGGCCGTTCCTCACGGCCAAGCGCCTTTTGACCAACCAGGTGTTCCGCGACATCTATCGCGCGGAGATGCTGGACGCCGAGCAGCGCCTCAAGATCACCAGCCTGACCTTCCTGTTCACCGACCTGCGCGGCTCCACGGAACTGTACGAACGGGTCGGCGATCTGGTGGCCTTCGACCTGGTGAAGGCGCATTTCCAGGTGCTGGGCGAAATCGTGGCGGCCGAGGCGGGC
>CAYMTM010000367.1:0-2416 GCA_964393375.1 uncultured Rhodospirillaceae bacterium
CGCCGCGGCACGGCGGTCCTGCTCGCCGAACAGAACATCGGCGCGGCGCTTGAAATCGCCGATCGGGCCGTCCTTCTGAGCGAGGGGCGCATGGCGGCGTCGGCCAGCGCCGCCGAGATCGCGGCGCGTCCCGATCTGCCGGCGCTGGCGATGGGAGTGGACTAGGCGCTACGGCGCGTGGACCCAGGCCGAGAAACCGAGCTTCGTCGGGAATCCCGGATAGTCGTAGAGATTGTGGAACAGCCTGGCCATGCCCTGGCCGGCACGCTGCACCCCGGCTTCCACGCCCGGATAGGTCGAATCGTGGTCGTCCAGCACGAACAGGCAGGGGCGTCGGATCCTTCGCCGGAAATAGCCGAGTTCCTCGATCACCGCCTGCTCGGAATGATCGCCGTCGAGATGCACTACGCGAAACTGGGCGCGCGGCTCCAGCAGGTCGCAGGCGATGAATGTCGACGCCGCCATCATGTAGTGGCAGTAGGTTACATCGCGCTGATCGCCAAGGGCGGATAGTTTCGCCAGGGTCGCGCGGGCGCCCTTCCACTGGCCGTAGACCTCGGCGAGATCGGCATAGGACTGCGAGGCGAGGCCGAAGGGATCGATGCCGATGTGGAAGCTTTCGGCCGGATTCGACAGGATCAGCGGCCCCGAGGTGCCCCCGCGGAACACGCCGGTTTCGATCGACCCGCCCGGCGGCAGCACGGCGGCGCTGGCGAATATCGCGCGGTAGAAGCAGTCGAGCTTCTCCGGCACGGCATCCCAGTCGGACTCGAAGCCCAGCGCCTTGCACCTCGTCCTGGCCTCCTCCGCCTGGCGGCGGATTTCCGCGGACTCCATCGCCGCCCGGATCCGGTCGGCGAGCGCCTGCGCGCCATCGGGTTTGCTCACGTGCCCTCTCTCCACCGCTCTCGGTCCCGCTGAACCGCGCCGGATTGAGACATGGCGACCGGCGGGCGGCAAGGCCGGCGATTGATCAAGATCAATGCCTGCGGGGACGCCGCCGCGTTAGTCTTTTTGAACATTAGGGAGGGGAGGTCGTCCGTGGTGCTGGTGAGGTGGAAGGACGAGTTCGAGATCGGCATTCCCTCCGTCGATCACGAGCATCGCGCCCTGATCAAGGTGATCAATCTGCTGGGCGAGCAGCTCGATTCGCGGGCCGGCGTGCCGGAGATTTCCGTAACGCTGGACGAGATCCGCCGGCTGATTGCCGCGCATTTCGCGATGGAAGAGCATGTCATGCGCGACATGGGCTACGGCGAATACGCGGAACACAAGGCCGACCATGCGCGGCTGCTCGAAGAGATCCGCGACATCATCCTCAGCGTCGAGCACGGCGGCTATACCGACCGCCGCCTGGAGCTGGGCGAGCGCATCGGCCGGTGGTTTTCGCGCCACTTCGAGACGTTCGACGCCCGCCTGCATAGCCTGACCCAGAACGCGCTTGCGGAAACCAGGCGCGGCCGGAAGGCGCGCGTGGACGAGCGGGCCTGAAATCCTGCCGCGCGCCTAGAGCCGCATCAGGTCCTCGATCGCATCGAGCACCAAGCCGGTTCCGGCTGCGATGAGGAGCACGTCGGCGGCCACGCGGACGTATTGCGTCCCCGGCGGCGGCACCAGGCGCGCGAGCAGCTCGGCCGGCAGCGCATGGTAGGTCAGGTCCGTCGGCAATTGCCGCCCGCGCGACCATTTCTTGGCCTGTCCCGGCGGCATGCAGCCGTTGTTCTTCTTGGCCAGGCCCGGCGGGCAGCGGCCGCTGCGGGCCACGCCGCCGAAGTATTCCTGGATGATGTCGCGGTCGCGCGCGGCGATGGCTGACGGAGCGGCCGCCCTTTCGCGCCCCTGCACTCCTTTTCCGCGCGCGTGCGTCGGCGGATCGGCCGCGGCCGGCCCGGCGGCAAGCAGCAGCGCGGCAAGGAAAGCAACGATCGTGCGCGCCATGGCGGTTCTCCCCGAAGCCAAGCCATGACGATACTACAAATGCGGCTCGCCCATGATCGAGAACCGCTTGCATCGCGACGGACGGCGGCAGTGCGTTTAGGCACAGTGCGATGCCGGGCGATCTGCTAGACATCCCGGAGTCCACCGCATGGCTTTGCGGCCAAAAGGGGGGCAAATGAAGCGACGTGCATTCATGACGCTGGCGGGCGCCGCCGCGACGGCGCTGGCCGTCTCGCCGACGCGCCTTGCGGCACAGATGACGGCAAAGCCGCTGCGCCTGGGGGCGTTGCATTACGGCGCCCAGCAGGGCGAACGGCAGATGGAAACGGTCCTGCGGGAGCTGCGCGAGTTCGGCTACGTCTTTGGGCAGAACCTTACCGTCGATTATCGCTACGCGGAGGGGAGGCCCGAGAACCTGCCCAGGCTCGCCGCGGAGCTTGTGGGCCTCGCCCCCAATATCATTCTGGCGTTTGGCGGC
>CAYMTM010000368.1:0-2409 GCA_964393375.1 uncultured Rhodospirillaceae bacterium
TCGACGCGCGGGAGCGCGCCGAGTTTCTGCGGATGCTGCGCGCGCTGACCTAGGAATCGAAAGGGCGCGGCCCCTGCCGGAGCCGCGCCCGTTGCGAGCGATGCTCGCGGTCTAGTTGTGGGTACGCTCGAAGCGGCCCGGTTCGCGCAGCGGCGTGCGAACGTTGTAGCTGCGGTCGTCCCACGCCTCCTTCTTGCACGATTCGCGCTGGCCCTCGTCTTCGAGCTGGTTGCAGGCGCGGATCGCCAGAGCGAGCTGGGAAGCGGTGGCGCTGTTGGTCGCCTCGCGCTGGGCGGCCATGGCGGTCCCGAGCGTGGCGGCCAGCAGGGCTGCCGATAGTGCGTAACGTCTCATCTGTCCCTCCTTCATGGACGGCTGGCGGTCGGATGCAGGGGTATCGCGGCGCGCAGATTCACGGCGCGACCGCGGGAGGGATTTTCGGCCATGCGGGCGATCACGGGGATTCACGAGGGAGTTATGAACTGCGAGCCGGCTTCAAGCCCGTCATGCGGCCGATGCAGACATTTTCCGGGCGGTCGACTCTTGAACCGTGTGTGCTTGACACTATGCCGCAATTGAGTCGTAATCATTCGTGTACGAACAATAAACCATCCGGACGGGGGAGCGGCCGACGGTGGGTTATCTGCGCCCGCGCAGCATAGAGGAGGCGGTCAGCGCGCTTGCCGCGCGGCCGTGGATCGTGTTGGCCGGCGGTACCGACCACTACCCGGCCCGCGTCGGCCCCCAGCCCGACGAGGACATCATCGATATCTCCGCCCTGGCCGATCTTCGGGGCATCGTCGCCACCGACCGGGGCTGGCGCATCGGTGCGCTGACGACCTGGACGGCCGTCGCCCAAGCCGACCTGCCGCCGCTGTTCGATGGCCTGAAGCTGGCCGCGCGCGAGGTGGGCGGGCAGCAGATCCAGAACCGCGGCACCGTGGGCGGCAATCTCTGCAACGCCTCGCCTGCCGCCGACGGCATCCCGCCGCTGCTGTCGCTGGATGCCTCGGTGGAGCTCGCCTGCGCGACCGGCACCCGCGACGTGCCCCTGGCGGACTTCGTCCAGGGCAACCGCAAGACCATGCGGCGCCGCGACGAGCTGATGACGGCGATCTTCGTGCCGCGACCGCACCGCCCGGCGCGCGGCGATTTTCTGAAGCTGGGCGCACGGCGCTATCTCGTCATCTCCATCGCCATGGTCGCGGGCGTGATCGAGCGTGCCGACGACGGAACGGTGGCCGCGGCGCGGATCGCCGTGGGCGCATGTTCGCCCGTCGCGCGGCGTCTGCCCGCCCTGGAACGGGCGCTCGCAGGCAACCCGATCGACAAGACGCTGGCAACGCGCGCGAGCGCGGCGCATTTGGCCGAGCTCTCGCCGATCGACGACGTGCGCGGCTCGGGCGCCTATAGGCGCGAGGCGGCGCTGACCCTCGTGCGCCGGCTGATCGACCGGCTGGCGGCATGAGCGCGCCGATCCGTTTCCGCCTGAACGGGGCGCCGGTGGCGGTGTCGGCGCCGCCCAATCGTCGGCTGACCGACCTGCTGCGCCTCGACCTGGGCCTGACCGGCACCAAGGTCGGTTGCGAGGCCGGGGACTGTGGCGCCTGCACCGTGCTGGTGGACGGCGGCCAGGCCTGCGCCTGCATGATCCCCGCCGTCCAGGCCGAGGGAGCGGAAATCGTCACGGTCGAAGGCCTGGCCACCGATGGCAGGCTATCGGCCCTGCAGCGCGCCTTCGCGCGCCGCGGCGCTGCGCAGTGCGGCATCTGCACGCCGGGCATGCTGATGGCGGCCGAAGATCTGCTGCGCCGGAACCCCGCGCCGTCGGAAGCCGAGGCGTTGGACGCGCTGGGCGGGGTGCTGTGCCGCTGCACCGGCTATCGCAAGATCGTCGAGGCGATCCTCGACGCCGCCGCCAACCGGCCCGATGCGCCGCCGCCCCCGATGGGCGACGCGGTTGGCGCGCGCCTCCAGCGCGTAGACGGAACGGCGAAGCTCGACGGCACGGAACGCTATGGCGACGACGTGGCGCCCCCCGACGCGCTGTGGCTGCGTGCGGTGCGCTCGCCGCATGCCCGCGCCACGTTCGCGATCGGCGACCTGATGCCGCTGCACGCCAAGTACCCCGGCTTGGTCCGCGTCTTCACGGCCAAGGACGTGCCGGGCAACAACGGCTTCGGCATCTACCCGACGATCAAGGACCAGCCGGTGCTGGCCGAGGGCCAGGTGCGCTATCGCGGCGAGGCGGTCTGCGCGCTGGTCGGCGACCGCGCGACCATTGCGCGCATTCGCGACGACGAGGTGCCGATCACGTGGCAGCCGCTCGCGCCGGTCGTGGGCTGCCCGGCGGCCAAGGCCAAGGGCGCCCCGGCAATCCATGCCCACCTGCCCGACAATGTGCTGATC
>CAYMTM010000369.1:0-2405 GCA_964393375.1 uncultured Rhodospirillaceae bacterium
CGCCGAGTCGAAATCCGGCGCGTGGTAGAGGGAGGCGATCTCGGCCTCGTTGGCGAACAGGATGTCGATGTGGTCCTTGACCAGCGCCTGGAACGAGTCGCGGTGGCGGTCGACGCAGAACGGATCGGACAGCGTCAACGCCACGCGCCGCTTGGCGGCGTGCGCCAGCCTGGCCGCGCGCACGAACGCCTCTTTGGCGCGCGGCGGGTCCCACAGATAGCCTTCCAGGTAGGTGATGCCGGCCGCGGCGATCCGCTTCTCCTCGACATCCTCCGGCCCCAAATTGACACAGGCGCCCAGGAACGTGTTCATCGTACGCTGCGCGTCGGGCGTGACCAGGATCAGGCAGCGTGCGGTGGACGGGCCGTCCTTGGCGGCCCGGGTGTCGAAGCTGACGCCGGCGGCGGCGATATCGTGGCGGAACACCTGGCCGAGCTGGTCGTCGCGCACCTTGCCGATATAGGCGGCGCGTCCCCCCAGGGCGGCGATGCCCGCCATGGTGTTGGCGCAGGACCCGCCGGAGATTTCGCGCCCCGGCCCCATGCGGGAATAGAGCTCGTCCGCCCGCTTGGCGTCGATCAGGGTCATCAGACCCTTGTTCAACCCGTTGGCGGAAAGGAACGCGTCGTCGGCCTTGGCGATCACGTCGACGATGGCGTTGCCGATCCCGACCACGTCGAACTGCGCCTCAGCCATGAAAATCCTTTGCCGGAGAAAGACGGGAGCCGCTTGCGGGCCGCAGTATAGCGGCCGAGGGAAGGCCGGCAAGGCAAAGCGCGGCTTGCGGGCGCCGTGCCGCACCGCTACATCCGTTGCCTGCCCGCTGCCGGAGCCCGCGTGATCCTGCCTTTCCTCAAGGCCGTCGCCCAGTTCGGCGACCCCGCGCTTCGCCACGTCCTGGTCCGCGCCCTCATGGGCGCGGCCGCGATCTTCGCGCTGCTCTGCGCGGCGGGCTGGGTCGGCCTCGCCCAGCTTCGCCTGACCGACATCGCCTATCTCGACGCCGCGATCGACGTGCTGGGCGGACTCGGCGTGCTCGTCCTGGCGATCCTGCTTTACCCCGCCGCGGCCACCGCCATCGTCGGGCTGTTCCTCGACGACGTGGCGCAGGCGGTCGAAAGAAAGCATTTCCCAGAATTGCCACCGGCCCGGGCGGCCGGGATCGCCGAGCAGAGCCGGGCTGGAATCCGCTTCGCGCTGATCGCCTTGGCGTTGAATGTGGTAGCGCTGCCACTCTACCTGCTTCTCTTGCTCGCGCCGCCCCTAAATCTTTTTGTCTTCTATGGGGTGAACGGCTATCTTGTCGGCCGGGAGTATTTCGAGCTGGCGGCGTCGCGTCGACTCCCGCCGGAAGAGGTCACGGAACTGCGCCGCACGCATCGCGGACGCCTGTTCCTGGCCGGGGCGCTGACGGCCTTTCTTCTGACCGTGCCCCTGGTCAACTTGGTCGCGCCGATCATCGGCACCGCGGCCATGGTGCATCTCTTCGAGGCGCTGCGTCGCAGCGCGCACGCCGGCCCCGCTCCCTGAGCGACAATGCCTCAAAGCGGCAACGACCGCGCGTAAGCAATGGGAGCCCGAGAATGTTTCGTAGGCGCAAGGACGAAAACGGCGGCAACACGATCGAGAATGCGGCGGAGGCTGGCTCGCCCGATCTGCCGACGCTGAAGCCGTTTCTGCGCGCGGGCATCGAGGATCCGTCCGCCGCGCGTCCGGCGGCGGTGCCCGCCGCGCCGCCGGCGCCCGTCGCGGCGCGGCCGGACCTGCCGCGCCGCCTGGTCGACCTGCCGGGCGCGCCCGCGCGCCCGCGCGGCCGGCCGGGCGCCGCCGCGGGGCGCGGCGCCCCCATCCCCGCCCCGGGCGGGGTGCCCGCGCCGAGCGAGAACGAGGGCAAGAAGCTGATCGTCGGCCGCGACATCAAGCTGCACGGCGAGATCACCTCCTGCGATCACCTCTTGGTCGAGGGCAGCGTCGAGGCGACCTTGAGCGACGGGAAGATCATCGACATCGCGCAGTCCGGCACCTTCACCGGATCGGTCGAGTGCGAGACCGCCGCGATCCGCGGCAAGTTCGAGGGCGACCTGACCTGCCACGATCGGCTGGTCGTGCGCTCGACCGGCCGCATCATCGGCAAGATCCGCTACCGCCAGCTCGAGGTCGAGCGCGGCGGAGAGATCAGCGGCGACGTGCAGATGCTGCAGTCGACCACGCAGGGCGGCTCGACCGTTACGCCGATCTTCGGCGAGAGCGACGACAAGGACCCGATCGCGGCCGTCATCTCCGGCGATCGCTAGCGCGTGCCATGGCCCGGGTCACGGCGCGCGCGCTGCTGGCGATGGCGGCGGCCGCGCTGCTGTCGGCCTGCGCCTCCTCCGAGCGCGTAGCCGAGGAAGCCGCGCCGAAAG
>CAYMTM010000370.1:0-2358 GCA_964393375.1 uncultured Rhodospirillaceae bacterium
ACAGCAGCGAATACTTCGCCGGCACCGGCTTGAACGAGCTGTCCGAATGCCACAGCCGGTTGCCGAGGTTGAACATGCGGGCGCGGTCGTCGCGCGCCAGCGGCTTGTTGTCCTTGCCGAGATTCGACACGTCGGCGAACTGCTCGCTGAGCCGCTTCTCGTGGCGCTTGTGGATATGGCCGGTCCCGGTCTCCTCCAACGCGCCGAAATTGAGGGTGAAGGCGACGTGCTGCTCGTCGTTGATCGGCTGGTCGCGGAACACCAGGACCGCCCACCGGTCCATGCCGCGCTCGATCGCCGCGACTTCCTCCCGCGCCAGCGGCTTGCGCAGGTCGACGCCCAGGCATTCCGCGCCGATGGTGGGATGAAGCGGCCGAATCTCGACAGTCATGGCGCCGGTCCCTCCCGGATGTAAACGCTATCATGCCGCGACGATTGCGGCGGCGCAACGTCATCCTGCGCATGGCTCCCATCGCCCGCAGGGCCGGGCGAAAGCCGCGGCTATGGTCCCCGCCGGCGCCTTGCGCCGAACCGGCCAGCGGGCCGGCCCTTCGGGGCCGGCGCGGCGGCCCGCGCCTCCTTCAACGCCGGCCGCTTCTGGCCGAGCTGGGCCTTGAGCACGGACTGCGCCGTGCCGCCCTCGATGCCCAGGTCGAACTGCTCCAGGCGCTTGATCTCGTCGCGCAGCCTGGCCGCCTCCTCGAACTCCAGGTCCGCCGCCGCGGCGCGCATGCGCTTCTCCAGGTCGGCGATATGGGCGTGCAGGTTGTGGCCGACCAGATGCGCCGTCCCGGGATCGCCGGTGGAGACCGTCACGTGGTCGCGCTCGTAGACGCTGTTCATGATGTCGGCGATGCCCTTGCGCACGCTTTCGGGCGTGATGCCGTTGGCGGCGTTGTAGGCCTGCTGCTTCTCGCGCCGCCGGTTGGTCTCGGCGATCGCGGCCTTCAGCGAGTCGGTCATCACGTCGGCGTAGAGCAGCACGCGTCCGTCGACGTTGCGCGCCGCGCGGCCGATGGTCTGCACCAGCGAGGTCTTGGAGCGCAGGTAGCCTTCCTTGTCCGCGTCCAGGATCGCCACCAGCGCGCATTCCGGGATGTCCAGCCCCTCGCGCAAGAGGTTGATGCCCACCAGCACGTCGAAGGCACCCAGGCGCAGGTCGCGGATGATCTCGATGCGTTCCAGGGTCTCGACGTCCGAGTGGATGTAGCGCACGCGGATGCCGTTCTCGTGCATGTACTCGGTCAAGGCCTCGGCCATCTTCTTGGTCAGGGTCGTGACCAGCACGCGCTGGCCCTTCCGCGCGCATGCCTTGCACTCCGCCAGCAGGTCGTCGACCTGGTGCTCGGTCGGGCGCACGATCGTGACGGGGTCGATCAGCCCGGTCGGCCGGATGACCTGCTCGGCGAACACGCCCGCGGTGCGCTCGAGCTCCCACGGGCCCGGCGTGGCGGAGACGAACACGGTCTGCGGCCGCATTGCGTCCCATTCCTCGAACTTCAGCGGCCGGTTGTCGATGCAGGACGGCAGGCGGAACCCGTACTCCGCAAGCGTCGACTTGCGCGCGTAGTCGCCGCGGTACATGCCGCCGATCTGCGGCACGGTGACGTGGCTTTCGTCGACGATCAGCAGCGCGTCCCTGGGCAGGTACTCGAACAGGGTTGGCGGCGGCTCGCCCGGCCGACGGCCGGTCAGGTAGCGCGAGTAGTTCTCGATCCCCGCGCAAGACCCGGTCGTCTCCATCATCTCCAAGTCGAAGGTCGTGCGCTGTTCCAGGCGCTGGGCTTCCAGAAGCTTGCCGGCGTCGTTCAGCTCCTTCAGGCGCTCCTTCAGGTCGACGCGGATCTGCTTGATCGCCTGGATCAGGGTGGGCCGCGGCGTTACGTAGTGGCTGTTGGGGTAGATAGTGATCGAGGACACGCTGTCCGACTTCTCGCCCGTCAGGGGGTCGAACTCGTGGATCGACTCGACTTCGTCGCCGAACAGGCCGATGCGCCAGGCGCGGTCCTCGTAGTGCGCCGGGAACACTTCCACGGTGTCGCCGCGCACCCGGAAGGCGCCGCGCTGGAACGCCGTGTCGTTGCGCCGGTACTGCAGCTCCACCAGGTTCTTCAGAAGCTCCGATCGGTCGACGCGCTTGCCGACCTTCACCTCGAACACCATGCGGCTGTAGCTTTCGACCGATCCGATGCCGTAGATGCAGGAAACGGACGCCACGATGATCACGTCGTCGCGCTCGAGCAGCGCGCGCGTGGCCGAATGGCGCATGCGGTCGATCTGCTCGTTGATCGAGGATTCCTTCTCGATATAGGTGTCGGTGCGCGGAACGTAGGCCTCGGGCTGGTAGTAGTCGTAGTA
>CAYMTM010000371.1:0-2353 GCA_964393375.1 uncultured Rhodospirillaceae bacterium
GTGCCGGGCGGGCGGGTGGCGGCGCTCCAGCCGGCAGGGCGGGGGGCGGGCTTCACGGCGCTGGATGCCGCGGGCCTCGGCCTCGCGTGGACGAACCGCCTGCCGGTCGAGCGCTACGCCTCGCGGCAGAACCTGATGAACGGCACCGGCCTCGCCGCCGCGGACGTGGACGGCGACGGCCGGCCCGACCTGTTCCTCTGCGGCAAGACCGGCGGCAGCGCGCTCTTCCGCAACCTCGGCGGGTGGCGGTTCGAGGACGCCACGGCCGCCGCCGGCCTCGGGCTGGGGAACGTGATGGCCACGGGCGCGGTCTTCGGGCCGCGCCGGCGGAGGACGCAGCCGATGCGGGTCGCGACACGCGAGTGGCGCGGTTTCGGCGGCAACGAGAGGGTGGCGGACGGCCGGTGAAACCCTCGGTTGGGGTTGGGTCGATCGCTCGCGGCGGTCGATCACGTGTTCGGCGGCACCTGCTATCTGCCAAGGTGCCCGTGCCGCCCGAACAGGATACCCGACCCGGTCGCGATTGCACGGAGCCTGGCCGGCTCCAGAGGCGTCGGGTGCGATCCGGCCGGATCGCGTCGCGTAGGGTTCCCGCCTGCGCGCCCGACGCCTCATTGTTTATCACCGCCTTAGCCTGTGGACAACCGGATTTTGCGGTCCTTTTGACTGAAGATCGCAAAATCTGGTTGCCCATTTACTCGATCACCTCGTCCGCCCGGACCAGCATCGACTGCGGAACATCGATGCCAAGCGCCTTGGCCGCCTTGAGGTTGATGGTGAGCTGGAACGTGGAGGGCTGCTCTACCGGCATGTCGGCCGGCTTGGCGCCGCGCAGGATGCGGCTGACCATGCCAGCCACGCGCCACCCCAGGTCGACCTGGTCGGGACCATAGGAGACAAGCGCATGTTCACCGTGGCTTACGACGAAGCCCCGGTGCGGCCATATGACCGGCATGCGCCGCTCGATCGCAAATTCCTGGATCTGGGTCAGCCGCGCATCGAACATACGGTCCGGCAGAATGACGATGCCGCCGCATTCCAAATCCTTCGCAAGGGTCAATGCCGCTGGCAGGTCGCTGGCTTCCCGCGCCGCCAGGATGTGAACCGTCAGTTCGAGGCTCCTGGCGGACTCCGCGATGCTGTCAAGCTCGGACCTGCGCCCGGCGTCGGCCGGGTTCACCAGCACGCCGACACGTTTCATCGCCGGGACCAGCTCCTTGAGCAGTTCCAGCCGCTTTCTGACGAGTTCTTCGTTCAGCAGGTAGACGCCGGTCATATTCCCGCCGGGCCGCGCCAGGCTCTGAACCAAGCCGTTCGCCACGGGGTCGCCATCGGCGACCATCACGATCGGGATGCTGCGGGTAGCCTCCTTCGCGGCCCTGATGGCGGGCATGCCCTGGACAACGATCACGTCGACCTTGAGCTGCACCAGCTCGGCCGCGAGCGCCGGCAGCCGCGCATCGTCGCCCGCCGCCATACGGAACTCCGGCACGTAGTCGCGTCCCGGCATCAAGCCGAAGCCGTTGAGCCATCCGATGCTTGTGGAAGCAAAGTCGTACCCGCCCGGAAACGTGCCGCTGAGGACGCTGACGCGGAACGGCGGCCGGCGCTGCTGCGCTACGGCGATCTGCGCCCAAGGCCAGGCCAGGGCCGCGGTCGCCAATGCGACGAGGCCGCGCCTGTTCATTCGATTACCTCGTCCGCAAGGACCAAGGTCGTCTCCGGAATGGCGAGGCCAAGCGTCTTGGCAACCTTGACATTGATCAGCAGCTCGAAGCGCGAGGGCTGCTCGACGGGCAGATCGGCCGGCTTGGCGCCCCGGTGAATCTTGCTCACATAGGCCGCCAAGCGGGCGTTCATTTCGTTGACGTTTGGGCCGTACGACATCAGCGCACCCGTTCGCACCCAAGCGCCCCAGCCGCCCGCCAAAGGGATGCGATTCTCGCGCGCAAAGTCGACAATTCTTGCAAGGTTGAACGCGGTCAGTCGCGATGACACTGTGTAGGCCGCATCGGCGCGCCGGTCGACCGCGGTCCGGAAAGCGTCCGCGAAATCGCCGGTACTGCGCACCGCCAGCGGCAGGAGTTGGACGCCGAGTTCCCGCGCGGCGCGCATGGCTTCGTCCAGTTCGTTGTCCGGGTGCTCCGGGTTCCAAATGAAGGCGATCCGAGAAATGCCGGGCGCCAGCTCTTTGAGGATCTGCACCCGCTTGCCGGCCAGCTGGTCGTGCAGATAGGTGACGCCCGTGGCATTGCCGCCGGGCCGACGCAGACTATCCACCAGCCCGAGCCGCACCGGGTCGGCGCTGACTGCGAAGACGATGGGTATGGTGCGCGTCGCTTCGTGCACCGAC
>CAYMTM010000372.1:0-2349 GCA_964393375.1 uncultured Rhodospirillaceae bacterium
CACCATCTTCGGCAGGTCGAAAGTCTCGATGATGGTTGGCGCAAGCTTCTGAAACCGGCCCTGATACCCGAGCTGCCTGGCTTGCCGCATCGTATCGATCATGGCGGCGCCAAGCTTTTCGATCACCGCGGCCGCAGGCGGGGTCTGGGCTTCGGCGCGAAGTCCCGCAAGGCATAGCAAAACAGCCAGCAGAGCCGGGCGGACCAGGCGAAACAGCATTTCGGTTAGACTCCAATGTGTAAGGCGCAGTCCCCTGGCCCCCCGCCCAGAATCCATAGGGTCCGAGCGTAGCGGATAGCGGGCTATTTACACCGATGAAACGCCGGCTGCAACCAAACCGGCACCCGCACTGCGCCGAGTTCATGATCGCCGCCCCTTCATATCGTATTCACAATGTTGGCTTTTGTGGCCAACTCTGGCACCAATCGCGCATGTGTGAGGGGGCATCGACGAGGCGGGAGGCGGCGGACCGATGACTTTATCGATCGCGGGCCGGTGCGCGCGCACGGGCATGCTGGGCGTCGCAGTTACTTCTTCGAGCCCCGCCGTGGCGGCGCGCTGCGGGTTCGCGCGGGCTGGGGCCGGGGCGGCGCTGTCGCAGAACATCACCGATCCCCGGTTGGGGCATCGCCTGCTCGAATTGATGCATGGCGGTCTCAGGGCCCAGGAGGCCGTCGACCAAGTCGTGGCCGAAGCGGGCGATAAAGCGGCTTTCCGGCAGCTTGTGGCGGTCGATTCGAATGGCGGGGCCGGGGTGTTCAGCGGCACGCGGACCCTGGGTACGCACGCGATGACGCGGGGCGCGGAGTGTGCCGCGGCCGGCAACTTGCTGGCCAGCACGGGGGTGCCCGGCGCGATGGTCGCCACCTTTGCGGCCGAGCCCACGTTGCACCTGGCCGAGCGCCTGCTGCTGGCGCTGGAAGCCGGGCTCGTCGCCGGCGGCGAGGCGGGACCGGTCAAGTCGGCCGGCCTGCTGGTGGTCGACCGCCAGCCCTGGCCGCTGGTCGACCTGCGTTGCGACTGGGCCGAGGCGCCGGTCAGCCGCTTGGCCGAGATCTGGGCGGTCTACCGCCCGCAGATGAACGACTACGTCACGCGGGCGCTCGACCCGTCCGCTGCGCCGGCTTTCGGGGTGCCGGGCGACCCGTAGCGCACTAGCGTCCGCGCCGGTCGGGCGGTTCCGGCATCTCCGACGTATCGAGCAGATGGCGGAAGTCGCGTGATTCCATATAGGACCACGTGGCGAGACCGGGCAGCCCGGTCATGATCTCGCGCACGCGCTTGACCACCGCCAGGCCGATCGAGGCGCTGGGCGGAAAGCCCATGATGTGGCCAAGCAGCATGATCCCGCCTTCCTGCAGCCCCAGTCCCCCGGGCATGAAGAAGGCCGCGCTGCGGATCGCGGCGGTCAGGCTTTCGATGATGTAGGCATCGTCGAAACCGATCGGGTAGCCCATCAGGCGCATGATCAGCCAGGTTTCGAACACGCGCAGGACCCAGCCCGCGAGTTTCAGGCAGAAAGCGACGAAGACGTCCAGCCCGCGGCGATGGAGCTGGACGATCTGCTGGTCGAGTGCGTGCACGCCGCCCGCCAGCGTACGCAGCTTCTCGTCCTGGCGCGCGATGCGCCCGACCAGCCGCGCCAGCAGACCGAACAGTCCGAGCCTGGGCGCCATGTGCAGCGCCGAGACCAGAATCGCACCGACCAGCAGCGCGATGGTGAAGGCTGCTACCGGCTCTGAAAAACCCGTGCGCGCCAGCAGCAGGCCGAGGCCGGCGAAGGAGAAGATCGCATGCGCCAACAAGGCTAGCGTGAAGTCGACCACCGTTGCCGCCCCGGCGGTCGACCGCGGCAGGCCGTGGCGCTTCGCGGCCAGCCGCGCCCGCACCACGTCGCCGCCGACCTGCGCCACGGGCAGGAGCGAATTCACCGACTCGCCGACCCAGCGGATCGCCAGGATGGAAACGGGCGTGGGCCGTCGGCCGGCAGGAAACAACTGCCGCCATGCCACCGCGTCGAACAGCATCGGCACGAACCGGTAAAGGCTTACCCACAGCATGCCCCAGCCGACCGTGCTGAGCGCCACGCCGGTCTTGTGAAACCCCTCCGAGCCGATCAGGCCGAGGACGAAGAACAGGCCGAAGGCCCAAAGGACGTACGTGGCTGCTTTCATGGAACGGCCCAGCAACGCGCCGCGGCGGCGGCACAGCCCCTTAGGGCCACAATACGGCAAAACCGCGGCACGGCGCGCGGCCAATTCGCGCCCCGGCGTGGACAGGTCCGGCGGCCTTCCCTAGAGTGCCGGCCTTGCGTTCGTTGCCCTTGCGGGAAGTTCTCATGCGCCTGTC
>CAYMTM010000373.1:0-2346 GCA_964393375.1 uncultured Rhodospirillaceae bacterium
GGACACGACCGGCGCCGGCGATCTCTACGCCGCCGGATTCCTGCACGCGCTGGCCAAAGGCGAGCCCTTGGCGCGCTGCGGCAGGATCGCGAGTCTGGCGGCGGCCGAGGCGATCTCGCATTACGGCGCGCGGCCCGAGGCCGACCTGAAGGCGCTGGTGAAGGAGAAGCTGGGCTGACCGCGCCCAGCACCGCCACGCCCGCGGAAAAGCCGCGCGGCCTGCGCGCGGTCGCCGAAGCGTTGTCCGACCGCAACATCCTGATCGTGCTGCTGCAGGGCTTCTCCAGCGGCCTGCCGCTGGCGCTCAGCGGCGCGACGCTGGGCATCTGGCTGACGGAGTCGGGCGTGTCGCTGGCGGCGATCGGCTTCGCCGCGCTGATCGGTCTCTCCTACACTTTCAAGTTCCTGTGGGCGCCGGTGATCGACCGCGTGCCGCTGCCCGTGCTGACGCGCCGCCTGGGGCAGCGGCGCGGCTGGGCACTGCTGATCCAGGCGTTGCTGGCACTCGCGATCTTCGCGCTTGGCCGGACCGATCCGCGCGCCGCCCTGGCGCTGACCGTGGCGGCCGCCGTGCTGGTCGCCTTCCTGTCGGCGACCCAAGACATCGTTATCGACGCGATCCGCATCGAGATCCTTAAGCCCGAGCAGCAGGGGCTCGGCGCCGCCGCCACGCAATGGGGCTACCGCGGCGGCATGCTGGCGAGCGGGGCCGGCGCCCTCTATGCGGCGGCTTTCGGCGGCTGGCCGGTCGCCTTCACCATCATGGCGGCCTTGATGGGCGTCGGCATGATCGCGGTGTTGATGATGCGGGAGCCGGCGCATCCCAAGGACGCCGCGCCGCCGGATAGCGCGAAGGATTGGTTCGAAACCGCCGTCATCGGCCCGTTCAAGGAGATGCTGACGCGCGACGGCGCCTGGCTGATCCTGCTGGTGGTGGTGCTCTACAAGTTCGGCGACGCGCTGGCCGGCGTCATGAGCAGCCCGTTCTACGTGCAGATGGGCTTCAGCAAGATAGAGATCGCCAACATCAGCAAGGTCTTCGGCGTGATCGCGACCCTGGTCGGCGTGGCGGCCGGCGGTGCGCTGGTGCTCCGCGCCGGGCTCTATCCCGGGTTGCTGATCGCGGGCGTCCTGCAGATGCTGTCGAACCTCATGTACGTGGCGCAGGCCCGCGCGGGCCACGACGTGGCGATGCTGACCGCGACCATCGGCGTCGAGAACTTCACCGGCGGCATGGGCTCGGCGGCCTTCGTCGCCTACCTGTCGCTGCTCTGCAACGCGCGGTTCACCGCCACCCAGTACGCGCTGCTCTCGGCGCTGGCCGCCGTGCCGCAGCGCATCCTGTCGGCCTCGGGCGGCCTGCTGGCCGAGGCCGTCGGCTGGGTGTCGTTCTTCCTGGTCAGCACCGTCGCGGCCTTGCCGGGCCTTGTCCTGCTCGCCTGCCTGATGCGCCGTTATCCGCTGGCGGTTGCCGCGCGCTGATGCAGAAGCGTCGCCACCGCGCGCTCGACCGCGTCTACCGGGATCGCCTCCATTGCCGCACCGCCGAAGTCCTGGGCGCGAAGGATTGTCAGGCGCCGCGCCGTCGGCGCGAATTTCTCCGGCGCGGTCGGCCCGAACAGCGAGACGAGTGCCACGTCGCCCGCCGCCAGCATATGCCCGGCCCCGCTGTCGTTCGCTACGGCGGCGGCAAGGCGTCGCGCCAGCGCGATCGTCAACATCGGCGTCACGGCGATGCCCAGGGCGGCCGCCTCCTGCAGCGCCAGGCGCGCACCCGGCACGGCGCGGCACGCGTCGACCCAACCTCCCTCGCCCGGCCCTAGGATGAACACCGGTGTCCGACCGCCCGCCGCGATCGCCCGCCCCAGTTCCACGTAGCGTTCGAGCGGCCAGCATTTGTGCCGCCCGCCAGCCCCGGGCGCCAAGCCGATATAGGTCGGACCTTCCGGCAGCAGCCGCGCGGCGGCTTGCGCTGCCGCCGGGTCCAGCCGCAGCGGCGCGTCGGGTTCGGCCGGCGCGCCGGTTGCCGCCTCGATCAGGTCGAGCATCTGGCGCACCATTGAGGTGGGCTTGCGGTAGGGCAGCCTCGGCCGCCGGTCGGACAGCAGGAATCCCGCCGCGCCCGACACGAACGTGCCGTGGGCGATGCGTCTGACGATCAGCGTGGTCAGCACGCGGCGCTGCGTGTCGATCACCAGGTCGAACCGCCGCCCCGCCAAGGGGCGGCGCAGCAGCTCGGTCCAGCGCGAGCCGATGCCGGCGTCCTCGACCACCTCGTCGATCAGCCCCGCGGCGAGCGGCGCAAGCTCGTGCGCGAAGACGCTGCGCCCCTTGCCGGCCAGCCAG
>CAYMTM010000374.1:0-2344 GCA_964393375.1 uncultured Rhodospirillaceae bacterium
ACTATCTGGCCAAGCCGTTCGAGCCGCGCGAGCTGGTGCTGCGCCTCAGGGCCTTGCTGCGCCGCGCCCGCGCCCCGGCGCCGCCCGACGCCGCCTCACCGCCGGCCGAGGTCAGGCTCGGCGAGCTGCGCTTCGATCCGCAGCGCCTGGTGCTGCTGCGCGGGGAGGCGACGGTCCGGCTGACCACGGCCGAGGCGAGCCTGCTCAAGCTGCTTGCCGAACGGCCGGGCGAAGTGCTGAGCCGCGAGACCCTGACCGAGCGCGGCGCGATCGCCGGCGGGGTGCGCGCCGTCGATGTGCAGGTCACGCGGCTCAGGCGCAAGATCGAGCCCGATCCCAAGCTGCCGCGCTACCTGCAGACCGTGCGCGGCCGCGGCTACGCGCTGAGGCCCGACTGATGGCGACGCCGGTGACGCGGTGGCTGAAGCGCGTGCTGCCGCATACGCTGCTCGGCCGCTCGCTGCTCATCATCGTGATGCCGCTGATCCTGGTGCAGGTGATCTCCACCTGGGTGTTCTACGACCGCCACTGGTACACGATGACCAAGCGCCTGGCGCTGGGCGTCGCCGGCGACATCGCCATGGTGATCGACCAGCGCGGGCTCGCGCGCAGCGACGCCGAGCGCGACCAGCTCTCGGTCCTGGCGCAGTGGCACACGGAACTGCGCATCGAGTTCCACAAGGGCGAGATCCTGCCGAACAAGCCGATGGTGGACATGGTCGGCTCGCTCGACGACATCCTGCGCGACGCGATCCGCGACCGCGTGCGGCGGCCTTTCCTGGTCGTTTGGCCGGAAAGCGGCGAGCGCGACATCGGCGTTCAGGTCCAGCTTGCTGACGGGGTGCTCGACGTCACCGTGCCGCGCCAGCGCCTGTTCAGTTCGACCACCTACATCTTCATCCTGTGGATGGTGGGCTCCTCGCTGGTGCTGTTCGCGGTCGCCACCGTCTTCATGCGCAACCAGGTCCGCCCGATCCGGCGCCTGGCGATCGCCGCCGACCGTTTCGGCAAGGGGCGCGACGTGCCGGACTTCCGCCTGGAAGGCGCGGTCGAGGTGCGCCAGGCGGCCGCCGCGTTCCTGGAGATGCGCGACCGCATCCGCCGCCAGCTGCAGCAGCGCACCGACATGCTGTCGGGCGTGTCGCACGACCTGCGCACGCCGCTCACCCGCATGAAGCTGCAGCTCGCGATGCTGGAGCCTGCGCCCGAGGTCGACGACCTGAAGGCCGACGTGGCGGAGATGGAGAAGATGATCGAGGGCTACCTGGCCTTTGCGCGCGGCGAGGGCGGCGAGACGCCGGTGCCGACCGAGATCAGCGACCTGCTGGTCGACGTCGTGGCGGCGGCGCGGCGCGAGGGCACGCAGGTCGAACTCGCGGTCGACGGCGCGATCCGCCTGCCGGTCAGGCCGCAGGCCTTCCGCCGCTCGATCGGCAACCTGATCGCCAACGCCGGGCGTTACGGCAAGCGCGTGTGGGTGTCGGCCGCCAAGCTGGACGACGCCGTCGAGATCCTGGTCGACGACGACGGACCCGGCATCCCGCCCGAGCAGCGCGAGGAGGTGTTCCGCCCGTTCTTCCGCCTGGAGAGCTCGCGCAACCCCGAGACGGGCGGCGTAGGCCTGGGCCTGACCATCGCGCGCGACGTGCTGCGCGGCCATGGCGGCGAACTGACCTTGGACGATTCGCCGCACGGGGGCCTGCGCGCCTGCGTGCGGCTGCCGGCCTGAAGCGGCCGGGGCGCGCGGGCCGCCGCGTCACTCCGAGCGCGCGAGCGCCAGATAGCGCCAGGGGGTGCCGGGATCGAGCGCGTCGAACGGCCAGCAGGTCGCCAGCGCCAGCCAGGCACCGCCGTCCTGGGTTGCAGCGGGCAGGGCCACGGCATCCCGGTGCACCACCGCCAGCTCCGCGACGGCGAACCGCACCAGACGGCCGTCAGGTCGCTCTATGGTCAGCGCGTCGTGCGGCCGCAGGTGCTTCAGGAAGGCGAAATGCGTGTCGCGATGGCCGCTCAGCACGCTGACCCCGGCCTCGCCCGGCTGGGCGGTGCCGTCGATCCGGCCCGGGCCGAAGGCCAGCGTCCGGCCCGAGGCGCCGGCCAGCACGATGCGCTCGACGCTAAGACGCGGCACGCTGAGCCGGGCCAGCGGGTAGGTGTCGGCCCAGGGCCACGGGCGCGGCGCCGGGTCGCCTACCTGCCGCGCCGCCCAGGCATGGCGGATCAGCGCCTGCGCCAGCCACGCCTTGGCGTGGATGTAGAGCCCCTTGCCCAGGAACCCAGCGCCCGCCAGCACGAACACCAGGGCGATGGCGAGGGCTGCCCTATGCAATCGGGCAAATGGATC
>CAYMTM010000375.1:0-2279 GCA_964393375.1 uncultured Rhodospirillaceae bacterium
CAGGACGTGATCGTCCGCGAGGAGGACTGCAACACCGACGAGCACATCGAGCGCCCGCTGTTCGTGGCCGAGGGGCTGAACCGCTCGCTCGTGGGTCGTGTCCTGGCGATCGACGTGCACAAGCCGCTAAAGGACGGGAAGCCGGGCAAGACGGTGCTCCTGGAGAAGGACGCCGTGCTGACGATCCCGGTCCTCAAGCAGCTCGCCGCGGACCTGGAGAACCACAGCGAGTCGTTCGGCGTCCCGGTCAGGTCCGTCCTCAAGTGCAAGAGCGAGTTCGGCGTGTGCCGCAAGTGCTACGGCGTCTTCCTCGCCACCGGCCAGGTGTGCGAGATCGGCGACGCGGTCGGCATCATCGCCGCCCAGTCGATCGGCGAGCCCGGCACGCAGCTGACGATGCGCACCTTCCACATCGGCGGCGCGGTGCAGGGAGCGGCCGAGCAGTCGGCGATCGAGGCGACGCTGGACGGAACGGTCGAGGTCAAGAACCGCAACGTCGTGGTCAACAGCCAGGGCACGCCCATCGTGATGGGCCGGAACACCGAGATCGTGTTGTCGGACGAGGCGGGGCGCGAGCGGGCGCGCCATCGCGTGCCCTACGGCGCGATGCTTTATGCCGACAGCGGGGCGGAGGTCAAGAAGGGGCAGAAGCTGGCGAGCTGGGACCCCTACACGATCCCGATCATCACCGAGAAGGACGGCATCGCGCACTATGTCGACCTGACCGAAGGCGTGTCGATGCGCGAGGCGGTGGACGAGGCCACCGGCATCACGCGCAAGGTCGTGGTGGACTGGAAGCAGCAGCCGCGCGGCAACGATCTCAGGCCTCGCATCGCGCTGCGCGACAGCGAGGGCCAGGCGATTACGCTGGCGACCGGCAGCGAAGCGCGCTACTTCCTGTCGGTCGACGCGATCCTGAACGTCGAGAACGGCGCCCAGGTCAAGGCCGGCGACGTGCTGGCGCGCATCCCGCGCGAGTCGTCGAAGACCCGCGACATCACGGGCGGTCTGCCGCGCGTGGCCGAACTCTTCGAGGCGCGCAAGCCCAAGGATTTCGCCATCATCAGCGAGATCGACGGCCGCGTCGAGTTCGGCAAGGACTACAAGACCAAGCGCCGCATCGTCGTGGTGCCGCCGGAAGGCAGCGAGCAGCAGCCGGTCGAGTACCTGCTGCCCAAGGGCAAGCACATCTCGGTCCAGGAGGGCGACTACGTCCAGAAGGGCGACCTGCTGATGGACGGCAATCCGGTGCCGCACGACATCCTGCACGTGCTGGGCGTCGAGGAGCTGGCCAACTACCTGATCAACGAGATCCAGGAGGTCTACCGGCTGCAGGGCGTGAAGATCAACGACAAGCACATCGAGGTGATCGTTCGCCAGATGCTGCAGAAGGTCGAGATCGACGATCCGGGCGACACCACGTTCCTGGTCGGCGAACAGGTCGACCGCAGCGAGTTCGAGGAGGTCAATGCGCGCACGCTGCAGGAAAACGGCCGCCCGGCCAAGGCCAGGCCGGTGCTTCAGGGCATCACCAAGGCCAGCCTGCAGACCAAGTCGTTCATCTCGGCGGCCTCGTTCCAGGAGACCACTCGCGTCCTGACCGAAGCCGCGGTTTCCGGCCGGGTCGACGACCTGATCGGGCTCAAGGAGAACGTCATCGTCGGGCGGCTGATCCCCGCCGGCACCGGCAGCGTCATGGCGCGGCTGAAGGCGCTGGCGGCCGAGCGCGACCGGGCGGCGGGCGCATTGCCCGAGGGCCAGGCGCCGGCCGAAGGGGCCGAACAGGCCACCCCGACGGCGGCGGAGTAAGCTTTCTTAACATGACGGGCGGGGGCCTTGCGAAGCCCCCGCCCGGGGCTTTCCTGCCCGCCCGCCCATGCATTAGCGGCAGGTGTCCTGCCCACCGGAAGCGGCGGAAATCCGCCCGAATTGCTGTTGACGCTCCCGGGAGCCATCACTAGTATCCCGCGACCTTTTTGGGGGGTTGGTGGTAGGCGGTCCCGCCTAGACGCAACCCTGGCTTGAAGCCTATCGACATACCGTCGCGCGGACGCGACGGGGCTTTTTCCCTCGGGGAAAGGGCGGGGACCGACTGGCAATGCGCTGGCGACGGGTGGCTGTCGCTGGCGATGGCGTTTGAGGAAGGACCGTTCGCGGATGCCGACGATCAATCAGCTGGTGCGCCTGGGGCGCGAGCCGCGCTCGGCGCGCAACAAGGTGCCGGCCATGCAGGGCTGCCCGCAGAAGCGCGGGGTTTGCACACGCGTCTACACGACCAC
>CAYMTM010000376.1:0-2270 GCA_964393375.1 uncultured Rhodospirillaceae bacterium
GGCGGTGCGCTCGGACGCGATCATCGCCACGGGCCGCTCCGACTACCCGAACCAAGTCAACAACGTCCTGGGCTTCCCCTACATCGTCCGCGGCGCACTCGACGTCCGCGCGTCGACCATCAACGACGCCATGAAGATCGCCGCCGCCAAGGCGCTGGCCGACCTGGCGCGGCTGGACGTGCCGGACGAGGTCGACGCCGCCTATGGCGGGCGCCGGCTGCGCTACGGGCGGGACTACATCATTCCCGTCCCGTTCGACCCGCGGCTGATCGAGACCGTGCCGGCGGCCGTCGCGCGCGCGGCGATGGATTCCGGCGTGGCGCGCCGGCCGATCGCCGACATGAAGGCCTATCGCGCCACCTTGCGCGCGCGGCTGGATCCCACGGCCAACAGTCTGACCCGCATCACCGAGACGGTGCGGGCCAACCCGCGCCGGGTGGTGTTCACCGAAGGCGAGGATGAAAAGGCGATCCGCGCCGCCCTTGCGTTCCGCGCCCAGGGCTACGGCACGCCGGTCCTGATCGGCCGGGTGCACCGCATGGCGGAGACGATCAAGGCCGCCAACCTGCAGGGCACCGACGATCTGGAGATCCACAACGCGCGGCTTTCGACGCACAACAAGAAGTACACCGAGTTCCTCTATGCCAAACTGCAGCGCAAGGGCGCGCTCTATCGCGACTGCGAGCGCATGGTGAACCAGGACCGCAACGTGTTCGCCGCCTGCATGGTCGCCTGCGGCGACGCCGACGCGATGGTAACGGGTCTCACCCGGTCGTGGATGGTCTGCTACGAGGATATCGCGCGGGTGATCGACCCGAAGCCCGGCGAGCTTCCGTTTGCGCTGACCATCATGGTCGCGCGCGGCCGGACCTACTTCATCGCCGACACCAACGTGCATGCCCTCCCCTCACCCCAGGAACTTGCGGACATCGCCGTCGGCAGCGCGCGCGTCGCGCGCGCCATGGGACACGAGCCGCGCGTGGCGCTCCTGTCGTTCTCCAACTTCGGGAATCCCTGGCGCGACAAGGCCCAGCGCGTGCGCGAGGCGGTCGAGGAGCTGGACCGACGCAAGGTCGACTTCGTCTACGACGGCGAGATGAACGCCGACATGGCGCTGGACCCCGAATTGCGCCAGCGGTTCTTCCCGTTCTGCCGCCTGAAGGGCCAGGCCAACGTGCTGGTCATGCCGGCACTGCACACCGCCGACGTGTCCTCGCGCCTCCTGCACCAGATCGGCGGCGGCACGATGATCGGACCGATCCTGATCGGGTTGGAGAAGCCGGCGCAGATCGTCCATCTGCGCTCGACCGTCGCCGACGTGGTGCAGGCCGCCGTGCTGGCCGCCTACCAGACGGTCCGATGACGGTGGCGTGCATCTTCGCGGTCACGCAAGCGTGACGCACAGGCCGGCGTGTCCGGGATAGGGTCGCGGGTTCCGCCGAACCGGGGAGTTCTTGCCATGCTCGCCCGCCTGCTGTTCGCGTTCGCCCTGGCGTTTGCCGCGACGGCGGCCTCGGCCGCGCCGCCGGGCGGCGACTTCCCCTGGCAGAGCTGGAGCGACGAGGTGTTCGCGCGGGCGAAACGCGAGAACAAGTTCGTGCTGTTGAGTCTGCAGTCGTGGTGGTGCCCGTGGTGCCACACGATGAACGAGACCACCTACGCAGACGCCGGCGTCAGGGCCTATATCGATAAGCATTTCATCGCCGTGCGCGTCGACCAGGACAGCCGGCCCGACATTTCGCAGCAATACGAGCGCTGGGGCTGGCCAGCGACCGTGCTGTTCGGGCCGGACGGCACCGAGATCGTCAAGCTGCGCGGCTACTACTCGCCGCAGTTCTTTCTGCCGATCCTCGAAGAGACCGTGAAGGATCCGTCGCCCGTGGATTACGGCGAGCCGGGCGGCCCCGAGCGCGAGCGCATGCCGGCGGTCGCGTTGCCCGACGACCGTCGGGCCGAACTGTTGGCGTTCCTCGACAAGGTCTACGACCGGGACAACGAAGGCTGGGGCAAGAGCAAGCTTGTGGACGGGCCGACCCTGACCTACGCGCTGGAACGTGCGCGCGCCGGCGACAAGGAGATGGAGAAGCGAGTCCGCCGCACGCTGACCCGCATGACGGCGCTGATCGACAAAGACACCGGCGCGATCGGCCAGATCACCAAGAAGCCGGACTGGTCCGAGCCCGCGCGCGAATTCCCGATGTTCGCACAGCAGGCAGCGCTAGCCCGGATTTCTCAAACTGTCTCGGCTGATCCGCGGAGATTGTCGTTGT
>CAYMTM010000377.1:0-2267 GCA_964393375.1 uncultured Rhodospirillaceae bacterium
CATCACGCCAGCCGCCGGAGCCACAGCCCTACATGCTGTGAGAAATCCGGGCTAGTTCACCGAGTCCTTCAGCCCCTTGCCGGCCTTGAACTTCGGCTGCTTGGAGGCGGGAATGTGGATCTTCTCGCCCGTGCGCGGGTTGCGTCCTTCGCTCGCTGCGCGCTTGGTGACCACGAAGTTCCCGAACCCGACCAGCCGCACCTCGTCGCCCTTCTTCAGCGCGGCCGCCAGCACGCCGCTCGGCACGTCGAAGATCGCGTCGACGGCCTTGGTAGCGTCGGCCTTGGACAAACCGGCTTGATCGGCGACGGCAGTGACCAAATCGTTCTTGTTCACGGGAGCACCCTCCTTGTGCGGGCAGCGCGCAAATGCATTGGCGGGAAATGGCGGTCGATGCGGCGCGGAGTCTATGTCTCGCCCGTCGCGCGCGTCAATGCGCGGGGCGTGCGAAAACCGCTTGTTTCCTGGGCTTTTCCACAAGAATCGCTGGGCCGCGCGGCGGCGACCGTCGCCCGCCGCTTCGCAGCCCATGGCGACTGCCGCGCGCAACGCCTTGACTCGCTGTCGATTTCACATCCGCGTTCGCCGGCCGGCCGAGCCGATGGCACGAACGCAGCGGGCGCCGGCCTGACGCCGGCGCCCGCGCGCGCTTTTCCGGACCGACCGGATCAGTGGGTCGTGACCTGCTCGCGATCCTTGTCCGCCTTCTTCGCCGCCAGCGCGGCTTCCTCGGCGTCGGCCTCGGTCCATTCGATCGGGGTCGGCTGGCGCACCAGTGCGTGCTTCAGCAACTCGTCCACGGTGCCGACGGGCACGATGGTCAGGCCCTTCTTCACGTTGTCCGGGATCTCCGCCAGGTCCTTCTCGTTCTCGGTGGGGATCACGACCGTCTTGACGTTGCCGCGCAGCGCCGCGAGCAGCTTCTCCTTCAAGCCGCCGATCGGCAGCACGCGGCCGCGCAAGGTGATCTCGCCGGTCATCGCCACGTCGCGACGCACCGGGATCCCCGTCAACAGCGACACGATCGAGGTGACCATGGCGACGCCCGCCGACGGGCCGTCCTTGGGCGTGGCGCCCTCGGGCACATGCACGTGGATGTCGCGGCGTTCGAAAACCGTCGGCTTGATGCCGAAGGCGATCGAGCGGCTCTTCACGTAGCTCTCGGCCGCCTGCACCGATTCCTTCATCACGTCGCCCAGCTTGCCGGTCGCGGTGACGCGCCCCTTGCCGGGCACGGTGACGGATTCGATCGTCAGCAACTCGCCGCCCACTTCGGTCCAGGCCAGGCCGGTGGTGACGCCCACCAGGTCCTGGGTCTCGACTTCGCCGAAGCGGAAGCGCGGCACGCCGGCGTATTTCTCGAGGTTGCGCCGCGAGATCGCGACCTTGCTGCGCCGCTTGGACATCAGGATTTCCTTGATGGCCTTGCGCGCCAGGTTGGCGATCTCGCGCTCCAGGTTGCGCACGCCGGCTTCGCGCGTGTAGGTGCGGATCAGCTCGCGCAGCGCGTCCTCCGAGATCGACCACTCGCCCTTGCGCAGCCCGTGCTCCCTGACCTGCTTGGGGATCAGGTGGCGCTTGGCGATCTCGACCTTCTCGTCCTCGGTGTAGCCGGGGATGCGGATGATCTCCATGCGGTCCATCAGCGGTTGCGGCATGCGCAGCGTGTTGGCCGTGGTCACGAACATCACGTCCGACAGGTCGTAGTCGACCTCGAGGTAGTGGTCGTTGAAGGTCGAGTTCTGCTCCGGGTCGAGGACCTCGAGCAGCGCCGATGACGGGTCGCCGCGCCAGTCGGCGCCCAGCTTGTCGACCTCGTCCAGCAGGAACAGCGGGTTCGACGTCTTGGCCTTCTTCATGCCCTGGATCACCTTGCCGGGCATCGAGCCGATATAGGTGCGCCGATGGCCGCGGATCTCGGCTTCGTCGCGCACGCCGCCGAGCGACATGCGCACGAAGCGGCGCCCGGTCGCCCGCGCGATCGACTTGCCGAGCGAGGTCTTGCCCACGCCGGGCGGGCCAACTAGGCACAGGATCGAGCCGCGCACTTTCTTCATGCGCTGCTGAACGGCCAGGTATTCGAGGATGCGCTCCTTGACCTTCTCCAGGCCGTAATGGTCGGCGTTGAGCACCTTCTCGGCGGCCTTGATGTCGCGCTTGATCTTGGCCCGCTTCTTCCATGGGATCGACAGCAGCCAATCCAGGTAGTTGCGAACCACCGTGGCCTCGGCCGACATCGGGCTCAGGGTCCTGAGCTTCTTGACCTC
>CAYMTM010000378.1:0-2255 GCA_964393375.1 uncultured Rhodospirillaceae bacterium
CCACAATGTCGCCGTTGACGACGACGGGGATGCGTACCGCCTCCTTCACTTCGCGCACGAAGCGCCAGTCGGCCTTGCCGTCGTAGAACTGGCAGCGCGTGCGGCCGTGGATCGTGATCATCCTGATGCCGCTCGCTTCGGCGATGCGCGCAAGTGACGGCGCATTGCGGTTGGCGTCGTCCCAGCCCGTGCGCATCTTCAAGGTCACGGGCAGGCTGACCGCTTTCACGGTCGCCTCGAGGATCCTTGCGGCGTGCACCTCGTCGCGCATCAGCGCCGAGCCGGCATGGCCGTTCACGACCTTCTTCACCGGGCAGCCGAAATTGATGTCGATCAAGGCGGCGCCAAGGTCCTGGTTCAGTTTCGCCGCCTCGCCCATCACTGCCGGCTCGCAGCCCGCAAGCTGCACCGCCATCGGCTGCTCGTCCGCAGCGTTCCGGGCCATCAGCAGCGACTTGCGCGACTCGCGCACCATCGCTTCGCTGGCGATCATCTCCGAAACGACCAGGCCGGCACCCTGCCGCTTCACAAGGCGGCGGAAGGGCAGATCCGTGACGCCGGACATCGGCGCGAGGATCACCGGTACGTCCAGTCCAATTTGCCCGATTGTTATGCCCATTTTTTGGGCAACTCCCCGAGCGGCCTAATTGTTATTCAGTTTTGCGCAGCCTCTGTTGCAACGCAACAGAATTCTCTACGCACACGCAAAAAATCTATAGTACCTTGAAAAAGCGCAAAATTACCCAATGAGGACGTTGGTCACGAACTTCACGCCTGGATAAGCCAGGGTCAGCAGCAGATAGCCGAGCAGGACATAGCGCGCGGCCCGCCGCCCGCGCACACCGGTGCGATAATGGGCAGCCAGCAGGCCGACGATGACGAAGAAGCTCAGCAGCGACAGCAGGGTCTTGTGTTCGAACCGCAAGGGCGTGCCGGCATTAATGTATTGTATCGACATGCCCGTCATCAGATCGACCAGCAGCACTGCACCGGCGCCCAGCAGCAGGCGAACCAGCATCGCCTCGCCGTCGGCCACCGACGGCAGGTGGCGCGTCAAGCCGGTGGGACGGCGTAGCTTGAGCGCGCGCTCCTGCAGAAAGACCGCAAGGCCGGCCACGGCCGCGAGGGTTGCCAGCGCGTAGGTCGCGACCGACACGATGATATGCGCCTCGAGCCAGGGCTGGTTGGCGGCGCTGACGAGCGGCCGTTCGGGGGCGCGTTGCCAGACGAGGGCGACGATGCCGAGCACCATCAGGTACGGCACGAGCAGGGGTGCCAGCCGCCAAGCCTGGCGCATGGTCGCCGCGGCGATGGCGAAGGCCGCCATGGTCGCGGCGATCGTCACCCACAGGGCGACCGAAAACCCGGTGCGCCAGGATGCCGAGACCTGCAGGAAGGCCCAGCACGCAGGCCCCGCGACCGCGACGGCGGTCGCCGACCAGAACGCGCCGTCGCGCCGCTGCTGGTCGCCGAGGCGGCGCCACGGCAACACCGCTGCGGGCAGCAAGGCGAGCAGCGCGGACAGACCCATGAGCGAATTGCCCATATCCATGGATACCATGGATTAGAGCGCGACCGCGGCGGAAACAAGGCGCGCGGGGATCAGGGGGCCGCCGGCAGCCGTAGCGTGACGGTGGTGCCGGCACCGACTTCGCTGTCGATCCACAAGGTGCCGTTCTGCCGTTCGGCCAGGGCGCGGGATATCGCCAGGCCAAGGCCGGTGCCCTTGTTCTCCTGGGCGACTTCGATGCCGTCCAAGTCCAGCCGCTCGAACGGCCGGCCGAGGCGCGCAAGGTCCACCTTCTTTATTCCGGGCCCGGTATCGGCGACTGCGGCCGCAACGCTGCCGCCCTCGTGCCGCAGCGCGATGCTAACCTCGCCCTGCTCCGGCGTAAATTTGACGGCGTTGACAATGATATTGAGCAGGATCTGCGTCGCGGCGCGGCGGTCGCCGGTTACCTTGGGCAGACTCTCGGGGACCGCCCGACGAAGGGCGATGCGCTTGGCGTCGGCGCGAAGCTGGACCAGCGGCAGGACCTCGTCGACGACGGATGCAAGACAGAACTTCTCCTGGGCCAGATCGATCTTGCCGGCCTCGATCCGCGCCATGTCCATGATGTCGTTGATCAGCGACAGCAGCAGGGTCCCGCTGCGATGGATGTCGGCCACGTATTCGCGATACCGCTCCACGACCAGCGGCCCGAATACCTCCTGGCGCAGCACGTCCGAGAACCCGATGATCGCATTGAGCGGGG
>CAYMTM010000379.1:0-2250 GCA_964393375.1 uncultured Rhodospirillaceae bacterium
CAGAGCGCCGGGCTCGGCGGCGCCGCGCTGTACGAGGCGCTTGTCATAGAGGACATCCGTATGGCTGCCGACCTGCTGTGCGACGTCTGGCATGAGAGCCGGCGGCGTGACGGGTTTGTCAGCCTCGAGGTTTCGCCGCATCTCGCCCACGACACGGGCGGGAGCATCGCGGAGGCACAGCGACTGTGGAAGCGGGTCGGTCGGCCCAACGTCATGATCAAGATACCCGGCACGCAGGAGGGGCTCCCGGCAATCCGGCCGCTGATCGCGCAGGGTATCAACGTAAATGTCACGCTGCTTTTCAGCGTCACGCAGTTCCGGCGGGTGTGGGACGGCTATCTCGCAGGCGTCGAGGATGCGGTAGCTGCACGCACTGCTCCCGGCGCTTCGGTGGCGAGCTTCTTCCTGAGCCGCATAGACACGCTGGTCGATGCCCGTCTCGACGCGCAGCCGCCAGTCGCGGCGCGGGAGCTGCGCGGGTGCGCCGCCATCGCCTGTGCGCGGCTCGCCTATCGCGAGTTCAAGCGACTGATCGAGACCCCGCGATGCAACGCGCTCCTGGCACGCGGCGCGCAGCCGCTGCGCCTCCTGTGGGCATCCACCTCTATCAAGGACGAGCGTTACAGCGACGTCAGGTACCTGGACGCGCTGGCTGGCCCGCAAACCGTGACCACCGTGCCGATAGAGACACTGACGGCATACCGCGATCACGGCAGCCCTGTCGCGCGGCTGGAGGAAGATCCGGACCAGGCGCGCGCCGTCGCCGACGAGCTTGCGGCGCTCGGGATCGACCTGGACGCCGTGGGCGATGAGCTGCAGGCAGACGGCGTGAGGAAGTTCTCCCGCTCCTACGATCGGCTCCTCCGTGCGCTGGAATGCTGGATGGCTTGACATACCGACGGGCGGTGCGCAGGCGTGAGGAGCAGGGACGGCGTCGCCACCTGCTCCAGCTGCGCGAGAATCCTCCCCACCACCGCCGGATCTGCGAGGCTGGCGATGACCTTCACCCGCCCCCCGCAGCGCGCGCAGTGCGCTGTGTGGCGCGAACACGCCGTGACAAATCGGCAGGATTGCCGATTTGCACAGCCGCAGGCTGCCCCGCAGGGGCGCGGCACAGGAATGTGCCGCGTGAAAACCCGTCAGATGCACCCGCGGGTTCGGCACCAGGGGCGGCCGCCACCCCGGCGTGTAACGGGACGCCGGAGTTCTTCGCCAGGCACTAGCGCCGCCGTGATGTCCTCCAGCGCCGAGTCACTGTCGTAGATCAGCCGGGGCCGTCACCACGTAGGTTTCGCCGCCCGCCCGATACGCTGCAATGCCGTCGGGCTGGCGCCGGCGGCAGGTGGCGGCAAGTCAGGCTTCGTATACGCCGATGTCAGGACCGTGGCTGAACATGATCGATCGATAGTGCCGCGGCATCACCGTCGACCGCCTGCATCGCGTCCCGCCGACTGCGCGCCTTGAATGCGTCTATCGCAGAGGTCAGGGTGGGGTAGTTGTACTCCTCCGTCAGTTCCCGCCGCACGTCCACCCAGGACGCTTCGAACAGGCGTGCGACGACGTGTTTCCGGCGCGCCACGGCAAACACGATGCCCCGGGTTGCGAGCTCTTCGATCAGCTGCTCCGTTTTCTTCAACGCGGTGCTGTCGATGACATTGACCGGGCTGGCATCGATCACCACCCACTCCACGGGCGTCTCGGACGCGGCGATCGTCGCGAGTAGCCGGGTCTTGAAAAAATCGGCGTTGAAGAACACGAGATCGGCGTTGAAACGGTACAGGAGCAGGCCCGGTATGATCTCGGCCTGGGGATAGTCCTTGCGATCGTGATACCCCCTCAGGCCCGGCACGCGCCCCAGGACCGCGTCCGTGGGCCGGGACGTCAGCATCAGCATCAGCAGCAGGGAGAAAGTGACGGCCAACAGTACGCCCGGCAGCACCCCCAGCACCAGTACACCGAGGGTGGTTCCCACCGAGAAGCCGAGTTCGACCCGACTCATGGCATGGAGCTCGCGCAGCGTCGCGAAATCGAGCAGGCCGACGGCCGAGGCGATGATGACCGCGGCCATGGCCGTCCGAGGTACATGGGCCAACGGCCCGGTGAGAAAGAACAGGGCCAGGAGCATGACCGCGCCGGCGACGAGCCCCACCATCTGGCTCTTCCCGCCCATAGCGTCGTTGACCGCAGTGCGGGAATCCGACCCGGTCACCGGGAAGCCCTGGACGAGGCCCGAGACGATGTTGGCCGCCC
>CAYMTM010000380.1:0-2247 GCA_964393375.1 uncultured Rhodospirillaceae bacterium
TACCCCGGCGAGGACACCCATGGCACGCAAGAAAATCGGCTTGGTCGGCGCAGGCCAGATCGGCGGCACCCTGGCTTTGCTGGCCGGGCAGAAGCGCCTGGGCGACGTCGTGCTGTGCGACGTCGTGGACGGCGTGCCCCAGGGCAAGGCGCTGGACATCGCCCAGTCGGCGCCGATCCAGGGGTTCGATTCGGCCTATTCCGGCGGTACCGACTATTCGGCGCTGAGGGGCTGCGATGTGGTCATTGTGACGGCCGGCGTGCCGCGCAAGCCGGGCATGAGCCGCGACGACTTGATCGGCATCAATGCCGGGGTGATCGAGACCGTGGCCGCGGCGATCAAGGCGCATGCGCCCAACGCCTTCGTCATCGTCATCACCAACCCGCTCGACGTGATGGTGTGGGTGATGCGCGAGGCCTCGGGTCTGGCGCACAACAAGGTCGTCGGCATGGCCGGCGTCCTCGATTCCGCGCGCTTCCGCCACTTCCTTGCGGACGAGTTCAAGGTCTCGGTGGAGGACGTGACCGCCTTCGTGCTGGGCGGGCATGGCGACACGATGGTGCCGCTGGTGCGCTACTCGACGGTCGCCGGCATCCCGCTGCCTGACCTGGTGAAGATGGGCTGGACCACCCAGGAGCGCCTGGACAGGATCGTCCAGCGCACCCGCGACGGCGGGGCGGAGATCGTGAACCTGCTCAAGACCGGCTCGGCCTTCTACGCCCCGGCGGCGGCGGCGATCCAGATGGCCGAGTCCTACCTGCTCGACAAGAAGCGCGTGCTGCCTTGCGCGGCGTGGTTGACCGGCCAGTACGGGGTCAAGGACCTCTATGTCGGTGTGCCGGTGGTGATAGGCGGCGGCGGCGTCGAGAAGGTCGTCGAGATCGAGCTGAATGCGGCCGAGAAGGCGATGTTCGACAAGTCGGTCGGCGCGGTGAAGCAGCTGGTCGAAGTCACCAAGAACCTGCCGAAGAAGAAGTAGGCGGCCCGGCTCCGCCCGCGCAGCGCGACCGCATCCTCGATGATCGCGGTCGAGCACGTCCTGTTCGACTATCCGGGCGTACGCGCGCTCGACGACCTGAGCTTCGGCGTCGCCAAGGGCACGATCACGGCGCTGGTCGGGCCGAACGGCGCAGGAAAGTCCACCTTGCTGCGTTGCCTGGCGGCGCTCGACATGCCGCATGGCGGACGCATCCTGATCGAGGGCGTGGACATTTTCGACGAGCCCCGCCGCGCGCACCGCTTCATCGGCTACTTGCCCGACTTCTACGGACTTTACGACACGCTGACGGTCCGGCAATGCCTGACCTATGCCGCCGGCAGCCAGGGGGTCGCCAACGCGGCCATCGCCGACGCCGTGCAACACGCCGCCACCAGGTTCGGCATCGAAGCGCTTCTCGGCCGGCGCGCCGGCGAACTGTCGCGCGGCCAGCGCCAGCGCCTGGCGATCGCGCAGGCGACCGTGCATGGGCCGCGCCTGCTGCTGCTCGACGAGCCCGCCGCCGGGCTCGATCCCGAGGCACGCGCCGACCTGGCGGGGACCCTGCTGGCGATCGCGAGCGCGGGCGCGACGATCATCGTTTCCTCGCACATCCTGACCGAGCTCGAGGACTACTGCACCGACCTGTTGATCCTCAGCCGCGGCAGGCTGGTCGAGCAGCGCCGGTTGCGCGGGGTGGACGGCCGGCAGCTCGTGGCGATCGAGCTGGCCTCGGCATGGCCGGACTTCGCTGCGACCTTGGCGGGCTTTGACGGGATCGAAATCGTGACGCAGTCCCCCACCAAGGCGCTGTGCCGGCTGAGCGGCGATCCGGCCGCCCTGGCCGCGTTCCTGGCCCGCCTGGTGGCGGCCGGCGCGCCCGTGACCCGCTTCGGACCGGACCAGGACAATATCCAGGAGCTCTATCGCGCCCGTGTCGGCGCAGCCGGGCTCGGCGGCGCGGCGCCGTGAGCTGGGAGTTCCGCCGCAATCTGTGGATCCAGCTGACGCCGCACCGGCTGCTGGCGACGCCGCTGGTGCTGGGCCTGCTGTTCTTCGCGGGCGCCAAGGCCAAGGCGCTGACGGTGGCCCCCGAATTCCTGTTCTGGATGTTCGCCGGGTTCTGGGGCACCAGGCGCGCGGCCGATTCGATCACCGAGGAGGTGATCGGCGCCACCTGGCCGAGCCAGCGCATGGCGGCGATCGGCGCCTGGTCGATGACCTGGGGAAAGCTGTTCGGCGCCACCGCCTTTGCATGGTACGGCGCCGCC
>CAYMTM010000381.1:0-2225 GCA_964393375.1 uncultured Rhodospirillaceae bacterium
TTCAATCGCCCCGCCATGCGTCTGCTCCCGCCATCCTTGGTTCCGCCAACCATCCTAGGCGATGGCACCGCCACCGACCAACGGGCTCGGGATTGGCGCGTCGGCTGCCAGCCCGTATTGTCGCGCGCCATGAACCGCAACGAACGACGGCGCCTGGCCAAGCAGGCCGCGGCTGGGGGGCCGGCCGGACGCGCGCAAGCACGGGCGGAGATCGTGCAGTTGGCCCAGCAGGGCCGGTTCGAGCAGGCCGAGACGCTATGCCGCCGGCTTGCGGCGGGCAATCCGGCCGACCCGGATCCGCACGCACTCCTGGCCGCCATCCTGCTGCAGCGCGGCATGGCGCCCGAGGCCGCCGAGGCCGCAGCGCGGGCGCTCAAGCTTCACCCCGGCCATGCAAACGCCGCCTTCAGTCTGGGCAATGCGATGGTGCAGCTTCAACGGTTTGCCGATGCCGAGCGCGCTTTCCGCCGGGCCGATGCGTCGCATCCGAACGACCCGGACATCCTATGCAACCTGGCAGGCGTGCTGAACCGGCTGGGCGCATCGCGCGAAGCGGCCGATGCCTGCCGGCGCGGCCTTAAGGCGCGGCCGCGGGACGCGAACCTGCTCGCCAATCTGGGCAACGCCCTGATGGCTCAGGGCGATCCCGCGGGAGCGGCGGATGCCTATCGTACCGTCACCGAACTGGCGCCGGACGATCCGGACGCCTGGCGCGATCTTTCCGGCGCGCTCGAACGGCTCTGGCGGATCGACGAGGCCATCCGCGCCAACGAGCGCGCGCTGTCGCTGCGGCCCGGCGACGCGACCGTCCGTGCCGAGTTGATGTACCAATGCCAGCACGCGTGCGACTGGACGCGCCATGCGGAACTGGCGCGCGCCGTCGACCACGATATCGACGCATCCCTGGCGCAGGGATACCCGCCCGCCGAGCCGCCGCTCGGCAATGTCGGGCGCACGGACGATGCGATGCGCAACCTTGCCGTCGCGCGGGCCTGGTCGCGAAGCCTGGAGGCCGCGGTCCAGTGCCTGCTGCCGCTTCCCGCCCCTGCCGCGAAAGACAGGCTGCGGATCGGCTATCTGTCCGCCAACTTCCAAGATCACGCGGTCGGGCATCTGACCTGCGGGTTGTTCAGGGCGCATGACCGCCGCCAGGTCGAGGTGCAGCTCTTCTCCTACGGCGCCGACAATGGCGGCGGCTATCGCGAAACGATCCGTGCCGGCGCGGACCGATTCACCGACCTGCTGGGCGCATCCGACGGCGAGGCGGCGCAGGCCATCCGCGATGCGGGGATCGATATCCTGGTCGACCTGATGGGCTGGACACAAGGCGCGCGCCTTGCCATATGCGCGGCGCGTCCCGCGCCGGTGCAGGCGACCTTCCTCGGTTTCCCCGGCAGCAGCGGCGCCAGCTTCTTCGACTACGGCATCGTCGACCACGTCGTATTGCCGGCTGCCCAGGCCGATCTATGGCCGGAGAAGCCGGTGTTCCTGCCGCATGCCTACCAGGCCAACAACCGCGACCAGCCGATCGCCGCCAGCGGCGCAACGCGCGCCGCGTTCGGCCTGCCGGCCGACCAGTTCGTGTTCGCCTCGTTCAACCAGCCCTTCAAGATCACGGCGGCGACATTCCAGTCGTGGATGACGATCCTGCGCGCCGTACACGGCAGCGTGCTGTGGCTGATGCACCAGAACGATGCGGCCACGCGCAACTTGAAGGCCGCCGCGGCGAAGGCCGGCATCGCGCCGGAGCGGCTTGTTTTCTCGCCCAGCGTGCCGAAGCCGCACCACCTGGAGCGCCTGGCGCTCGCCGATCTGGCTCTGGACACGCTGCTGTACAACGGACACACCACGACCAGCGACTGCCTGTGGGCCGGTCTGCCGGTCGTGGCGGTGTTGGGCCGGCATTTCGCCTCGCGCGTCAGCGCCAGCCTGCTCCGCGCGATCGGCCTGCCCGAATTGGTCGCCGAGGACGTGGAAGGTTACGCCCGCCTGGCGATCGGGCTAGCCCAAGACAGGGCACGATTGGCGGGGCTGCGCACGAGGCTGAGCGCCAATCGCCTGAGCGCCCCCTTGTTTGACACGCAGCGCTTCGCCCGCGAACTCGAGCACGCCTATCGCGCGATGTGGGAACGCGCGGTATCCGGCCTGCCGCCCGCGGCGATCGACCTGGGCGCTAGCCCGGATTTCTCAAACTGTCTCGGCTGATCCGCGGAGATTGTCGTTGT
>CAYMTM010000382.1:0-2176 GCA_964393375.1 uncultured Rhodospirillaceae bacterium
TTGCGCGCCGTGACGGCGCCTGTTCGGTTTGCTCTGGGGCGTCGGTCCGGCGCGATCGACGTCCTTGGCCCGTCGCCCGTCACGCGGGCGCGGTTTTCCCCTCGATCCAAGCCAGCCTCTTGAAGTTGTCGGCGAGGGTGGCGAGCGCGATCTTGGCCCTCGCCAGTCCGACGGTGCGGATCGGCAGCTTGAAGCGGTGCTTCTCCGCGGCGAAGACGTGCTCGACATGGGCCCTTATCTTCGCCCGCGTCGCGTTGCCCCGCCGGATGTGCGCAGGGATGGGCCGGCCGCGCCGCTCGGGCCGCCGCACCTCGGGGAAGAAGCCGCGCCGCTCCAGCAGCGCCGGGTTCGCCTTGGAGCGGCAGGCCGTGTCCGCCCACACCCCGCTCGCCAGGTTCGAGCGATCGAGCAGGGCGCCGGGCTGGCTGCCGTCGTGGCGCGCCGCGCGGGTGACGACGAAGCGGCGGACGAACCCGTACGCCCGATCGATGCCGAGGTGGTTCCTGTAGCCGAACATCGGCACCGCGATCTCGCCCTGGGCCTGGCGCGCCTGACCGCCGCCGGGCGCCTCCCGCTTGCGACCCCGCTTGATCGTCCAGCGGCCCTCGGTGTCGATCTGGGCGCGCCTGGCCGGCGACCGGTCCTCGGGCACGCCGCCGCCCTCGATCGTCTCCTTCTCCTCCCGGCCGAGCCGCGGCCGGCGCGCCTCGATGACCGTCGCATCGACGACCTGGCCGCCCATCGCCAGATACCCCTTCGCCCGCAAGCCCGCGTCGAACCGGGCGAACAAGGCACCGAACGCTCCGGCCCGGACCAGCTGCCCGCGATAGAGCCAGATCGTCTTGGCGTCGGGTACCGCATCGCGCAGCGCCAGACCGACGAAGCGCATGAACGAGAGCCGGTCCCGGATCCGGTGCTCCGCCTGATCGTCGGAGAGCGCGTACAGCGTCTGCACCACCAGCACCCTGAACATCGGCACCGCGTCGTACGGCGGCCGGCCGCCCTTCGAACGGTCCGAGCGCGGCACCCCCGCCTCCGGGGCGGGGCGGAACAGCTCGAAATCCACGACCCGGGTTAAACGCTCCAGCGGGTCCCCCGCCGCCGACAGCCACGCCGGCCGCTCGTCCGTGTCGACGAAACCACCCTGTCCCGCCATCCCCGCCTCCAGCCATCGCACACGGCCGGAGAGTCAGGTCACGACCTCGAGGGCAAGCGGTTTTTCGAGGTGTCCATATGTGAATCGTGTCCCGGCCCGGTCCCTGGGATCGCGGAGACCAGGTCCGGCGCGAAGGCCGGCGACGATCGCATTCCCGACGCCAAGGATCCGTGACGACCCTTCGAGTCGAGCCGGCCGTCGATGTCGACGAGCGGGCCCTCAGTTCCGCCGCGGCGAAGTTCCAGACGCCGAGTCTCGTCCGCAGCGCCAGCCAGGCGGCGAAGACGATGGCGTGCTTCATGGGAACGTGCGCGGCGATGTACGCCTCGATCGGCGTCTCGCCATGGATCGCGTTCGCGATGACTCCTCTGGCCGCAGGGTTCCTGGTCCGCATCTTCATCATCCGGCACGATTGCGGTCACGGGTCGTACTTCCGCTCGCGTCGCGCCAACGCCGGCCTGGGCGCATCATGCAGCCTGCTCACCATGACCCCCTTCGACAGATGGCGACGACGGCACGCCGGACACCACGGCGTCTGGAACGACCTCGACCGCAGGCGGACGGGAACCGGCATCTATTCGACCTGCCTGACGGTCGCGGAGTATCGCGCGCTTTCTCCCTGGCGGCGCCGATGGCATCGGCTGACACGGCACGCGCTGGTCGCGAACGTCCTGTTGCCGCCCCTGGTCTTCCAGGTTCTCTACCGCTGGCCGTTCGACGCGCCGGGGTCCTGGGGTCGCGAACGGCGCAGCGTGTATGTGACCAAAGCGGCCCTCGCCGCCGCGGTCGTCGCGCTCGGCCTGCTCGTGGGGTTCCGGGCGATCTCGTCGTCCGGTGATCGTTCTCGCGTCGATCATCGGCGTTTGGCTCTTCTCCGTGCAGCACCGATTCAAGGAAGCGCTCTGGCTGCGGCACGGCCGATGGTCCGCGGTGTCGGCCGCGCTGGCGAGCACGTCGCATCTTCGGCTGCCGCCGGTCCTGCGCCGGTTCACCGGCAGCATCGGCCTGCACCACGTGCAG
>CAYMTM010000383.1:0-2143 GCA_964393375.1 uncultured Rhodospirillaceae bacterium
GCAAGGAATCAGACCCGCCGCCATCTGACAAGCGACTACTCAGACAGGCTCCTAGCCGCGCTCCTTCTGCTTCGCCGCCACCCAGAGCGCCTCCATCTCTTCGAGCGACACTTCCTTGGGCGAGCGGCCCTGGGCGGCCAGCGCCTGCTCGACCGCGCGGAATCGGCGCTCGAACTTGGCGTTGCAGCGCCGAAGCGCGGTCTCGGGATCTACCTTCAGGTGCCGCGCAAGGTTGGCGAGCGCGAACAGCAGGTCGCCGATCTCGTCCTCCACCCGCGCGGGCACGGCACCCTTGTCCAGCTCGGCGCGCAGCTCGCCAATCTCCTCCTCGATCTTGTCCAGCACCTGGCGCGCCTGCGGCCAGTCGAAGCCCACGCGCGCCGCGCGTTTCTGCAGTTTCTCCGCGCGCAGCAGGGCAGGAAGGGCGAGGGGCACGTCGTCAAGCACCGAGGGCGGCGCGCCGTTCGCCGCGGCCTTGGCCGCGCGTTCGCGGGCCTTGAACTCCTCCCACAGCCGCGTCTGCGCCCCCGCGCTGTCCACCTCGGCGTTGCCGAACACATGCGGGTGCCGCGCGACCATCTTGTCGGCGATCGCGGTCGCCACGTCATCGAAGGCAAAGCGGCCTTCCTCCTCGGCCATGCGCGCGTGGTAGACGACCTGAAGCAGCAGGTCGCCCAGTTCCTCGCGCAGCGCCGTCATGTCGCCGCGCTGGATCGCGTCGGCGACCTCGTATGCCTCCTCGATCGTATAGGGCGCGATGGTGGCGAAGTTCTGCTCCAGGTCCCAAGGGCAGCCGCCCTGCGGCGCGCGCAGCCGCGCCATGATGGCGATGAGGCGGTCGATCGGGCGTTCGGCGGCAGATTTCTTGCTGTCGTCGGGCATGGCGCAGCCTGTCACAGGCCCGGTTCGCCGTCCACCGCGCCCTGCCGGCTTCGCGCGGCGCTCGGGCGCGGCCCTTGTTCCGCCCGGCCGAAAACGCGGTTATCCTCGGATCGTCATTGTCGGGCGGAGTCGACGGATGGTCCGGCAGGCTCTCCTGAAATCGCTGGCGCCGTTCGTCGCCCTGGCTTGCCTGGCGTTGGCGGCAGTCGCACCGGCGCAAGAGTCGAAGCCGCCGCTGGGCGAGGAGATCGGCAACACGACCTACCGCACCGGCTCGCAATCCAGGCAGCCGAACGACCCGCCCTGCGACAATCCCTTCGGCTGCGGGCGCGGGACGCGGCCCGGCCAATACGCGCCGGGCGGCGGGGCGCCGGCGGCGAAGCCCGCCGGGCGCGGCGGCGACGTCTATTGCCAGCTCAATCCCGACGGCAGCGAGAACCGCGGGCCTTACCCCGGCACGCTGAACAACATTCCCTGCAAGAGCCCGCCCGCCGGCGGCCAGCGCATTGTCTTCAATTACTACTACATCAACGGCATCAACACGCCGCGCGACGGCCCGGGCCGCGGCTCGTGCCTGTACGACCGGCGGATGATCGCCGGCAACCTGCTCGACCAGGGACCGCGCGTCGGGCCGGGGCTGCAGGTCAAGCCCTCCGTCGCGCCCAGCATCAAGGTGAAGGACGAGATCGACCGCTTCGAGGTCGAGACCTGCAACCCCTCGGGCACGGACAAGCGGGTGGAGGAGTTCTGCGGAATTGCCGACTCGCTTCGGCTCACGAGCCAGCCTGGCGTCGTCGCTGATCTGGTCCGGCTGGTGTGCACGAACGCCGAGGCGATCGACAAGTTCCGCGGGCAGGGGCTGGGCGGGATGGCGCCGGGCGACGTCGTCGAGGCGTTCCGCCAGTCGCTGGGCATCGGCTTCCGCGACCGCACCACCGGCGAGCCCCTGACCGGCATCGAGTTCACCGCGCGCCAGCCCGAGGTGGCGCGGATCGCCAAGATCATCACCGACAAATACGCCGCCGAGCAGGCCCAGGCCCGCCGCGGCGGCGCGCAGCGGGCGCGCGCCGGCACGGCGCCGGTCTCGGCACAGCCGCCGGAAAAGAACTATTTCATCATCATCGCCCATTCGCAGGGCAACTTCTTCGCCGAAGGGGTGGCATACCGGCTCGCCTCGAAGGCGTATGGCGGCGCCAGCGGGCCGGCGGTGTTCCAGAACCGCCTCGGCATCCTCTCGATCGCCTCGCCGACCAATTACAAG
>CAYMTM010000384.1:0-286 GCA_964393375.1 uncultured Rhodospirillaceae bacterium
CCGACCGGGGGGACCAGCAACGGGGCGGGCCCAAAAGGCCCGCCCCAGGCTTTTTCGCCGGGCCCGACGCCCGGGGCGCCGGGTTCGATGGTGGCCCATTCCATCGCACGGGCGGTTCCGTCCTAAGAAAACATGCTCTAGAAAACCGGCGGCGGGTCACAAGAGGAATTCCGCGCGACATGGGCGGCATCATCTGGCTGGCTTCCTATCCGAAATCCGGGAACACCTGGATGCGGGCGTTCCTGCACAACCTCGTCACTGCCAATATCGAGACGCTGGTCCCGGG
>CAYMTM010000384.1:296-2132 GCA_964393375.1 uncultured Rhodospirillaceae bacterium
TGCACAACCTGCTGACCAACGCGAAACAGCCGGTCGATCCGAACCTGCTCGACACCTTCACCCCCGGCAACAAGGCGGCCGGCTGGTATCTGCCCTATGCCGGCGGCAAGCCCGTCTCGGCGCTGACCAAGGAAGAGCTGGCGAAGTACCGCCCGCTGGTGCATCGCGACTTTGCGCGCGGCTCGCCCGACTCGGTGTTCGTCAAGACGCACTGCTATCTCGGCGCCGACGATCTCGGCGTTCCGCTGATCACGATGGAATACACGGCGGGCGCCATCTACATCGTGCGCAACCCGCTCGATGTCTGCATCTCGATGACCCATCATTTCGGCTGCTCGATCGACGAGGCGATCGACTATCTCGGCTTCGTGCGCAACAGCATGGGCGGGGGCGACGAGGAGTCGGTCATGGAGCCGCTTTCCACCTGGTCGATCCATGTCGAGAGCTGGACGGGCCGGCCGGATCCACGGCTGATCACCGTGCGCTACGAGGACATGCTCGACCAGCCCTTCGTCGCCTTCGGCAATGTCTGCCGCTTCCTCGGCCTGAAACCGCCGCAGGAGCGTCTGGAGCGGGCGATCAAGTTTTCCTCCTTCGAAATGCTGCGCAAGCTCGAAGACCAGAAGGGTTTCAAGGAACGCAGCGAGGTCGCCGAACGCTTCTTTCGCGAGGGCCGCAAGGAGCAATGGCGCGCGAAGCTGACCGAGGCCCAGGTGCGCCGCGTGGTCGACGCCCATCGTGCGCAGATGGCGCGGTTCAACTACGTTCCCGAAGGATACTAGCGCCATGGTGGGCGGCGCGCCGGCGATGGCCGACGACATCGCGTCGCGTCTGGCCGCGGTGCGCGCGCGTATCGCCGAGGCTGCGCGCGACGCCGGCCGGACGCCCGAGTCGGTCACGCTCGTCGCCGTCTCCAAGACGCACCCCGCCGCGGCGATAGAACGCGCCATCGCGGCGGGCCAGCGCGTCTTCGGCGAGAACCGCGTGCAGGAGGCCGCGGCCAAATATCCCGCCCTGCGCGCGCGCCACCCGGGGATCGAATTGCGCCTGATCGGGCACCTGCAGTCCAACAAGGCCGAGCAGGCCGTGGCGCTGTTCGACGTGATCGAGACGATCGACAGCGCGCGGCTGGCGCGCGCCGTCGCCAAGGCGGTCGAGCGCGGCAAGAGCCGCCCGCGCTGCCTCATCCAGGTCAACACGGGGCGCGAGCCGCAGAAGTCGGGCATCGAGGCCGAACAGGCGGAAGGTCTGGTGCGGCTGTGCCGCGACGAGCTTGGCCTCGCGGTCGAGGGGCTGATGTGCATTCCCCCGCTGACGGACGATCCCGCGCCGCATTTCCGCATGCTGGCGGCACTGGCGCGCCGGCTGGGCCTCGGCGCGCTGAGCATGGGCATGAGCGCGGATTATCCCGCGGCGATCAAGGCCGGCGCGACCCATGTGCGCGTCGGGACGGCGATCTTCGGCGCGCGGTCCTAGAGCGGCGCGGCGTGCACGCGTACCCGTGCGTCCGCGTCGGCCGTCGACAGGATGTGGCGCAGGTCCTCGATGCGAAACGCGATGCAGCCCTCGGTGCCGCCCCAGTCCGGCCGCGCCACATGAACGAAGATCGCGCTGCCGGCGCCGCGCACCGCCGGATCGTCGTTGTGGCCGATCACCAGTACGAGGTCGTAAAGCCCATCCGCGCGCCAGAGGCGTTCGTGGCGCGCGGGGTAGGGCAGGCGGACCTGACGGTTATAGGCGGGGTCGGCCGGATCGTCGCACCAGCCGTCCTCGGCCGCGATTGCCGCTGACGGCAAGCGCGTCGCGGGAGCCGGCCCGCGGTCGGCGCGATAGAGC
>CAYMTM010000385.1:0-2110 GCA_964393375.1 uncultured Rhodospirillaceae bacterium
CCTCGCCCGCGACCGTTCCGCGGGACAACGCGTCGACCGCCACGCAGCGCGGCGGTTTCGGCTCGATCGGCCGTTTCTTCTCGGGCGGCAGCTGATGCGCCGGGTCCGAGTCGCGGAGCGCCCCGGCTGGCGCCAGCGCCAGGAGGAGCTGGGCTTCACCTTCCATTCCATCGGCGGCCGCTATTGGGTAGAGGATGCGGCCTACGAACTGACGACAGCCGAGGTCGATGCCCTGGAGGACGCCACCAACGAGCTAGAACGAATCTGCCTGCTGGCGGTCGAACGGGTGATTGCGGATGATCTGTTCGGACGCCTGAACATCGGCCCCGCCGCCGCCGCCCTGGCCAAGGAAAGCTGGCGGCGGCACGAGCGCAATATCGTCGGCCGCTTCGATCTGCATTTCGACGGGTCCGGTCCGCCCAAGCTTTACGAGTACAACGCCGACACGCCGACCGCGTTGTTCGAAGCCTCGGTCGCACAATGGCACTGGTTTGAGGAAACGCAGACCGGCGGAGACCAGTTCAACTCGATCCACGAGAGGCTGATTGCGGCATGGAGAGGAAGCCGCCTGCCCGCGGGCACGGTCTACTTCACTTGCGAGGCGGAAAGCGCGGAGGACACGGTCACGACCGAGTATCTGCGCGATACCTGCGCCCAGGCCGGGCGGGACACGCAATTCATCGCGCTGCAGGATATCGGGTGCAAGAACGGACGGTTCGTCGACCTTGCCGACCGGCCGATCGGCGCTCTGTTCAAGCTCTATCCCTGGGAGTGGCTGCTGCAGGACGCGTTCGGCAAGTTCGTTGCAGGCGGAACGACCCGGTTCGTCGAACCGGCCTGGAAGATGGTGCTGTCGAACAAGGGGATCCTGGCGATGCTCTGGGAGATGTTTCCCGGGCATCCCAACCTTCTGCCGGCATCGCTGGCCGAGGGGACGATCGCCGGCACGGTCGTGCGCAAGCCGCTGCTCAGCCGCGAAGGGGCCAATATCGCCGTCCTGGGCGAAGGCGGCGCCAGGGAGACTCATGGGCCTTATCGGGGACCCTATGTCTGGCAGGCCGCGTTGCCGCCGCCGACATTCGACGGCAATCATGCGGTCGTCGGGTCCTGGGTCATCGCCTCGCAATCCGCCGGCATCGGCATCCGCGAGGACGACGGTCCGATCACCCTCAACACCAGCCGTTTCGTTCCGCATTACTTCCGCTAGAATTTGCGCGACGGTCAGGGGGAATCGCGTGGGTACCTATCTCGCCACTTTGCCGCAGTTCGGTCTGTCCTATGTCGCCAGCCTCGCGGCGCTCGCGGTCGCGCTGGCGATCTATGTCGCGATCACGCCGATCCGCGAGTTTTCGCTGATTGAGGAAGGCAATTCGGCCGCGGCCATCAGCCTGTCGGGCGCGCTGATCGGCCTGGTGATCCCGATCGGCAGCGCCATCGCGCATAGCCGCGACCTGATCGATTTGCTGGTGTGGTCGTTGGTCGCGCTGGCGGCGCAGTTGATCGTCTATGCGATTGTCGCCGCGTGCTGGCGCGGCGTTTCCGGCCGCATTGCCGAGGGCAGCCATGCCCACGCCATCGCGCTTGGCGCCATCGCCGTCGCGGTCGGTGTGCTCAACGCCGCCTGCCTGACGACCTGAGGCGATGCGGCGCCTTGCCATCGCCGCGGTAATGATCGCGGCGGCGCTGCTGCTTGCGTTGCCGTCCACGCCTCTCGGCCGCGGCCTGCTCGAGCCGACCCAGGCGCGCGCCGCCGGACTGGTGATGCTGACGCTCGGCTTCTGGGCGCTGGTCGTGCTGCCCGAGTTCATGACGGCGCTGATCTTCTTCCTGGTGGCGATGGTGCTGCACATCGCGCCGCCCCAGGCCGTTTTCTCCGGATTCGCGTCCACTGCCTGGTGGCTCGTGTTCGGCGGGCTGATCGTCGGTGCCGGCGTTGAGCGGACCGGCCTTGGCAAGCGCCTGGCACGGGCGATGTTCGGCCGGCTCGGCGCCTCTTATGTCCAGGCGGTCGGCGCGGTGGCGCTGGCCGCCGTTGTCCTGGCCTTCCTGATGCCTTCCACCATGGGACGCGTCGTCCTGCTGATGCCGATCGTGTTGGCGCTGGCCGAAC
>CAYMTM010000386.1:0-2095 GCA_964393375.1 uncultured Rhodospirillaceae bacterium
CGGTCGGGTTGCGCGCGAGGCCGGTCAGCGCGGTCGCAAGGCCGGTGCCGAGGAAGTAGATCGCCATCATCCCGACCGCGCTCCAGCGGTCGCCGATCCAGCCCATCGGGAGCGCCGCGGCGCCGAACAGGAACGCGCCGAGCGCCGATAGCTGGATCAGCTCGGCATAGCCCATGCCCCATTCGCGCTCGAGCGACAGGACGACCGTCAGGTAGAGGAGGGTCACGAGGTGCGAATAGGCGTGCCCGACGCAGGAAAACCACATCGCCAGCCTGGCGGACAGGGCTTCGGCGCTCTGGCCGGGTGCGGCGATGGCGGCTGGCGTGGTCATGCTCTGTCCCTGCGAATTGTTCGCGCCTCGGCCTTAACCTTATGGCACGGCGGGAAGATTCGGGCCAACGGGACGCCGGCATGGCGCCCATGCGGCCACGGAACCTCTAACGCTTCTTGAGCGTTAGCGAATAAATCATTGAATCGCCACAAACCCGCCCAAGGCTTGCCCGATTTGGGCGGTTCAATCGAGGCTCCCAGGATGGGCGAGAGGAGTTGCCCCATGGTCGCACCTGCCACGACCGAACAGCCCCGCGACGCGGTCACGATCGACCACGAGCGGATCCTCTGGGATGCCGAGTACCGGCGCGAGATCATCCAGCGCCTGAAGCGCCTGGAGAAGGCGCGCACCCCGGATACCGCCGGCCCCAGCCGCAAGGCCGCCTGATCGCGCCCCATCGCGCCGGCCGACCGTCCGCCGCCCGGGCGAAGCGCTAGCCCAGCGCTTCGCGGTAGAGCATCGCATATTCGTCCCGACCGACCGGGCGCGGGTTGGTGGGCGTCGAGTGGTCGATCACCGCCTGCTCCGCTAGGTGCGGGATCATCGCCTCGGTCACGCCCATCGCACGCAGGTTGGGCGGCAGACCGAGCCGCGCGTTGAGGTCCTCGACGAACCGCGCAAGGTCGGCCCCCTCCGGCAATCCCAGCACCCGGCGCAGCAGCGCGTACTTGTCGCCGACATGCTCGGCGTTGTAGCGCAGCACCGTCGGCAGGATGACCGCGTTGAGCGTGCCGTGGTGCAGCCCCATCTCCTTGATGGCGCCGAGCGGATGCGACATGCCGTGCACGGCGCCCAGCCCTTTCTGGAACGCCATTGCGCCTTCCATCGACGCCATCATCATGTTCCAGCGCGCCTCGCGGTCCAGGCCGTGCGTCGTCGCGCGCTCGATCCACCTGATCGCGCGCTCCGCCCCGTCCAGCGCGATGGCGTCGGCCGGCGGGTTGACGCGCGGCGACAGGAACGTCTCGATGCAATGGGTCATCGCATCCATGCCGGTCGCGGCGGTGAGCAGCGGCGGCAGCCCGAGGGTCAGCTCGGGATCGCAGATCGCGCGCCTGGGGATCAGGTTCGGGCTGACGAAGCCGAGCTTGCGCCCGTCGTCGAGCGTGACCAGCGCGCCGCGCCCCACCTCGCTGCCGGTGCCGGCGGTCGTGGGGATGGCGATCACCGGCGCCACCGCCGGCGTGATCTTGGCCAGGCCGCCCAGGCTCATCGCGTATTGCGCCAGCGGACCGGGGTGGGTCGCCAGCAGCGCCACCGCCTTGGCGAGGTCCATCGACGAGCCGCCGCCCACCGCGACCACCCCGTCGCACTTGCCCTGGCGGTAGCGATCGAGCGCCTGCATCACCGCCGCCTCGGTCGGGTTGCTCGGCGTCTCCTCGAAGCGCGGCAGGTCGTCGGATTGCGGGATCAGCGCGAGCACGCGCCCCGCGATGCCCGCCGCCACCACGCCGCGATCGGTCACGACCAGCGGCCGGGCGATGCCGACGGCCTTCAATTCGCCCGGCAGGACGCGGATGGCGCCGTGGTCGAACAGGATCGTGGTCAGATAGGTGATCGGCGCGATCGGCGTCATGACGGATTTCCGCTCCCGCTCGTTTCCTCGGCCAACCAGGCAAGATAGTCCGGATTGCCGGCCACGATCGGCAATACCACGATGGCGGGACAAGTGTAGCTGTGCATCGCCCTGACCTGGGCGATCAGCCGGTCGACCAGCTTCCCGCGCGTCTTCGCCACCAGCACCGCCTCCTCGCCCACCTCGAT
>CAYMTM010000387.1:0-2069 GCA_964393375.1 uncultured Rhodospirillaceae bacterium
CGCGCGGCTCAACCTGGGCCAGGTACTCCACAGCGGCGAGCGTCCCGGCGATGCGGCCGAAGGTGACAATCTCGCCGGTCAGGACCTGGGCGTCGCCCGCCGCCGCCACGTTCACGCGCCGGCGCAGCCTGGAGGCATCGAACAGGATCGTGCCCTGGGGCAGGAATTCCATCAGGGCCCCGGGCGCGGCCCGCAGAGTGACTGCGACCTCGGTTTCCGGCCCCAAGGAGCGATAGATCTTTTCGGCCGCCTGGCCGACGAGCTGCAGCGCTGCCCCGTCGCCCACCGACACGTCGATGGCCAGGCGGTCGCCGCCCACCAGCCCGCCCGAGGTGGTGGCGAGCACGGCCTGGAAGGGTTCGCCCGCGGCAGGCCTAGGAAACAGCACCCGCAGGGGATCGCGCATGTAAAGCTCGCCGAGGCGCGTGACGCCGTCGCTCCGCGCGACGCGCAGCAGGCACTGCCCGTCCACGCGCGGCGCGGCGGCGGTCAGTCTGGCGATATCGGCTGGCGTGGAGTCCAAGCGGGGAACCCGGCTGTCGTCGATTCGGCGATCGTCCGGGCCATCCAGACGATCGCCGAACCGTCTCCCCCGCCGTCCCCCGGCGTCAAGACCGCTTCCTTGGGTCAGGTGCGTCCGTCCAACGCGCAAGCGGTCCGGTGGCTCGCAAAGCAAGAGCGGGGCCAGGGGCGGAAACCTTGACCGGTCGGTCGCCGGGACCCCGTGCCTGACCGTTCGGTGGGCAGACGCTCGACGAGACGCCCAGTGATTGGGCAGTCAGGCCAACCCCTTATATGTCCGCGAATTTCTTGCCCTCGCGCGCGAGCCTGGCCAGCAGCGCGGCCGGCTCGCACCAGTCGCGATCGGTCTCGTAGAGCTTCGCCATCGCAGCATAGACTTTGTCGAGGCCGATACGGTCGGCCCAATACATCGGCCCGCCACGCCAGCGCGGGAAGCCGTAGCCGAACAACCAGACCACGTCGATATCGGACGCGCGCTGCGCGATGCCCTCCTCGAGAATCTTCGCGCCCTCGTTGACCAGCGGAAACAGGCAGCGCTCGACGATCTCCTGGTCGGTGAATTCCCTTCGGGCGATCCCTTTTTCCCGGGAGACCGCAACGATCAGCTGCTCGATCGCCGGATCGGGGATCGGCGCGCGCCCGCCTTTTTCGTAGCGGTACCAGCCCGCCCCGGTCTTCTGGCCGTAGCGCCCCATCTCGGCGATGCGGTCGGCGATCGGCGAATAGCGGCGCGGATCGGGCGGCAGGCCCTGCGCGGCGCGCTGCTCGGCCCGCTGCTTGCGGATGCGCCAGCCGACATCGACGCCCGCCAGGTCGCCGGTGGCGAACGGGCCCATCGGGAAGCCGAAGTCCTGGATCGCCTTGTCGACCTGCTGCGGCAGCGCGCCTTCCTCCAGGCAGAAATGCGCCTGGCGGGTATACGCGTAGTACATGCGGTTGCCGACGAAGCTGTCGCACACGCCCACAAGCGCGGCCACCTTCCCCAGCTTCTTGTTCAACGCCATAGCGGTAGCGATGGTCCCGCGCGACGTTTCCCTGCCGCGCACCGTCTCGACCAGGCGCATGACATTGGCTGGGCTGAAGAAATGCATGCCGATCACGCGCGCCGGCCGCTTCGTGGCGGCGGCGATTGCGTTCACGTCGAGACTGGAGGTGTTGGTGGCGAGGATCGCGGCCCCGGGACAGGCCGCATCCAGCTCGGCGAAAATCTTCTTCTTCAGCGCCATGTCCTCGAACACCGCCTCGATTACGGCATCGCAATCCGCCAGGTCGTCCATCCGCGTGGTGCCGGCGACCAGCGCCATGCGCCGGTCCATCTCGCCCTGGTCCAGGCGCTTGCGTTCGACCATGCCGGCGTAGGTGGCGCGGATGCGGCCGATGCCCTTCTCGAGCAGCTCGGGCGAGGACTCCAACACGCGCACGGGGATGCCGGCGTTGGCGAAGCAGATCGCGATGCCCGCGCCCATCGTGCCCAGGCCCAGCACGCCGCCGCGCTTGATCGGCGCGGCCGGCGTGTCTTCCGGCACGTCCTTGATCTTGGCCGCCTC
>CAYMTM010000388.1:0-1956 GCA_964393375.1 uncultured Rhodospirillaceae bacterium
AGGTACCGCGCGAGATGCTGCTCGACCGGCTTTGGTCCCTGGCGAATTGTGGGGTGACCAGAGGTTAGACCCCCCCCGCCCGATTTCGCTCGCGGCTTTGGTCCCTGGCGAATTGTGGGGTGACCAGAGGCGGGAGCCGAATCGTGGTCAGCATCAGTTTTCGTGACGGTGGCTTCGATAGCGGCGCGCGTGGTCAATCCGGTTCCCACAGATTGATGACCGGGACGGCCGGCGGCTATTCCTAACGTCGCCAAGGGATTGGCCCACTACGCTTGGTTCACTGAAGATACGGTGCTGCAGCTTCATGGCATGGGCCCGCAGGGCATCACGTACGTGAACCCTGACGATGATCCGCGCAATAAGACCAATTGAACCGAATTGACGCTTTGGCTTTGGGATTCGCAAAATCGCGGTTCTCTAATTGCAGGGGAGCTGTCAACTCTGTCCAGGCTCGCTGTCGCGGCCGGGGCGAGGGTTCTTTTCGTGATCGGGCTCCCGGCCTTGCGGCCACGGCCCCTCACACCAAGGCGTCAGAGACGATCTCTTTGGGGCCCGTCCCCCGCGGGACGGTCTGCACAAGCGCCGCTGCGTTCGCCCCGTGTGCGCCTCCGCCGGCCGTCCTCGCCCGCCCCTCCCGCTGGTCGTGGCACCCTCGCCCGCGCGTCGCGCGGGCAAGGGATTTTCCCATCACCCCGCCCCCCTCGCCGCCGCCAGTTCCGGGAAAACGCGTTCGAAGGAAATCCGGGTCGGTGCCGAATTTCGTGGCCGCGGCTTTGGTGCCGGTGCGGTTTACCGGTCCGGTTCCCAGGGGTTGATGACCGGCACGGCGGCGGCGGCAAACGGGGCTGTGTCGCGCGTCGCGACCATCATGTTGTTGGCGGCTGCCGTGGCGGCGATATAGCCGTCCGACGCGCCGATGCTCCGGCCCGCGCGGCGGGCCCTTGCCATGAGCGCCGCGTAGGCCTTGGAGGCGGCGACATCGAACGGCAGCACACGGCCGGCGAATAGCGGCAGGAGGCGCGTCTCGATCTCCGCCTGCAGGCTGTTTTTCCGTCGCCCCGGCGGAAGAATGGCAAGCCCGAAGCGCAGTTCGGCCACCGTGATCGCGGACAGGTAGAGCGTCTCGATCGGCTGCGCGTCGATCCAGCCGGCGATACGCGTGTCCGGCGAAGGGCGGAACGGCTCGGAGATGACGTTGGTGTCGAGGACGATCATGCGCCGCGGGGTCAGCCGAGCTTGACCGGCCGGGCGGGGGTCCGGTCCCGCTGGTCGAAGACCGCGAACTCCGCGTCCGTCAGCCTGGCGCGGCGGCCGATCTCGGCCAGCAGCGAGCCGAGCCTGACGCGGTTCGGGGATTTCACGGCCGCCTCCAGGATGGCGCGCACCTCGGCCTCGGTGCTGCGTCCGTGGCGGGCGGCGCGCACGCGAAGGGCGCGATGCACCTCCGCCGGCAGGTTGCGTACGGTGAGCATGGCCATGAAGGCGATCCCGATTTCAGTGCATGCATTGTAAGCCACTGCATGCAGCCAAGCAAGGCCGGCTCAGCCCGTCGCCGCCCTTGCCGCCGCGGCCAGTTCCAGGAACACGCGCTCGCTCAGGAGCCGGTCGGGCTGGCCGGTTTCCTTGCAGCGAAGCTCCGCCTGGGTGACCCGGTCCAGCGCCTCGGCCAAGCGCTTGCCGCGCCAGGTCTGGAGCTGGGCGCGGAAGGCGCGCTCGCGCCTGAAGAACAGCGGCGGGCGCAGCGCGCGCAACGCGCTGTCCAGCGGCTCGCCGGCCTCGAGGCGCGCCTGCACGGCGTTGAGGCGCAGGAAGTGGCGCGCCAGGCCGCGCATCACCCTCACCGGCGCCTCGCCCGCCACCGCCAGCCGGTAAAGCGCCCGGTCGGTGGCCGCGCGGTCGCCTGAAAGCGCGGCATCGATCGCATCGTCGAGCGTGGTCTCGCCGGCATCGGCCGAC
>CAYMTM010000389.1:0-1946 GCA_964393375.1 uncultured Rhodospirillaceae bacterium
CCCGCCCAGGCCGCAATAGCCCTGCGGATTTTTCGCCAGGTATTGCTGGTGATAGTCCTCGGCGTAGTAGAACTCGGGCGCATCGAGTATTTCGGTCGTGATGCGGTCGTAGCGCGCCTTGGTCAGGGCGGCCTGGTACGCATCGCGCGAAGCCTCGGCGGCACGCCGCTGTCCGGGCGAATAGACATAGATGCCCGAGCGGTACTGCGTTCCCACGTCGTTGCCCTGGCGCATGCCCTGGGTCGGGTCGTGACTCTCCCAGAACGCCTTCAGCAGCGCGTCGTAACCGATCTTCTTGGGATCGAACACGACGCGCACGACCTCGTTGTGCCCGGTCAGCCCAGTGCAGACCTCCTCGTAGGTCGGATTCAGCGTGACGCCCGCCGCGTAGCCCACGGACGTCGAATAGACGCCCTTCAGCTTCCAGAACGCCTTCTCCGCGCCCCAGAAGCACCCCAGGCCGAACAGCGCCAACTCCATGCCCTCCGGGAAGGGCGGCTCAAGCGACGTGCCCAGCACGTAGTGTTTCGCCGGCACTTTCATTTTCTGCTGGCGGCCCGGCAGGGCCTCGGCCTGCGTCGGCATGGCGACCGGCTTCTTGAACAAGGACCACACGGCGGAACCTCCATGCTGCGGGGGGAGACCCAAAATGGTCCCTCCGCCCGCCCGTTGCAACCCGGGGTCAGGCGCGCAAACGCTGGTTTTGCGGGTCGAAGGGGCTGTCCTGGATCACATTCGCGGGACGGCGCTCGCCCATCAGCTCGACCGAAAGCGCCGTGCCGGGCCGCGCGACGTCGGCGTCGACATAGGCGATCGCCAGGCTCTTGCGCAGCCACGCGCCATAGCCGCCCGACGTGGTGATGCCGACGATCCGCGCGCCGGCGAACACCGGCTCGTTGCCGCGCGCGTCGGTGTCGGTCGCGTCGACCTCCAGCGTGACGATGCGCTTCTTCACGCCGGTCAGGCGCTGGCGGACCAGCGCGTCGCGGCCGACGAACCGGCCCTTGTCGAGATGCACGAAGCGGTCGAACCCCGCCTCCCAGGGGGTCACCTCGGTGTTGATGTCCGAATCCCAGCCGCGATAGGACTTCTCCAGGCGCAGCGAATCCATCGCGCGGAAGCCGAAATCGCCGACCCCTAACGCGGCGGCGGCCGATGACAGCGCGTGGTAGAGCTCCTGTTGCTGCTCGACGGGGTGGAACAGCTCCCAGCCCAGCTCGCCGACATAGTTCAGCCGCATCGCCCTGACCGGAACGCCCGCCACGGTGATCGGGCGCATGGTGCGCCAGGGGAAGCCCTTGTTGGACAGGTCGTGCAGGCAATGCCGCGCCAGCACGTCGCGTGCCCTTGGCCCCGCCAGCACCAGGCAGCCCCAGCGGTCGGTCACGTCGTTGATCGTGACCCATTCCTCCACGCGCTCGTGCTGCTCGATCCAGTCGAGGTCGAACAGCTCGGCCGCCGCCGCCGTCACGATGAAGAAGCGGTCCTCCGCCAGCCGCGTGATAGTCAATTCGCTGCGGATGCCGCCGGCCGGCGTCAGCATGTGGGCAAGCGCGATCCCGCCGACCTTGCGCGGCAAACGGTTGGCGGTCAGGCGGTCGAGCATTGCCGTGGCGTCCTGTCCCGCCACCTCGTACTTGGAGAAGCTTCCGAGCTCGAGGATGCCGCCGCGCTCGCGCACCATGCGCGCCTCGCGCTTGATCGCCTCGAACCAGTTGGTGCGGCGGAAACTCGGGCGATCGGCGGCCTCCCCGCCGGGTGCGGCGAACCATTGCGGGCGCTCCCAGCCGTTGCGCGTCCCGAACACCGCGCCCTTCTTCTTCAGCTCGTCGTGGATGCGGCTCAAACGCAGATTGCGGCCGACCGGGCGCTCCTGGTGCGGATAGACGATCGCGTATTCGTCGGCGTAGATGTCCTTGCAGCGCTCGGTCGCCCAGTCGAGCGTG
>CAYMTM010000390.1:0-1893 GCA_964393375.1 uncultured Rhodospirillaceae bacterium
CTAAACGCCACGCTGGGCGGCTTCGCCACCCAGATCCTGTCGGCCAGCGCAACCCAGGCCTCGACCGCGACCAGCCAGCTCGACTACGCCGAGAGCCTCCTTACCCAGCTCGACACGCGGCTGAAGAACGACAGCGGCGTCAACCTGGACGAAGAGCTGGCGAACTTGACCGTGCTGCAGAACGCCTACGGCGCGGCGGCGCGGGTGATCAAGGTCGCCAACGAACTGCTGCAAGAGCTGACCAACGTCGTTCGCTGAACGGATAGGCGGATCGTGCCATGACCCGAGTTTCGACCCTGGCCCAGAGCACGCTGCTCACCACCTACACGCTGGGCACCCAGGCGCGCATCGCCGATACCCAGGTGCAGCTTGCGACCGGGCAGAAATCCCAGCGCTATTCGGGCATCGCGCAGGACGTCTCGCGTCTGTTGAACCTGGAATCGCAGCGCGACAGCGCCAAGACCTACGTGGCCGGGATCGACACCGTGCAGACGCGGCTGAAGCTGATGATCCAGGGGCTGGAGAGTATCGAGGACGCCGCCGGCGAGATGAAGAGCCTGCTGTCGACCACGATCTACACCCAGGCTGCCTACGACACCCAGCTCTGGACCCAGGCCGACAACACGCTGAAGCACGTGCAGGACGTGCTGAACACGCAGGACGACTCGGGCTACCTGTTCGCCGGGGCCCGGCGCAACGCCGCGCCGGTGGACGCGACCTACGCCACGATCAACGCTGCGCCGCCCTTCCCGGTCGCGCCCGCGGGCGGCCCGCCGCCGCTTGCCCCCGCGCCGCCGCTCACGCTGGCGCAGATCGACCAGATCGCCCAGGCCTACTACAGCGGCTCGACCACCGCCAGCAACCTGAGCATTCGAATCAGCGACGGCGTGGCGCCGGTCAGCTATGGCGTCACCGCCGACCAGGAGGCCTTCAAGTTCCTGATCGCCGGGCTGCACATGGTGCGCCAGGCCAACAGCAAGTTTCCCGCCGCGCCGACCTCGAACGCCGATATCGACCAGGCCTATTTGCAGAACGGGCTGGAGCTGATCAGCAAGGCGATCGACGGCAGCCCGACGGCGAACTACCCCGCCACGATCCAGGGGCTGCGCCAGATCGCCGGCCAAGTCGCCGCCACCAACGCCGTGCTCGACGCCACGCGCGAGCGGCATGTGAAGTTCATCGGCTACGCCGAGACCGCCATAGGCGACATCGAGCAGGTCGACACGGCCGAGGCCGCGGTCAAGCTGAACAGCGACCAGCTTGCGCTGCAGGCCTCGCTCAGCACGCTGGCCCGCCTGAAAGACATCACGCTACTGAACTACCTGTAAGGAGACCGCGCATGTCCGCATTTGCCGCCGCCGATTCCTACGATCGGCCCAAGACCAGCGCCGAGCCGCGCGTGACCGTGCAGCACGGAGTCCTGATCCGCAATACCGACAACCTGCGCAAGCTGAACGAATTGCTGGCCGCGGGCTGGCGCGTGATCCACACCTCGCCGTTCGAGCCGGGGGCGGTGATGATGGTAATCGAAGCCGAGGGCGACCCCGAGGCCGTGGCGGAATTCCGCCAGGTGTTCGGTGCGCCGGCCGGCTCGGCCTGATGCGGTGGGCGATCCGGCGGAGCTGATCGCCCGCGGGCGCCGTCAGCTCGAAGCCGGCAACGCCATGGCGGCCGTCGAGAGCCTGGAGCGGGCGGCGCACGCCGTGCAGCCATCCGCCGATATCCTGTGCGACCTGGCGCTCGCGCGACATCGCAGCGGCGACCCCGAGGGCGCAGTCGCCGCATGCGTGGAGGCGCTGGCGTTGGACCCCGATCACGGGCCGGCGCGGCTGAATCTCGCCTGCATCCTGCGCGAGCTGGACCGGCTCGAGGAATGCGTCGTCCACGCGGACC
>CAYMTM010000391.1:0-1866 GCA_964393375.1 uncultured Rhodospirillaceae bacterium
TTTCGCCACATTTCCCTTGCACCTTGATCGCGCGCAAGGCCAGGCGACCGGGCGCCCAGGCAGGGATATCGCACGCACGAGGTGGGACATGATCTACGCGACGGACGCGAAATGGCCGATGGCACCGGGCGAAGCCAGGCCGAGCTTCGGCCAACGCTGCGGCGACACGCTGGCGCGCGCGCTCGCCTATCTGGCGGTCAGCGCTGCCGCCTTCGTCGCGATCGGCGGCGTGGCGCTTGGGGCGCTGGGGTCGTAGCAGCAGGAGGCCTCATCCTTCGACAAGGTCAGGATGAGGCCAACAAAGCCATCCGCGTCCTGAGCCTGTCGAAGGACGAGGACACTCCCCCTACGGCACTGTCTCCGGCACCTTCTGCCCGCCGCCCGAAGCGTCCTGCGGGCCTTCCGGCGGCTGCTCGGGGCCGCTGTCCGGCCCGCTGTCGGGATCGTCGCCCGCCCCTTCCGCGCGCTTGGGCGGGAGCGCCGGCGTCGGATAGCTGAAGGCGAGCTTGCCGTCCACAAGGTCGACGCGCACCGTGCCGCCGCTCGACAGCCGCCCGAACAGCAGCTCCTCGGCCAGCGGCTTCTTGATGTTCTCCTGGATCACGCGCGCCAGGGGCCGGGCGCCGAACTGGCGGTCGTAGCCCTTCTCGGCCAGCCAGCCGCGCGCGGCGTCGCTGAGCTCGATCGTCACCTGCCGGTCGCCCAGCTGGTGCTCGAGCTGCATGACGAACTTGTCGACCACCCGGCTGATGATCTCGGGCGTCAGGCTCTTGAACGAGATGATCGCGTCCAGCCGGTTGCGGAACTCCGGCGTGAACATGCGGCTGATCGCCTCCTGGTCGTCGCCGATGCGCTCGGTGCGCTCGAAGCCGATCGGCGGCTTGGCCAGGTCGGCCGCACCCGCGTTGGTGGTCATGATCAGGATCACGTTGCGGAAATCGACCGTCTTGCCGTTGTGGTCGGTGAGCTTGCCGTGATCCATCACCTGCAAGAGGATGTTGAACAGGTCGGGGTGGGCCTTCTCGATCTCGTCCAGCAGCAGCACGCAGTGCGGATGCTGGTCGACCTGGTCGGTCAAGAGCCCGCCCTGGTCGAAGCCGACATAACCGGGCGGCGCGCCGATCAGGCGCGAGACCGAGTGCCGCTCCATGTACTCCGACATGTCGAAGCGGATCAGCTCGATCGCCATGGTCTTGGCGAGCTGGCGCGCCACCTCGGTCTTGCCGACGCCGGTGGGGCCGGTGAACAGGTAGCTGCCGATCGGCTTCTCCGGCTCGCGCAGTCCGGCCCGCGCCAGCTTGATGGCGCTGGCCAGCGCCTCGATCGCCTGGTCCTGGCCGTAGACCATCGCCTTGATGTCGCGCTCGAGCGTGCGCAGCACCTCCTTGTCGTCGTGCGACACGCTCTTGGGCGGGATGCGCGCGATGGTGGACACCACCGCCTCGATGTCCTTGACCGTGATCGTCTTCTTGCGCTTGTTCGCCGGCAGCAGCATCTGCGCCGCGCCGACCTCGTCGATCACGTCGATCGCCTTGTCCGGCAACTTGCGGTCGTTGATGTAGCGCGCCGCCAGCTCGACCGCCGCGCGGATCGCCTCCTTGGTGTAGTGCAGGTCGTGGTGTTTTTCGAAATAGGGCTTCAGCCCGGTCAGGATCTTCACCGAATCCTCGACCGTCGGTTCGTTCACGTCGATCTTCTGGAAGCGGCGGGAGAGCGCGCGGTCCTTCTCGAAATGCTGGCGGTATTCCTTGTAGGTCGTGGACCCCATGCAGCGCAGCTTGCCGCCCTGCAGCGCGGGCTTCAGCAGGTTCGAGGCGTCCATCGCCCCGCCCGAGGTGGCGCCGGCGCCGATCACCGTGTGGATCT
>CAYMTM010000392.1:0-1866 GCA_964393375.1 uncultured Rhodospirillaceae bacterium
AGTCGGGGTTCAGCTTGCTTGCGACGCCGCCGTACTCGACCATCAGCTCGTCGGCCTCGATCATGTGGATCAGCATGCGTTTCATCTCGCCCGGGGCGATCTTGCCGTCGTCGATCAGACGGGTGACGAAGGCAATCGCGCGCATCTCGCGCATCAGCGACGAGTTGAACGTGATCTCGTTCAGCCGGTTGACGATGTCACGTCCGGTCTGCGGCAGCCCGCGGCGCACGATCGGGTTGATCCGGATGATGACGATGTCGCGGCAATCGCAGTTGTAGATCAGCGGGAACATGGCGGGATTTCCCATGTAGCCGCCGTCCCAATAGTACTGGCCGTCGATCTCGACCGCGTGAAAGACCTGCGGCAGGCACGCCGAGGCGAGGATCGCGTCCACCGTAAGCTCGCGATGATCGAACACGCGGATCTTTCCGGTTTCGACATTGGTCGCGGAGATGAACAGCTTGACCGTGTCGCAGGCGCGGATGCGGTCGACGTCGATCGTCCGCTGCAGCAACTCGCGCAGCGGGTTGTAGCCGAACGGATTGAGCTGGTAGGGCGACAACAGCCGACTGGCCAGATCGAACCACAGATGGCCGGGCGACCAGTCGCGGTTCCATCCCGGCGAGAAGCCGTCAAACAGGCCGAGGAATGACAGGACGTGAGAGGACTGTTCGCTGATATCCTGCCAGAAGGCGTGCAGCTGCTGGCGCGCGCCCTCCGGGCCGCCGGCCATCAACCCCTGGGCGAGCAGTGCCGCGTTGATCGCCCCGGCCGAGGTCGCGCTGATCCCGTCGATGGCGATACGCCCGTCCTCGAGAAGCCGGTCGAGCACGCCCCAGGTAAAGGCGCCATGTGCCCCGCCGCCTTGCAGCGCCAGGTTGATTGTCTTCTCGCACCCCCCCGGCCCGCGTGGCCAGACATAGCAGGACGCTCCCGCCGGCAGGTCGCCTGCTCGCGGCCTGCCCTTGGCTATACCCCCGGTTTTCCGTCGCTTGGCCGCCCGCGCCATCCCCCCTCCCGTCCCTTGCCCCGGTTGCGCCTTTGTGAACTGCTTTACAGCCGCCGGGGCCCGGACCGAAGATCATAGGCGGTCGTAGGCCATCGGAGAACGTGCGATGAATCGATATCTCGTCGCCATCGCGGTCCTGGCGATCGCGGCCACAGCCACCGGAAGGGCAGCCCAGACTGCGCCGCCCGGCGCCGATCCGGCGGCAAATGGGCCGCAGGTGAGCCAGGCCACGCCGCGACCTGCCGTTCCGCCGATCTACATCCCGCCAAGGCGCGGCGCCCCCGTCGACGTGGCTCCAGCCGCGACCCGCAGCCCTCTGACGCAGGCCAAGCTGAAATTGCTGGCGCCAGAACATGTCGGGCTCACGGTGTCCGCGCGCCCGACCTTATATATGTACGTGGCCGACAAGGGCCATTTGCAGGTTCTGGTGACCCGCAGCGCCGAACCGGGCGGGCCGAAGGTGGCATCCGGCCGGGTCGACGTCGCCGAGGCGCCGGCGATCGGTCCGTTGGACCTGGGCGAATTGAAAGTCGAGCTGGAACCCGGCACCGACTACCGGGTAACGCTGACGTTTTTCGACCGCGGCGGGTCGGTGCGTGCGACCGAATCGACGGTGGTGCGGCGCGTCGCCGAGCCGATCGAACTCGCGGCGATCACCGCCGGCGCCGATTCGGCGGCGCGGGCACGCGCCTACGCCAGTTCGGGCGTGTGGTTCGATGCGATCGAGTCGATCAGCCGGGCGATCGCCGCCGAACCGACCGCACCGGGGCCGCGCCAGGATCGCGCCGCCCTGCTCGAGCAGGCCGGCCTGCCCGAGATCGCCAGTTTCGACCGCAACGCGGCGATCCGCCGCTAGC
>CAYMTM010000393.1:0-1865 GCA_964393375.1 uncultured Rhodospirillaceae bacterium
GGCGGGCCTCGGCTTCCTCGGCCTGGGCGCGCAGCCGCCGTCGCCGGAATGGGGTGCGATGATCGCCAGCGGAAGGCGCTTCCTGCTCGACCAGTGGTGGGTGGCGACGATTCCCGGCCTCGCGATCTGCGTCGTCAGCCTGGGGTTCAACCTTTTGGGCGACGGGCTGCGCGACGTCCTGGACCCGAAGCAGCAATGACCGGCCGCGAACCGCTGCTGACCGTCGAGGATCTGCGAGTCGAGTTCCCGACCCGCGTCGGCTTGGTGCGCGCGGTGCGCGGCGTGTCGTTTGAGGTCGGGCGCGAGAAAGTCGGCATCGTCGGCGAGTCGGGCTCGGGCAAGTCGCAGACCGGCCGCGCCATCCTGCGCCTGACCCCGCCGCCCGGGATCGTGAAGGCCAGGAAGCTCGGCTTCGAAGGCACCGACCTGATGGCGGCGAGCGAGCGCCAGATGTGCGAAATCCGCGGCAAGCGGATCGCGATGGTGCTGCAGGACCCGAAATTCTCGCTCAATCCGGTGATGACCGTGGGCAAGCAGATCGCCGAGGCCTATCGCGCCCATGGCGCCCTCGGCCGCGTCGCTGCGCGAAGCCGCGCGCTGGAGATGCTGGCCGCAGTGAAGATGCGCGATCCCGAGCGCGTCTATGCCTCCTATCCGCACGAACTTTCCGGCGGCATGGGCCAGCGCGCGATGATCGCGATGATGCTCGGCACCGACCCGGACCTCCTGATCGCCGACGAGCCGACTTCGGCGCTCGACGTCACGGTGCAGATGCAGGTGCTGGCCATTCTCGACGACTTGGTGACGCAGCGCGGCATGGGACTCATTTTCATCAGCCACGATCTCAACCTGGTGGCGTCGTTCTGCGACCGCGTGCTGGTGATGTATGCGGGCCGCATCGTCGAGCAGCTCCGCGCCAGCGAGCTTGGGCAGGCGAAGCATCCCTACACGCAAGGGCTGCTGGCGGCGCTGCCGCGGATCGACCAGCCGACCCCCGAACTGGCCGTGCTGCGGCGCGATCCCGCCTGGATCGACGGGCCGGTGCCGTGACGGCGGCGGTCAAGCGGCGAGGCCGACTGCCGCAGGCAGAGATCTCCGCCGAGGCAATGCTGGACGTGGCCGACCTGCATGTCCGGTTCGGTGAGGTGCACGCGGTGCGCGGCGCGAGCTTCACGGTCGCGGCCGGCGAATCCTACGGCATCGTCGGCGAGTCCGGTTCGGGCAAGTCGACGGTCCTGCGTGCGATCGCGGGGCTGAACGCCGACTGGACCGGCACGATCCGCATCGCGGGGCAGACCCTGGGCCGGCACCGCGAGCGGGCCTTCCACAAGCGCGTTCAGATGGTGTTTCAGGACCCGTACGGCTCGCTGCACCCCCGTCACACGGTCGACCGCGTGCTTTCCGAGCCGCTGGCGATCCATGGGATGGACGACGCGGAAAACCGGATCGAGCGCGCGCTGCGCGAGGTGGGACTGGGGCCCGCCTTCCGCTTCCGCTTTCCGCACCAGCTCTCGGGCGGGCAGCGCCAGCGCGTGGCAATCGCCCGCGCCCTGATCCTGGAACCGCAGGTGCTGCTGCTGGACGAGCCGACCTCCTCGCTCGACGTGTCGGTGCAGGCGGAGATCCTGAACCTGCTCGTGCGCCTGCGCCGGCAGCACGGGCTGACCTACGTGCTGGTGACGCACAACCTGGCGGTGGTTGCGCATATGTGCGAGCGGCTGGCGGTGATGAACCAGGGCCGGATCGTCGAGGAAATGACCGTGGATCAGCTCCGCGCACGCGAACCGACCCAGGATTACACCCGCCAGCTTCTGCGCGCATCGCTCGGCTACGACCGCGAGGCAGCCCGCGCGATGGTGACGTTC
>CAYMTM010000394.1:0-250 GCA_964393375.1 uncultured Rhodospirillaceae bacterium
CGCTTGTCGGTCCTGATGCCGGCGCGGCCGAGCGCGCAGCGGAACGACCGGCCGTTCCAGCGCGCCTTGCCCCGGTGCGGCGCGCCGTCGCGCTGCATCCATACGTCCAGATCCACGCGGCAGTTATAGCGCCGCGGAGCGGATTAATGAATCGGGTTCACTCGATCGTGGTGGCAGTCGGCAGGCGGGGCAGGCCGCCCGGCCGTTCGGTCGCCGCGGCGACGGTGGGCAGCGGGACCGCGCCGCGCGG
>CAYMTM010000394.1:260-1810 GCA_964393375.1 uncultured Rhodospirillaceae bacterium
CGGCGTGCCCGTGCGCGCGGTCGTCACCGTCGCCTGCCAGGCGTCGCGGTTCCAGCGCGCTTCCTGCGCCTGCAGGCGCGGCGGCATCGGCGCGGCAAGCGCGCGCTTGCGCTCCGACGCGGCGGCGAAGCGCGCCATCGTGTCGTCGGTAAGGCCGGGGCGTACGCCGCTGCGCGTGGCCAGACGCATCTCGTCCACCAGCGGGCTGCGCAGCTGCTGCGGCAGGTCCCGGTCGGACGAGGCAGCGGCGGTGGCAGCGGTCTGTAGCGCGGGCGGTGCCGGGGCTTGCAGCGGGGCATAGGCGATGATGCGCTGGGCGGCGGGATGATCCGTGCCCAGCTGGCCCGAGGCCGGATTGATCTTCGCCGGGTCGATCACCAGCATCGGCGCGGCGGCGGCCGTCGGCAGGCGCGGCAGCGCGCTGGTCTGGACCGCGGCGGGCGGAGCGGCGGGCAGCGCGGGCAGCACGTTGCCGGGATTCGGCTTGGGCAGATTGGCGTCCTGCGCCGGACCGCGCACCACGGGAACCTCGGGCTGGGCCCGTTCCGGGGCGAACGAGCTCGCCACGGGCGCAGCGACGCGGGCGGCGAGGAGACGTTCGTTCTCGGCCTGCATCGCCAGCATCTGGCGCATGCCGGCGACGTCGCGGCGGTCGCCGCCGAAATCGTCCATCGCCTCGACGAAGCTCTTGAAGCTGCGGCGCGCGGCGGCGGTCTGCTGGGTGGGCTGGGTCGCGGGCGGCGGCAATACCGCGGTCTGGACCGCGACGGGGTTGGCGTAGGGCGAAGTGCTGGGGCTGGCCATCAAGCAAACTCCTGTCGCCCAGCCCCCACGCAAGCCGCGGGCCAGCGGCAAATCGTTGAAACGACTTGCTCCCCGCACGGCTCGCGGGCCGGCGACCGGCAAAACCTGCCGCCCCGGGTCGAAAGCTCCATCGGCCGGCATGGCGCCCGCCTCCTAGAACATGTGGCCGCTGCGGTTGGCCTTGGTCCAAAGGTAGCGCTGGTTGTGGTCGTTGGCCGGGAAGGCATGGGCCACCCGCTCGACCACCTCGATGCCGTGGCGCGCCAGCGCCTCGAGCTTGCGCGGGTTGTTGGTCATCAGGCGCACCCGGCGGAAGCCCAGCCGGCCGAGCATCTCCGCCGCTTCCCGGTAATCGCGCTCGTCCTCGTGGAAGCCCAGCTGCTCGTTGGCCTCGATCGTGTCGAAGCCGCGGTCCTGCAGGCCATAGGCGCGCAGCTTGTTGATCAGCCCGATGCCGCGGCCCTCCTGCGCCAGGTAGATCAGCACCCCGCCGCCGGCCGCCACGATCTCGGCGATCGCGCCGCGCAGCTGGTCGCCGCAATCGCAGCGCAGGCTTCCCAGAAGGTCGCCGGTGAAGCATTGCGAATGCAGCCGCGCCAGCACCGGCCGGTCGGCGGGCGGCTCGCCGATCACGATCGCCAGGTGCTCGATCGCGCCGTCGGCGGGGCGGAACGCAACGACGCGCGCTGTCGCGCCGGCGTCGATCGGCACCAGCGCCTCGGCGACTGGGGCGAGGCCCGCCGCGC
>CAYMTM010000395.1:0-1754 GCA_964393375.1 uncultured Rhodospirillaceae bacterium
GAACTTTCCTGCAAAAAGTTTTCGATCAAATCCCGTGCTGCTGCCCGGCTTCGGCAATATCGGTATCGGCTCGTCCAAGTGCACGGGCGGCACCTTCATCAACTGGTTCTCGAAGGGCTCGATGGTGCGCGTCCCGCGGAGCTGCATGGAGCTTAAGGGGTAGGCCGCATGACAGGGCGCGGCGAATCGGCCTATAAGGCGGCGATGGGTATCGGGGGATTGCGCATGACGCGGATTGCCGGTGCGGGCGCAGCGGCGGTGTCGCTGGTCGCCATCGGATTATTTGCCGCGGCCGGGACGGCCGGAGCGGCCGAGCCGTCGCTGACCGTCAACGGGGCGAGCGCGGCGGGACTGTCGGCCAACCTCCAGTCGTTGCTGGCCGCGGCGCGCGGCGCGGCGGCGGCAGCCAGCGCCGGGACCGGCCCTTCGATCTACATCGACCCGTCGATCGCGCTGGAGGCGACCCAAGGATTCGGCGGCCTGGGCGCAGCCGACCAGAGCTTCGCGCGCGCGATCGCCGGCGGCTACGACCTTTACAAGGCGATGGGTGGCTCGACCGACCGCCAGGCCGTGATCCAGCGCAAGGACGGCATGTACTATGTCGGGCTGGACGGCGAGGGCGGCCGCTGGTTTGCCTCGGCCGAGCAGGCGCTCTCGTTCCTGTTCAACAGCTTGGTGGCGAAGGACGACAAGATTTCGTCCAAGGCCAAGCAGGCGGCATTGAGCTGCGCCCAGGACATCCTGTGCGCCGTGCTGGCCATCGCCCAGGACCGCTACGCCACCATCGCGACGGTGGCGCGCGGCAGCACGGTCGGCGTCACCATCACCGGCAGCGGCTTCTCCAATATGGGCGGCACGCCGGTCGTGGCCGCCAGCGACGGCATCTTCACGCAATCGGTCAGCTACGTGAGCAGCGAGAAGCTGACCGCGGTCCTACAGGTGCTGCCGAGCGCGAAGCTGGGCGACAACTTCGTGGCGGTGTTCAATCCCGGCCGCGGCTACCAGAACGCGGGCATGTACAAGATGGTGGTGATCGACGGCAACGGCGCGGCGCCGACGACCGACAACGCGACCCGCGCCGCCGCCGCCTCGCTGGCGCTGCCGGCGACGGTGTCGGGCAAGATCCTGAACGGCGGCGCCGAGCAGTACTACAAGATCGAAGTGACCAAGGCCGGCACCCTGACCCTCAGCTCCGCGGGCGGGTCGGACGTCAAGGGAACGCTCGAGGACGCGACCGGCCAGTCCCTCGCCACCAGCGAGGACGACGGAAGCTGGTACAATTTCAAGATCAGCCGCGCCGTGCAGCCCGGCACCTACTACCTGCGCGTCGGCCATTGCTGCGGCGGCATCGGCGCCTACCAGATCAACGCATCGCTCGCGCCGTAGATGCCTCGTTCCGTCTCCCGACGGGAGAGGAGCGGGTCGCCTACAGCACGCCTTCCTTGATCACGCGCCGGGGCTGCGGCACGCCCTGTTGCTGCAGCTTGAGCAGGTTGAGGAACTTGCGGCGCATATCCTGGGTCATGTCGCGCGCGTCGCTGGCGGACGCGATGACGCGCGGGGTGATCAGCACGATCAGCTCGGTGCGCCGCGCCGTGCCGTCGTTCGAGCCGAACAGCGTGCCGACGATCGGCAGGCGGTGCAGGATCGGGATGCCGGCCTGGGTCGCGGTCGCGTCTTCGCGGATCAGCCCGCCCAGCATGATCGTCTCGGCATCTTGGGACAGTACGCTGAGAGTCTGGGATGCGCAATCG
>CAYMTM010000396.1:0-1744 GCA_964393375.1 uncultured Rhodospirillaceae bacterium
CCAGCAGGTGGTCGAGGTCCTGTTCGACGAGCAGGATAAGGTGCTGGAGGTCAAGAAGCTGAACCTGGGCGACGCGCAGGACGTGGACGTGGTCGACCGCAAGACCCCGACCGCCGGCAAGACGATCACCGTCTTCGATCAGCTCCTGGGCAATATCGGCCGCTTCAACAAGGGCTCCGGCAAGGCCGCCGGCCAGTAGGAAGGCCTTCAGCGATCAGCACTCAGCCGGGTTCCTCCGGCTGAGTGCTGAAGGCCGACGGTCTCTCGTCGCTAGTGCGCCAGCGCCGCCAGCAGCAGCAGCGCCACGATGTTGGTGATCTTGATCATCGGGTTGACCGCGGGGCCGGCCGTGTCCTTGTAGGGGTCGCCCACCGTGTCGCCGGTCACCGCCGCCTTGTGCGCCTCCGAGCCCTTCACGTGCTTGACCCCGGCCGCATCGACGAAGCCGTCCTCGATCTTCTTCTTGGCATTGTCCCAGGCGCCGCCGCCCGCGGTCATTGAAATGGCGACGAAAAGGCCCGTGACGATCACGCCCAGCAGCATGGCGCCGAGGGCGGCGAACGCGTCGCCCTGCCCGCTGATCGCCCGCACCACCAGGTAGAGCACGATCGGGGAGAGCACCGGCAGCAGCGACGGAACGATCATCTCCTTGATCGCTGCGCGGGTCAGCATGTCGACCGCGCGTCCGTATTCCGGCTTGGCCTTGCCTTCCATGATGCCGGGGATTTCCTTGAACTGCCGGCGCACCTCGATGACCACCGAGCCGGCGGCGCGACCGACCGCGGTCATGCCCATCGCCCCGAACAGGTAGGGAAGCAGGCCGCCGAGCAGCAGGCCGACCACCACATAGGGGTTCTTGAGCGAGAACTCGACGGTCTTCACGCCCAGCTTGCCCTGGGCGATGAAGTAGTCGAGGTCGGAGGTGTAGGCTGCGAACAGCACGAGCGCGCCCAGGCCCGCCGAGCCGATCGCATAGCCCTTGGTCACGGCCTTGGTAGTGTTGCCGACGGCGTCGAGTGCGTCGGTGTTCTTGCGGACCTCCTTGGGCAGGCCGGACATTTCGGCGATGCCGCCGGCGTTGTCCGTCACCGGCCCGTAGGCGTCGAGCGCCACGATCATGCCCGCCAGCGCCAACATGGCGGTGGTCGCGATCGCGATGCCGAACAAGCCGGCCAGCAAGTAGCAGACGACGATCCCGGCGCAGATCACCAGCGCCGGCAGCGCGGTCGCTTCCATCGACACGGCCAGGCCCTGGATCACGTTGGTGCCGTGCCCGGTCACCGATGCCTGCGCCACCGACAGCACCGGGCGATAGGGCGTGCCGGTGTAGTACTCGGTGATCCACACGATCAGCCCGGTGACGACGAGGCCGACCAGCGCGCAGAAGAACAGGCTGAGGCCCGTGAAGGTCTTGCCCGAGACCGTCAGCGTCGTGCCCAGGCCGACGACCCAGGCGGTGATCGGCAGGAAAAGCACGGCGCTGGCGATCGCGGTGACGATGAGCCCCTTGTACATCGCCCACATGATGCCGTTGTCCGGGCCGAGCTTGACGAAATACGTCCCGCCGATCGAGGTGACGATGCATACCGCCCCGATCACCAGGGGATAGACCATCATGCTGGCGGATAGGGCCGGGTTGGCGACGAAGAAGATCGACGCCAGCACCATGGTGGCGACCATGGTGACCGCGTAGGTCTCGAACAGGTCGGCCGCCATGCCGGCGCAGTCGCCCACGTTGTCGCCC
>CAYMTM010000397.1:0-1731 GCA_964393375.1 uncultured Rhodospirillaceae bacterium
GCTGGCGAAGGCACCGGCCCCGGCCAACTGATCGCAATGTCGAATGGTCCGCGCGGAATGTGGCGCCAGCCGCCAATTATCGCATAATGTATATTATGGTAAATATAGGCCTGGATTTCCGCCCCAAGGCTTTGCGTGGCGATCCGCACGCGTGGAGATGCATCGGGCCGGGCGTGCCGACCGCCGCCGGTCAGGCTTCGAGAACCATCCCGTCATAGGCGGGCTCGACGCCCGGAGGACAGCGCCGGACCAGGCTGCGGTAGTCCATCTGGTGGCCCATATGCGTGAGGATGGCGCGGCGCGGCTTGACGCGCCGGACCCATTCGACGGTCTGGTCGAAATGCGCATGGGTGGGATGCGGCGCGAAGCGCAGGCAGTCGACGATCCAGGTATCGACTCCGTCGAGCGCGGCGAAGGCCGCCGGCGGCAGCCGCACGACGTCGGTCGAATACGCCATGTCGCCGAAGCGCAAGCCCAAGGTAGTCCCGCCGACCCCGTGGTCCTGCTCGAAGCAACGGAATTCGACAGTGCCGATCCGGAAGCGCTCGCCGTCGACCGGCGTCGGCACCAGCGCCGGCCGGTAGTATTCGCCGCCCGCCGGCAGCGGCTTCAGCGCATAGCCGAAGCGCCGTTCGACCTCCGCCAGCGTCTCCGGCGTGCCGTAGAGCGGCAGCGGCGCCTGCATCAGGAAATTGATCGCCCGCAGATCGTCGATGCCGTGCAGATGGTCGGCATGAGCATGGGTCAGCACCACAGCCGTCAGCGAATCCACCCCGGCGTCCAGCAGCTGCTCGCGCAGGTCGGGCGATGCGTCGACCAGCACGCGCGTGCCGCCATGTTCGACCAGGATCGAAACCCGCCGCCGACGGTTGCGCGGCTCGTTGGGATCGCAGTCGCCCCAGAAATTGCCGATCAGCGGCACGCCGCTCGACCCGCCGCAGCCCAGGATGGTGACGCGCATCGGCCGCAAGCCTATGCCGCCGGGCGCGGCACGCGGCTGAACAGGCGGAAGAAGTTCTCGCCGGTCTGCGCGACGAAGGCGCCGTAGTCCATCCCGCGCAGTTCGGCCACCCTGGCGGCCGTATGGGCCACGAAGGCCGGCTCGTTGCGCTTGCCGCGCATCGGCATCGGCGCGAGGTACGGCGCGTCGGTTTCCACCAGCAGCCGGTCCAGCGGCATCACCGCGGCGGTCGCGCGCAACTCGTCCGCCTTCTTGAAGGTCACGATCCCCGACAACGAAATGTAAAAGCCAAGTTCCGCTGCTTTCTCAGCCAGTTGCCGGCTGGAGCTGAAGCAATGCAGCACGCCGCCGAACCGGCCCCGCCCAATCTCCTCGCCGAGGATCGCCGCCATGTCGTCGTCGGCGTCTCGGGTATGGACCACCAGCGGCAGGCCGGTCTCGCGCGCGGCGGCGATATGGGCGCGGAACGAGGCCTGCTGGCGGTCGCGCGGGCTGTGCTCGTAGTAGTAATCCAGCCCCGATTCGCCGATGCCCACCACCTTGGGGTGCCTGGCGAGTTCGACCAGCCGGCGGGTGTCGGTGTCGGCCTCCACGGCAGCCTCGTGGGGATGCACGCCGACGGTGCAGACCACGTCGTCGAAGCGCTCGGCGACCGCCAGGACCCTGTCGAACTGGCTGACGCGCGTGCAGATCGTCACCATGCGCCGGACCCCCGCCCGGCGCGCGCGGTCCACGACCTCGCGCGCGGCGACGGCCGCCGCAGCGCCATC
>CAYMTM010000398.1:0-1724 GCA_964393375.1 uncultured Rhodospirillaceae bacterium
GTGCGCGACGACCCGATCGCCGCGGAGTCGCTCGGCATCGACACCGGCAGGCTCCGCTTCGCGGCGTTCCTGTTCGCCGCGGGATGCGCGGGGCTGGCGGGAGCCTTGCACGCCCACCTGCTGGGCATCGTCTCGCCGGAAGTGCTCGAATTTCCCGTGATGGTCGCCTGCCTGTCGATGGTCGTGATCGGCGGGCGCGCGAGGATCGCCGGCGCCATCGTCGGCGCCGTCCTGCTCGTGCATCTTCCCGAAATGCTGCGCGGCATCGGCCCCTGGTATCTCGCGGCCTATGGCGCCTGCCTGCTCGCCGTCATCGTCTTCGCGCCGGAGGGAATTGCCGGAGTCGTCGAACGCCTGATGAAACCGGGGCTTGGCGATTCCGCGCTCGAGGAGCCGCGGTCGCCGTCCGTGGAGCGAAGCGCGGCGGGAACATCCGGCACGATCCTCCGGCTCCAGGGCGTCGCGAAGAAATTCGGCGGCGTGACGGCACTCGCGGGCGTCGACCTCGAGATCGGGGCGGGCGAACTGGTCGGCATCATCGGACCGAACGGGTCGGGCAAGACCACCCTGATCAACGTCGTCTCCGGTCTCTACCGGTCCGACGCCGGGCGGATCGTCTATGCGGGCCATGACATCGCCGGCCAGCCGGCCTGGCACATCGCGCGGGCGGGGATCGGGCGCGGCTTCCAGACGCCAAGGCTGGTCGATGACCTGACCGTGCTCGACAACGTTGCCGTCGCCGGTCTTGCTGCCGGTCTTGCTGCGCCTGCGGTGGAAAGCGCGGCGCTGCGCGTGTTGCGGCTGACGGGGGTGGGATCGCTGGCGCTGCGGCGGCCGGGCCTGCTGCCGGGCGGGGTGCGCCGGCGGGTCGAAATCGCCCGGGCGATGATGGGCGATCCGCGCCTGCTCCTGCTCGACGAGCCGGCGGCCGGGTTGACCCCGGCGGAACAGGACGAGTTGCGGGAGATTCTGGCAGTTCTGAACCGCGGGGGCGTGGCGATCGTGGTCATCGAGCATTCCGTCGCCTTTCTCAGCCGCCTTGTTCCCCGAATGATCTGCATGGTCGAGGGACGGGTCGTGGCGGACGGAGCGCCGTCGGCGGTGACAACCGATCCGCAGGTCGTCGCCGCCTATCTGGGAAAAAGGCCGTGAGCGTCCTCGAATTCCGGGCGGTATGGCTCAGGCCACAGGAAGGCGGGCCGATCGACTTCGACCTTCGTGCGGGGGAGATCCTGGCGCTGCTCGGCGCCAATGGCGCCGGCAAGACCACGGCGATCCGGGCGATCATCGGCGAGGTGGCGCCGGCCTCCGGCACAATTCTTTTCAACGGCAGCGATCTCGCCGCTCTGCCGCCGCATCGCCGGGCCCGGCTCGGCATCGGCTACTGCCCCGCCGGCCGGCGTGTGTTCCCGGCAATGTCGGTTGGCGACAACCTGCAGGTGGCGTGCTTTGCCCCCCGGGACGAACGCAGACGCCGCATCGAGTCGGCCTTCGCCCTGTTCCCGCAGCTTAAGGCGCAAGCGACGACGTCCGCCTGGCAGCTTTCCGGCGGCCAGCAGCAGATGCTGGCGATCGCCCGGGCCCTGATGAGCGCGCCGAAGCTGCTCGTGCTCGACGAACCGTCGCTTGGTCTTGCCCCGATCCTGGTGGGCGAACTCCTCGGCAAATTGCGCGACGTTGCGCGCCGCGGCACGGCAGTCCTGCTCGCCGAACAGAACATCGGC
>CAYMTM010000399.1:0-1698 GCA_964393375.1 uncultured Rhodospirillaceae bacterium
CCTTTCAGCCGATGTGACGCCCTACTCCGCCGCCTGGCGCTCCGTCGGGGGCGGGCGCCAGCGCAGGATCGGCTTGCGGGCGGCCAGCGTCTCGTCCAGGCGGCGGCGCGGGGTCAGGCGCGGAGCCTGGTGGAAGAAATCGGCGTCGCCCTTCTTCGCCCGCTCGGCCAGGCCGCGCATCACCTGGATGAACTGGTCGAGCGTCTCCTTGGTCTCGCTCTCGGTCGGTTCGATTAGGAGCGCCCCGTGCACCACCAGCGGGAAATACATGGTCATGGGGTGGAAGCCCTCGTCGATCAGCGCCTTGGCGATGTCGAGGGTGGTGACGCCCGAGCCATTCAAGAAACGGTCGTCGAACAGCGCCTCGTGCATGCAGGGGCCGGGGAACGGCGCGGTCATCACGTCGCTCAGGCGCGCCAGCACGTAGTTGGCGTTGAGCACCGCGTCCTCGGAGGCCTGGCGCATGCCGTCCGCGCCGTGGCTCATCATGTAGGCCAGCGCACGCACGAACATGCCCATCTGGCCGTGAAAGGCCTTGAGGCGCCCGAATGCCTTGGCCCCCTCGCCCTTCGCTTCCTCGACCAGCCTGAACCCGTTCGGCCCATGCACCACGAAAGGTAGCGGCGCGTAGGGAGCGAGCGCGGCCGACAGCACGACCGGCCCGCTGCCGGGCCCGCCGCCGCCATGCGGCGTCGAGAAGGTCTTGTGCAGGTTGATGTGCATGCAGTCGATGCCGAGATCGCCCGGCCGCACGCGTCCGACGATGGCGTTGAAATTGGCGCCGTCGCAGTAGAAATAGCCGCCCGCCGCGTGCACCGCCTTGCCGATCTCGACGATATCGTTCTCGAACAGCCCGCAGGTGTTCGGGTTGGTGATCATGATGCCGGCGACGTGCGGTCCCAGCGCCTTCTTGAAGGCGTCGAGGTCGACGCGCCCGCGGTCGTTCGCGGGGATCGCCTCGACCGCGTAGCCGCAGGCCGCCGCCGTGGCGGGATTGGTGCCGTGCGCCGATTCCGGCACCAGGATCACCGTGCGCTGGTGGTCGCCCCTGGCCTCGTGCGCCGCCTTGATCGCCATGACGCCGCAGAGTTCGCCTTGCGCGCCGGCGGCCGGCGACATGGCGACCGCCGGCATGCCCGTGAGCGTCTTCAGCCAATGCGCGAGTGTGTCGATCAGCGCCAGCGCGCCCTGGACGGTCGAGATGGGCTGCATCGGATGCAGGTCGGCCAAGCCCGGCATGCGCACGGCCTTCTCGTTCAGGCGCGGGTTGTGCTTCATGGTGCACGACCCCAGCGGGTACATGCCCGCGTCGATCGCGAAATTCTTCTGGCTCAAGCGCGTGTAGTGGCGGATCGCCTGCGGCTCGCTCAGTCCCGGCAGGCCGATCGGCCCGTGCCGTTCCAGCCCGCCCAGCCTGCCCTTGACCTCCGGCAGCTCGGGCAGGTCGACGCCCGAGCGCCCCTCCACGCCCTGCTCGAAGATCAGCTTCTCCTCGAGCTGCAGGCCCCGGTTGCCGGTGATGGTGCCGTGGGGATTGCTCATCGCACGATCTCCTGCAGCGCCGCGATCAGCTTGTCCATGTCGTCCTTGCTCGCGGTTTCGGTCACCGCCACCAGCAGCAGGTCCTTGAGCGCCGGCTCGTCCGGATAGAACCGCTGGACCGGCACGCCGCCCAGGATGCGCTTGGCCGCCAGTTTC
>CAYMTM010000400.1:0-1648 GCA_964393375.1 uncultured Rhodospirillaceae bacterium
ACAACTACCTAAACAACCTGTGTCCAATTCTTCCCATTGTGATAGAATTGCAACGGGTTAGTTGGCGACGCGCTATGGCTGGCGGCCCCAATTTCGCCAAGAACCTGGGTCTTTGTATGGGCACAATGTTGTTCGCCCGGAGCCTGCCCGGTATCATTCTCGCCAGTGCCGGCGCGGGGGTGGCTGAACTTCGAGGAACGACCGTCGGATGAACGCACGCACGCCTGGTTCCGTCCTGGCCCTTGCCCTGGTCGCCGCGGCCGCGGTGCTCGGCGCCTGCAGCGGCGGGCTGGAAACCGTGGACGATCGCAATACCTACACTTCCAGCAAGGCGCGGGGGAAAGGCCAAACTCTTGTTAAGAAAGATGAATCCGGAATTTTCGGATCCGACGGCCTGACCCTGTTCGGGGGCGGCGGCAAGGAAGACCAGAGCGGCGGGGGCGGAGGCGGCGTCGGCGTCAACAGCTATCTCTGGCGCGCCTCGCTCGACACGATCTCCTTCATGCCCCTGGCTTCGGCCGATCCGTTCGGCGGGGTGATCATCACGGAATGGTACAGCCCGGCGGAATCCCCCGGCGAGCGTTTCAAGGTCAACGTGTTCATCCTTGGCCGCGACCTGCGCGCCGACGGCGTGCGGGCGGCCGTCTTCAAGCAGACCCGCGATTCGTCCGGCGCGTGGGCGGATGCCCCGGTCGAGGCGCAGACCGCCACCGACCTTGAGAACTCGATCCTCAGCCGCGCCAGGCAGCTGCGCGTCAGCACCGCGCAGAAGTAGAATTCGCCGGTGAGGCTGGAGCCGTGAGCTTGGCCCAGGCGCTCGCGCTCCACCGCGCCGGCCGGCGGCGCGAGGCGCGCCCGCTCTACGAACGCGCGCTGCGCCAGCATCCCGCCGATGCCGAGGCGCAGTTCGCCTACGGGCTTTGCCTGCTCGAGGAGGGCGACCTCAAAGGCGGGATCGCCGTCATGCGCCGCCTGCTCGAGGCCAAGCCCGCCCACGCGGGCGGCCACCAGGCCCTGGGCAAAGCGCTGGCGATGAGCGGCGACCGCCGGGCGGCCGAGACGCATCTGCGCCGTGCGCTGGAACTGGCGCCCGGGCAGGCCGACGCCTGGATCGAACTCGGCGCGCTGCTCGCGCCGAGCGCGCCGGCGGAGGCCGAGGCGGCGCTGCGCCAGGCGCTGGCCCGCCACCCGCGCCATCCGGGCCTGTGGTGCAATCTCGGCAACCTCCTGAGCCAGCGCGGCCGGCGCGCGGAGGCCCTCGAATGCTGGCGGAAGGCGCTGGCGATCAATCCGGCGCAGATCGAGGCCGAGCTGGCGCTGGCGCTGGAGCGCCGCGCGGACGGCCAATTCGGCGAGGCGGCGGCGATGCTCGAGCGCGCGGTCGAGCGCCGGCCCGACCTGGCCGAGCTGCACTACAACCTCGGCGTCACCTACTACCATGCCCGCCGGCCCGCCGAAGCGACCGCCGCGCTCAACCGCGCGCTCGCCGCGAACCCCGGGTTCCGCAAGGCCTCCGTGCAACTGGCGCAAGTCGCGCAGAGCGCGTGCGACTGGGATACGCTAGATCGCCTCATGCCGCTTCTGGACGAGGAGGCGGCGAAGGCGGAGAAGTGCGAGCCATGCCTGATCACGCCGTTCTTTGCGCTAT
>CAYMTM010000401.1:0-1547 GCA_964393375.1 uncultured Rhodospirillaceae bacterium
CGCCGCGGCCGGCGCGAGCAGGGCCAGGAGGGCGCCTACGACCAAGGCGTGCAAGCCGACGATGGGCTTCATCCCGGCCGCCAGGACCAACCGCCTGGGGTGGCGGCCCCGGGCGGGGATGTGCCGGCATGGCCGCGCGACCCGGCCGACCTCGAACAGCAGCGCGTCCTGGAGCCGGCGCCAACCCGCGACGCGCCCTGGCCGCTTTCGCCGGACGATCATCCGCCCGCGCCGCCCCCGGCGGCGCCCGAGTCGGAACGGATCGAGCCGGTCGCCGCTGCGCCTGCGCTGCCGGAGCCCTCGCCGGCCCGGGAGACGCCGACCCGCGAGCCGCGCGCCAGCGTGCCGGCGAACGTGGTCGTGGTCGACGAGACCACGCCCAAGCCGGCTGCCGCGCGCCGCGGCTGGTGGCAGCGCCTGACCCAGAACGGGAATTGACGTCGCGCTAGCGTCCGCCGCGCCAAGCGATCAGCCGGGCGGCGGCAGCCTCCATGTCCGCGGTCGAGCCCGCGAAGGAGAAACGCACGTAGCGATGTCCGCGCTGGGGGTCGAAATCGGTGCCGGGCGTGGCGGCGACGCCGGTTTCCGCCAGCATGCGCCGGCAGAAGTCGTGGCTGTCCGGGGTCAGATGATCGACCTCCGCGTAGAGGTAGAAGGCGCCGTCGGCAGGCGCGATCCGCTCGAACCCCGCGCGCGGCAGCCGCTCGAGCAGCAATGCGCGGTTGGCGGCATAGCGCTGGACATTGGCACGCAACTCGTCGTGGCAGTCGAAGGCGGCGACCGCGGCGAACTGCGACAGGCTGGGCGGCGAGATGAACAGGTTCTGAGACAGGCATTCGACCGGCCGGATCAGGTCCGCCGGCAGGACCACCCAGCCCAGCCGCCAGCCGGTCATGGAGAAGTACTTGGAGAAGCTGTTGATGACGATTGCCTGGTCCGACAGGCCCAGTGCGCTGGTGCCGCTCTCGCCGTAGGTGATGCCGTGATAGATTTCGTCCGACACCAGCCTGATGCCGCGCCGCCTGCACAGCGCCGCCAGATCCGCCAGTGCCTGGCGGTCGAGCATCGTGCCGGTCGGATTGGACGGGCTGGCGACGATCAGGCCGTCGAGGCGGCCGGCGTTGTCGTCGAGAAAGGCATCGAGCAGCGCCGCCGTGGGCTGGAAGCGCGTGTTGGCGCCGACCGGCAGCAGGACGGGCTCCACGCCGAGTGCCGTCAGGATGTTGCGGTAGGCCGGGTAGCCGGGCGCTGCGAGCGCCACGCGGTCGCCCGCGTCGAAGGCGGCGAGAAAGGCGAGCAGGAATGCTCCGGACGAACCGGTGGTCACGACGACCCGCGCCGGGTCGAGTTCGATCCCGTACCATTCGCGATAGTGAAGCGCGATGCGCTGGCGCAGAGTGGGAATTCCGAGCGCTTCGGTGTAGCCCAGCCGGTCGCCGTCGAGCGCGCGTCGGGCGGCCGCGATGACGCCGCGCGGCGCGGGTGTCGAGGGCTGGCCCACTTCGAGATGGAAGACGGCGTTGCCGGCCGCGGCGCGCTCGTTGGCG
>CAYMTM010000402.1:0-1536 GCA_964393375.1 uncultured Rhodospirillaceae bacterium
CGGGCCCGCCGGTCAGCGGCTCCGGGATTGCGTTGCCGCCCACGATCCGGAATCGCACCAACTCCCCACCCGCGAGGCCGGTCCCGGGCGCGGCAGCCAGTCCGAGGCACAGCATCAAGACCGCCAAGCGCAACGCTTGCTACTCCTTGCAGCGATTATCGGCCCTGGCGGCAGGGCGTCAACCTATCGCGTCACGGCGCAGGACCCCTATAGTGCGCCGGACCCGGATGGAGGAGGCCGCCAAGCCCCGTGCGCGACGACCGTCAGACGGCGCCCGTCGATGCGACGAAAACAGCCGGTTCCACGGCCAGGCCCGTCCCGCGCGGCTCGGTCGTGCGCGGGATCGGCTGGATCCTGCTGGCGACCCCGCTGTTCGCCGTCATGCATATGATGATCCGCCAGCTCTCGGCCGAGATACACCCGTTCGAGATCGCTTTCTTCCGCAACTTCCTCGGGATTTTCCTGCTGGTCGGTTGGTTCATGCGCATCGGCTTCGGGGCCTTGCGGACAAGCAATGCCGGCTTGCACCTCGCACGCGCAGCGGTGAACGCGGCGGCGATGCTCTGCTACTTCACCAGCCTGTCGATGGCGCCGTTTGCGACGGTCACGGCGCTGGGTTTCACCTCGCAGCTTTTCGCCGCGCTGGGCGCGGTCCTGTTCCTTGGCGAGCGCATCCGCCTGCGCCGCACCCTGGCGCTGGTCGCTGGATTCCTGGGCGTGCTGGCGATCGTCAGACCCGGCGTCGCCCAGATCGGCCCCGGCGAGATGCTGGTGCTGGCCTCGGCGGTCGCGTGGTCCGCCGCACTGTTGTTGATCAAGGCAATGTCGCGCACGGACTCGAGCTGGACGATCACCGCCTACATGAATCTGCTGCTGACCCCGATCACGCTGGTGCCCGCGCTGTTCGTGTGGCAATGGCCGAGCCTCGGCCAGTTCCTGTGGCTCGCGGCTATCGCGGTGATCGGTACGCTGGCGCAGACCGCCTTCAACCAGGCGCTGCGCGAGGCCGAGGTGGCGGTCGTGATGCCGTTCGAGTATCTGCGGCTGATCTGGGCGGCGCTGATCGGGATGTTCGTGTTCGCCGAAGTCCCGGGTCTTTGGACCTGGATGGGCGGCGCGATGATCGTCGCCAGCACCAGCTACATCGCCTATCGCGAGAGCGTGCTGCGACGCGGCGGCGCGTCGAGGCTCTAGCCGGCGTCCTCGCGCGCCGCCGCCATCGCAGCGCGCAATACGCCGATGTCGCCGACCTGGTTGGCGAGCAACAGGATCAATTTCGCGTTCACCAGCCGGCTTTGCTCCTCGCTCAGCCCGCGATGAAGCGCGATCAGCTCGGCATAGAAGGCGTCGGGGGTCTCGATGTTCGGCTTGTCGTTCAGCTTGGCGGTCATGGCAGTTTCCCCTGCGCACGATCCAGCGCCGGCGCGATGGCCGCCGGATCGGGCGTGCGCCAGCGGGCGCAGATGTGCTGATCCGGGCGGACCAGATAGACCGTGCCGGGTCGCGCGTCGTAGCGCCGGAACGCCAGCCCCTCGG
>CAYMTM010000403.1:0-1515 GCA_964393375.1 uncultured Rhodospirillaceae bacterium
CTTCGACGTGTTCGCACCGGCGGTGGCCGAACGCCCGCCGCTGGCGGCCTGGCGCGTTACCCTGTCTGCGCTGACAGGCCGCTATTGAGCGTTTGAAGGGAGCCGCCACCAGTCGCGACTTCGCCCATGTCGCCGCCCAGCCAGCGGTCAAGGTCGCGCAGCGCACGCTCGGCCATCGCGGGCTTGCGCCCGGCCCTGACCACGGGTCCCGCTCCTGCATCCAGCGGGGGAAACAGGCCGAAATTGACGTTCATCGGCTGGAAGCTGCGCGGTCCGGCTTCGATCGTCCGGCCAAGATGCCCGCCGGTGATATGATTGAGCAGCGCGCCGAGGGCGGTGGTGGGCGGCGGCGGGGCGGTCGCGCGGCCAAGGCGCTCGGCGGCGGCAAAGCGCCCGGCCAGCAAGCCGATCGCCGCGCTCTCCACATAGCCCTCCACGCCCGTCACCTGCCCGGCGAACCGCAGCCGCGGCATGGCCTTGAGCTGCAGCGTGCGGTCCAGCAGGCGCGGGCTGTCGATATAGGTGTTGCGATGCAGGCCGCCGAGGCGCGCGAATTCGGCCTTCTCGAGGCCGGGAATGGTCCGGAAGATGCGCAGCTGCTCGCCGTGCTTCAGCTTGGTCTGGAAGCCGACGAGGTTGTAGAGCGTGCCGAGCGCATTGTCCTGGCGCAGCTGCACCACCGCGTAGGGGCGCCTTCCGGTGTGCGGGTCGGTAAGGCCCACTGGCTTCATCGGCCCGAATCGCAAGGTCTCGGGTCCGCGCTCCGCCATCACCTCGATCGGCAGACAGCCCTCGAAATAGGGCGTGTTCCTTTCCCAGTCCTTGAACTCGGTCTTCTCGCCGGCGCGCAGCGCAGCTACGAAAGCTTCGTACTGCGCCTTGTCGAGCGGGCAGTTGATGTAGTCCGACCCGTCTCCCCCTGGACCCGACTTGTCATAGCGCGACTGGAACCAGGCCTTGGACAGGTCGACCGACTCCTTGTGGACGATCGGCGCGATGGCGTCGAAGAAGGCCAGCGAGTCCGCGCCGGTCACGCTGCGCACCGCTTCGGCCAGGGCCGGCGAGGTGAGGGGGCCGGTGGCCACGATCACGCTGTCCCAGTTCTCGGGCGGCAGGCCGGCGATCTCCTCGCGGCGGATCTCCACCAGCCGTTCGGCCGACAGGCGCCGCTCTACCTCCCCGGCGAAGCCGACCCGGTCGACCGCCAGCGCGCCGCCCGCCGGAACCTTGCTGGCGTCGGCCGCCGCCAGGATCACCGACCCGCAGCGCCGCATCTCCGCGTGCAGCAGGCCTACCGCATTGTTGCGCCAGTCGTCCGAGCGGAACGAGTTCGAGCAGACGAGTTCGGCCAGCGCGCCCGTGACATGCGCCTCGGTGCCGCGCGCGGGCCGCATTTCGTGCAGGACGGCCGGCACGCCCGCCTGCGCGAGCTGCCAAGCCGCCTCGCTGCCGGCAAGGCCGCCGCCGATCACATGGACAGGGGCAATGGACGCATTGGCCATGGCCGGACTCTAG